>JBKOVT010000056.1:0-5736 GCA_046724035.1 Pseudomonadota bacterium | reverse complement strand
GCCCGATCGGCGCAGCTGGCGATGCGCGGCTTTGGCGGCCGCGTGCGCTTCTGGGGCGACGTCCTCAGCGGCGTCAAATACCGCGTCTTCGAAGCGCTGGGCGCGCTGCTGGTCTTGGCGGCCCTCCTGCTGTCCTTGGCGTTGTTGACCTATTTCCCGGGCGACGCCTCGCTGGATACCGCCGTCGCCGCACCGCCGCGCAATTATCTCGGCTATGACGGCGCGGTCATCGCCGATCTGTTGATGCAGAGCGTCGGCTTTGCCGGCTACCTCGTGCCGGCGGTGCTGTTGGGCTGGGCGTTCCGCCTGATGCTGCGCCGGCCGGTGCACCGCTTCGCGCGGCGCCTCGCCATGCTGGGCGCGGCGCTGATCGTCGGCGCCTTGGCCTGCTCCGTCTTGCAGATCCCCGGCGGGCCGCCCGCCGGCGCCGGGGGCGCGGTCGGCTGGGCCCTGCTGCGGCTGATGACAAGCGTGGGTCTGGCACCGTTGGCGCTGCCGGTCGCGATGGCGGCGGCGGCGCTCGTGGCCCTCTTATTGCTGTCGATCATCGGCCTTTCGCCGGGCGATTGGCGCGTCATCGGCGGCGGCGCCGGCCGCGGCGCGGCGCGGCTTGCCCGCGCCTCGGGGCATGGCACGGTGGCTGCCGCGGCCTTTGGCGGGCGGATGTGGAAGGACTGGCGGACAGCGCGGCGGGCGATCGAGGAGGGGCCGAAGGCGGCCTCGTTTCAAACCGTCGTCAGCCGCAAGCCCACCGCTGAACCGCGCAACGACCCGCGCGTCACGCCATTGCCGACCAGGCGCGAGCCCAAGCTCGGCCTCGTGCCGCCGATCGCCGCTGCGAGGGAAACCGAGGAACCGGAGAGTATGCCGGGGCGCCTCGTGCGCTTTGTCATGCCGCGGGCAAAGCCGGCTCCCCCTGGGAAGCGCGCGACGCAGGAGCAGCAGCCGGGGCTGGCGCTGGACGGCGAACCGATCCTGCCGCCGCTGAGCCTCTTGACGAAAGCACCGGCCACCCGCACCGAGACGGTGGATGAGGAGGCGCTCTCCAAGAACGCGCGCATGCTGGAAGCCGTGCTCGACGATTTCGGCGTGCGCGGCCAAATCGTGCAGGTGCGCCCCGGCCCCGTCGTGACTCTGTACGAGTTGGAGCCGGCGCCCGGGATCAAGGCATCGCGCGTCATCGGGCTCGCCGACGACATCGCCCGCTCAATGAGCGCCATCTCGGTGCGCGTCGCAGTCGTGCCCGGCCGCACCGTCATCGGCATCGAATTGCCAAACCTGAAAGCCGAGACCGTCTATCTGCGCGAGCTCCTCGATTCGCCGGCTTATGAAAAGCATGCCGGCCGGCTCGCGCTGGCGCTCGGCAAGGATATCGGCGGCGAGCCGGTCATCGCCGATCTCGCGCGCATGCCACATCTATTGATCGCCGGCACGACAGGCTCCGGCAAATCGGTCGGCATCAACACGATGATCCTGTCGATCCTGTACCGGATGCCGCCCGACCGCTGCAAGTTCATCATGGTCGATCCGAAGATGCTGGAATTGTCGGTCTATGACGGCGTCCCGCATCTCTTGGCGCCGGTGGTGACCGAGCCGAAGAAGGCGGTCATGGCCCTGAAATGGGTCGTGCGCGAGATGGAGAGCCGCTATCAGCGGATGTCGAAGCTCGGCGTGCGCAACATCGAGGGGTTCAACGCGCGCCTCAAGGAGGCGGCGGCGAAGGGCGAGAGCCTCGTGCGAAAGGTGCAGACGGGGTTCGACCCGGAGACCGGACAGCCGGTGTTCGAGGAAGAGCCGTTCGACGCCAGCGAATTGCCGATGATCATTGTCGTCGTCGATGAAATGGCCGATCTGATGCTCGTCGCCGGGAAGGAGATCGAAGCCTCGGTGCAGCGTCTGGCGCAGATGGCGCGCGCCGCCGGCATTCATTTGATCATGGCGACACAGCGTCCGTCGGTCGATGTCATCACCGGCACGATCAAGGCCAATTTCCCGACGCGCGTCAGCTTTCAGGTGACGTCGAAAATCGACAGCCGCACGATTTTGGGCGAAGGCGGCGCCGAGCAGCTCTTGGGGCGCGGCGACATGCTCTACATGGCGGGCGGCGGGCGCGTCACGCGGGTGCACGGGCCCTTTGTGTCGGACGAGGAAGTCGAGCGCGTCGTCTCGTTCCTGAAGCGGCGCGGCGAGCCGCAATACCTCCTCGACATCACCGAGGATGACGGCGCGGGCGGCGGCTTCGATGGCTTTGGCGGCGAGGACGAAAGCGGCTCGGGCGATGCGCTATATGACCAAGCCGTCGCGCTCGTCACGCGCGAGCGCAAGGCCTCGACGAGCTTTGTGCAGCGCTATCTGCAGATCGGCTACAACCGCGCCGCGCGATTGATCGAGCGCATGGAAGCCGAGGGGGTCGTCAGCCCCGCCAACCATGTCGGCAAGCGCGAGGTGCTCGCGCCGCCGCCCCGGTAATCTGCTGAATTCCATTGCCGTTCTGCAGCTTGACATGTAGCGCACATGCGACCATGTTAACCGCATGAGCGTAATGATTCAGATCCGGAACGTGCCGGAAAAATTGCACCGTCGGCTCAAGTCCCGGGCAGCGCTGGCAGGAATGTCTCTTTCGGATTACCTGCTTCAGGAAATCCGACACGTTGCCGAGCGGCCGACGATCGACGAGTTCCGCGCGCGTTTGAAAACGCGGCCCCGAGTTACGTTGTCGATCCAGCCCGCCGAGATTATACGTGCGGAGCGCGAGCGCGAATGATTGTGGTCGACGCCTCGGCGGTGGTTGAGGTGCTGCTCGGGACGCCTGCCGCAGCCGCTATCGAACGGCGGCTGTTTGACGCTGGCGAAACGCTGCATGCGCCGCATCTGCTCGATATCGAAGTGGCACACGCGCTCCGCCGCTATGCGGCGCGCGGTGAGATCGATGACCCCCGCGGCCGAATGGCGCTGGCTGATCTCGATGACTTTCCTTTGTACCGGTATCCGCACGACCCTCTGCTGCTGCGCGTCTGGGATTTGCGAAACAACCTCTCAGCCTACGACGCCGCCTACGTCGCCCTGGCGGAAGAACTCGGCGCGCCACTGATAACTCGTGATGGGCGTCTGGCCGGTTCGCCCGGTCATCGTGCGCGCATCGAACTCATGTGAGAGCTACGGCGAGCACGATTAGGAAATTTTCAACCATGATTGGTGTAGGCTACGACGTATCTTGACGAGGGGCCGGGGGGCTATGCGTCAATCAGCTTTCTCCGTCATTTTTCGTGCGCTGGCGATTGCGGCCGTGGCGATGATGGCGGCCTGCGTGCAGGCGCCGCCGCCCGCGCCTCCGGCACCGCTGATGGCCGACCGGGTTGTCGTGCACAAGAGCACGCGCACGCTCGAGCTTCTGCGCGACGGCAAAGCCTTCGCGACATTTCCCGTGGCGCTCGGGACCCAGCCCTACGGACCGAAGCAGCAGCAGGGTGACGGGAAGACGCCGGAAGGCGTCTACCGCATCGATTATAAATCGATGCAGTCGCGCTATACGCGCGCGCTTCACGTCTCCTACCCGGACGAGAATGACCGCGCGCGGGCGCAAGCGATGGGCGTCGACCCCGGCGGCGCCATTTTTGTGCACGGGCTGCCGAACGAGTACGGACCGGTCGATCCGCCACCGTGGCAGCGCGATTGGACCGAGGGGTGCATCTCGGTCGGCAATATCGCGATCGTCAAGATCTGGGACGCGGTGCCGGACGGCACGCCGATCGAGATTACGCCGTAGGGCAGTCGGAATAACGGTTCCTCCCCCGCCGCGCGGGGGAGGTGGCGAACAAGGCGAGCCGGAGGGGGCCAGCTGGCCGGGTTTCGCCGCGCAGGCGCGCCCCCTCCACCATGCTTCGCGTGGTCCCCCTCCCCCGCCGCGCGGGGGAGGAGCCGGGACCTCCAGACGGTGCGGCTGGCCTGAGTCCTCGTGACGCATGGTTGCGGAGGCGCGGCTGGTATAAAGGTTCATAGCCATCCGTTTCCATGGATGTGGCGACTATGATCCGCACTCTCCTTCCCGCACGACCTCGATTGCCATTCCGGCGACCGCCGGGATCGCATGCGCGGCTGAAGCGTGGGTCCCGGCTTTCGCCGGGACGCGGATTAGTCGCGGCCCTGTTCCTGCTGCTGTTGTCTGTTGTCGCGAGCGCCGCGGCGCCACCGCCGGTCGCGCTGACGCCGCAGCAGAGCGCGGAGCTGCAGCGCATCGCCGGCTATCTCAACGGCATCCGCACGATGACGGCGCGCTTTCAGCAGACGGCTGCCAATGGCGGGGTCAGCGGCGGTCGGCTGTGGGTGTCGCGGCCGGGGCGCATGCGCTTCGAATACGAGCGCCCGGCGACGCTCGCCCTGTTGGCCGATGCCGGCTTTGTCTACCAATGGGACAAGGAGCTAAAGCAGACGACAAAGATCGAGCTCCGCTCGACCCCGGCCTGGTTCATCCTGAAGGACCCGGTCAATTTTGGGCCGGATGTCATCGTGACCGGGTTTCAGCAGGGCGGTGGCACGATTCGCGTCACCGTTGTCGAGGCGGCGCACCCCGATCTCGGCTCGCTGACAATGGTGTTTACCGAAAATCCACTATCCTTGCGACAATGGACCGTTGTGGACCAGCAAGGGCGGCGCACGACCGTGAGCCTGTCAGATGTGCAGACGGGCGTAGCGCTTGATCCTCGGCTGTTTCAGTATCAGTACCTGTTCACGCCGCCGACCCAATAGCGAGCGAGCGACGAGAAAGATGCCTAGCCGTACCTTGCCGTTGATCGGCATCCCGAGCTGCGTGCGTTCGATCCACGAGCGCGCCTTCCACACCGTCAACGAGCGCTACACGAGCGCGGTCATCGACGCGGTCGGCGGGCTGCCAGTCCTGATCCCGGCGATCGGGCCAAAAGCCGATTGCGGCGCGATCCTCGACCGGCTCGACGGCATCCTGCTGACCGGCAGCCCGTCCAATGTCGAGCCGCACCATTATGGCGGGCCGCCCAGCCGGGAAGGCACGCTGCACGACCCGGACCGGGACGCGACGACGCTGCCCTTGATCCGCGAGGCCGTGCGCCGCGACATGCCGGTGCTGGCGATCTGCCGCGGGATCCAGGAGTTGAACGTCGCGCTGGGCGGCACGCTGCACCAGCGGATCTTCGATATGCCGGAGCGCTTCAATCACAAGCGCACGGGCCGCGGACCGATGACATCGGACGAGGAGCGCTATGGCCCGGCGCACCCCGTGGCGCTGACCCCGGGCGGACTGTTTGCGCGGCTCGCCGGGACGACCGAGATCATGGTCAATTCGCTGCACGGCCAAGGAATCGACCAGCCGGCGCCAAAGCTCGTCGTCGAAGCGATGGCGCCCGATGGGCAGATCGAGGCGGTCAGCCTGCCCGGTGCGCGATTCGTCGTCGGCGTACAGTGGCACCCGGAGTACAAACCGCTGCAGAACCCGTTTTCGCGTTCGCTCTTTGACGCGTTTTCGCAGGCCTGCCATGCAACCAATGCGAGGACTGCGGCAAAGCGTCACGCCGCTTAATCCAAAAAAGGAATAGTTCCACTCGCGGCATATGCGTTTTTGCCTCGAACGCATGCGTGATTCGCATTTTTGGAATGGCGGCTCTGCCCCCATCTTCCGATTCCAGAAGCGGAGAGGGCGCCATGCCCTCTTTAGACCCGGTCCCGTCTCCCCTGCGGGCCCGGATTCCCCCAAGCGCTTCTGAC
>JBKOVT010000020.1:0-3265 GCA_046724035.1 Pseudomonadota bacterium | reverse complement strand
GCAGCGGCGCGGCCAGCTCGACGATGCCCGGCGGCTGGCGGTGCAACAGGCGACCCAGGCGTGGGAGACGCTGCAATCGGCGCGGGCCGCGATCACCTCGTTCGGCGCCGCGGTGCGGGCAGCGCAGATCGCCCTCGAAGGAATACAGCAGGAAGCCCTCGTCGGTTCGCGCACCGTGCTCGATGTCCTGATTTCGGAACAGCAGCTATTCACGACGCAGTCGCAGCTGGTCGGCGCGCAGCACGACGCGGCACTCGCCGAATTCAACCTGGCGGCCGCGACGGGCCGGCTCATCGCGCCAGAGTTGCGGCTACCCGTGCAGCTTTACGACATGGAACGTCATTACCGCGCTGTTAAGGACAAATGGCTGGGCTTTGGCGGTGGGCTAAAAGAGTAACTTAATCGCAAGGTTTTTCGGGCAAATTGTCCGAGATATGCCTGTCGAAGCGGGCGCCGCAGGATTAGGTTAAGTACATGTCGGACGCTAGCGTTACGCCCGAACCGTCAATGGATGAAATCCTCCAAAAGATCCAACGGATCATTGCGGAGGATGAGAAGCCGGAAAGTGCGCCCGCTCCGACCCCGTCGCGTTCAGCCGAGATCCTGACACTAACCGAAGCGGTTGGCGAAGGCGGAACCGTGCGCCGCCTCACACCCGTCGAGCCGCCTTCGGAACCCGCGGTTGAACATCCGTCGCCTTCGCCGGAGCGCCGCATAGAGGCGGTCGCCTCGGCTCCTGAGCCGCCGCCGCATCCGCCGGGCGAGCGGCTCATTTCGGATGCCGCGGCCACCGCCTTCGCTCAGCTCGCCGCGATCCAGCGCGATCGGCGGCGCGCCGAGGAGTTCCCGATGGGGCTCCAGGCGCGTACCCTCGAGGATCTCGTGCGAGAGCTGCTGCGCCCGATGTTGCAGGGCTGGCTCGATCAAAAGCTCCCGGACATCATCGAGCGGCTGGTCAAGGCCGAACTCGCCCGCGCGCTCAACGAGGCCGGGGTCCAATAAGCCGGCTGGCCCACTGACGGCCGACCTGACTGTGTATCGGCGCATAATCGGCCCGCGCTGCCGCAGGGCAGCAGACCGGGTCTGCCAATCCGCCGATTGACAATCAGCCCCTGTCATCACCAACTGCGGCCGGCATTGCCGGGGGCCAGCGGGCTCTCTCCGGCGTTTTCCGAATAACGGTTTTTTGACGGACGGTTCAGCGATGCTGGACAAGACCTACCGCCCCGATGCGGTCGAACCGCGGCACTATGCCGCCTGGGAACGCGCCGGCTGCTTTGCGGCCGACCCGCACAGCAGCAGGCGCCCCTATACGATCATGATGCCGCCGCCCAATGTGACGGGCAGCCTCCATATGGGTCACGCGCTGACCTTCACATTGCAGGACATCCTGATCCGCTTTGAGCGGATGCGCGGGCGCGACGCTTTGTGGCAGCCCGGCACCGATCATGCCGGCATTGCGACCGAGATCGTTGTCACCAACCAGCTCGCGGAGCGGCAGATCGACAAACACGCACTTGGCCGCGAGAAGTTCATCGAGAAGGTCTGGCAGTGGAAGGCCGAGTCGGGCGGCACGATCATCAATCAGCTGCGGCGGCTTGGCGCATCGGCTGATTGGGCGCGCGAGCGCTTCACGATGGATGAGGGGCTATCGGCGGCGGTGCGGCGCGTCTTCGTGACGCTGTATCGCGAAGGTCTGATCTACCGCGACAAGCGGCTCGTCAATTGGGACCCGGAGATGCACACCGTCATCTCCGATCTCGAGGTCGAAAACCGCGAGACCAAGGGATCGCTGTGGCATATCCGCTATCCGGTGGAAGGTGAGCCCGGCCGCTTCATCAGCGTCGCAACCACGCGGCCCGAGACGATGCTCGGCGATACCGGCGTGGCGGTGCATCCGGAAGACGCGAGATATGCGGGCCTGGTCGGCAAATCGGTGCGCCTGCCGCTGGTCGGCCGGCTCATTCCGATCGTCGCCGACGACTATGCCGATCCGGAGATGGGCAGCGGCGCGGTCAAGATAACCCCGGCGCACGACTTCAACGATTTCGAGGTCGGGCGGCGGCACGGCCTTGAATTGATCAACATCTTCGACCGCGACGCGCATCTGACCGATGCGGTCCCGGAGGCCTATCGCGGGCTCGACCGTGTCGAGGCGAGGAAGCGCGTCCTCGCCGATCTCGAAGCCGCCGCGCTCATCGAGCGGGTCGATGACCATGTCTTGATGGTGCCGCATCACGACCGCTCCGGCGTCGTCATCGAGCCCTGGCTCACCGACCAGTGGTACTGCAACGCCGGCGAGCTGGCGAAACCGGCGATCGCGGCGGTCGAGAGCGGCCGGACGCAATTCGTGCCGCGGCAATGGGAGAACACCTTTTTCGAGTGGATGCGCAACATCCAGCCCTGGTGCATCTCGCGGCAATTGTGGTGGGGCCATCGGATCCCGGCCTGGTATGCGCCCGACGGCACGGTATTTGTCGCCGAGAGCGAAGAGGAAGCGGCGCAGGAGGCGCTCGCGAAGCTGGGTGCGGCGGTGCCGCTGCGCCGCGAGGAGGACGTGCTCGACACCTGGTTCTCCTCGGGTTTATGGCCGTTCTCGACCTTGGGCTGGCCGGAGAAGACACGGGAGCTGGCACGCTATTATCCGGGCGATGTGCTGGTCACCGGCTTCGATATTATCTTTTTCTGGGTCGCCCGCATGATGATGCAGGGGCTGCATTTCATGGGCGATGTGCCGTTCCGCACCGTCTACATCCACGCGCTGGTGCGCGACGAGCGCGGCCAGAAGATGTCGAAATCGCGCGGCAACATCATCGACCCGCTCGATCTGATCGACCGCTATGGCTGCGATGCGCTGCGCTTCACGTTGGCTGCTCTGGCGTCGCCCGGGCGCGACATCAAGCTCGCCGAGAGCCGGGTCGAAAGCTCACGTAATTTCGCGACCAAATTATGGAACGCGGCGCGCTACGCCGAGATGAATGGCTGCGCCCGGTCGCCGGAGTTCGATCCGCGCTCCTGCCGCGTGACCGTCAATCGCTGGATCGCGGGCGCGACCCGCGATTGCGCGGTGGCGGTGACGGAGTCGCTTGAAACCTATCGCTTCGACGAGGCGGCGCATCACCTTTATCATTTCCTGTGGGGCACGTTCTGCGACTGGTACCTCGAATTCACCAAGCCGATCCTGCAGGGCGAGGATCCCGACGCGCGACGCGAAACCCAGGCGACGACTGCCTGGGTATTGGCGCAAATCGTTCATCTGCTGCAC
>JBKOVT010000138.1:0-8932 GCA_046724035.1 Pseudomonadota bacterium | reverse complement strand
TGCTCGACAACCATCGGCTCATTGCGCGCGGCAGCGATCCATTCCTGCATTTCCGGCATCGCCATAATCGTGTCGCAGTAGGTTTCCGCTTCGCGCTCGAGCTCGACCTTGTAGGTGCGGAAGCGGCTGGCGATGGGCGCGTACATCGCGTCGGCAATCGTGAAGTGGCCGAACAGAAACTCGCCGCGGCCCTCGCCACAGCGGATCCGGCAATCGCGCCAGATCGCCATGATCCGGTTGATGTCGCCCTGCACCTCGGGCGTGATCTCGCGGCCGGGGAAGCTCGAGCGGATGTTCATCGGCAGATGCTGGCGCAATGCCGGAAAGCCGGAATGCATCTCGGCGCTGACCGAGCGGGCGGCGGCGCGCATCGCTGGGTCCTTTGGCCATAGGTCGAAAGTCGGGAAGGACTCGGCGAGATACTCGCAGATTGCGAGGCTGTCCCACACCGTAAGCTCGCCATGTTTCAAGGCCGGCAAGCGGCCCGAGGGGGAATATTTCAGCACCGTCTCGCGGCTGCCCGGCTGATAGAGCGGCACCACCACTTCGTCGAAAGCGACGGTCGTGCGCTTCAGCGCCAGCCAGGCGCGCAGCGACCAGGAGGCGTAGTTCTTGTTGCCGAGATAGATCGTCAGATCGGCCATGAAGGCCCCCAGCGGCTAGTGGCGCTCCAGTCTGACACAACACCCGCGCGGAGCAACCGACGGCAAAGGCAACCCGGGCGCGCCCCCTGGGCTTCGATTACTCCGGGGCACCGGACCTACAGCATACCCAAGGCCGTGGCCCCTTTGGGTGGCGGGAAAGCGCGGTCGAGCGCGGCAACGTCGTCGGAGGTCAGCCGCAGATCGAGCGCGGCGCGGTTGTCGCGGACATGCTCCTTCCGGCTCGCCTTGGGGATCACCATCATGCCGTCCTGCCGCAGCAGCCAGGCCAGCGCGACCTGTGCCGGCGTCGCCTTATGCCGGGCGGCGATTTCGCCGAGCGCCTTGTGCTGCAGCATGCGGCCTTGTCCGAGCGGCGTGTACGCCATGATCGCGATCCGCCGCTCGCGGCACCACGGGATCAGCTCCCATTCCGGTCCGCGCCGCTGCAAATTAAAGAGGATCTGATTGGCCGCGACGGTCTCGCCGCCCGCGAGCCCGACCCATTCCTGCATATCGTCGAGATCGAAATTGGAGACGCCGTGGTGGCGGATCTTGCCGTCACGCTGCAGGCGCATGAAGGCTTCGAGCGTTTCGGCCAGCGGCACCGAGCCGCGCCAATGCAACAGATAGAGGTCGATGCGGTCGGTTTTGAGCCGCTTCAGGCTGCGCTCGCAGGCCTCGATGACGCCTTTGCGCGTGGCGTTGTACGGCAACACCTTGCTGACGATGAACAGCTTATCCCGCTGCCCTGCCGCGGCTTCGGCGACAATCTCCTCGGCGCGGCCGCTGCCATACATCTCGGCGGTGTCGATCAATGTCATGCCGAGCTCGATGCCGAGCTCCAGCGCCGCCGCCTCATCGGGGCTGCCGCGGCGGTCCTCGCCCATATGCCAGGTGCCCTGCCCGAAGGCCGGCACGCGCTCGCCGTTCGGAAGCGTTACCTGCGGTAGAGGGTCGGTCATCGCTCAGCTCCGGTTGCGGCTCCGTTATAGCGCAGGAACACGAGCCGCGCCGCGCCGTAGACACGCTCATCGACCGGCGCGAACTCGGCAGGCGGCGAGAATTCCTCGCGCGCCGCGACCTCAACGATCGCGAGCGCGTCCGGCATCAGCCAGCCCGCCTTGGCGAGCGCGCTCAGTGCCGGCCCGGCCAACCCGCTCCGGTAAGACGGGTCGAGGAAGGCAGCGGCGCAAACCATGGCGGCGCGCGGCGGCCGGGTCGCGTCCCCGGCAACGATGTGAGCGCGGTCCTCTTCGCCGAGCGTGGCGATGTTGCGGCGCAAGACCGCGAGAGCGTCGCGCCCGTTCTCGATAAAGGCAACGGCGCTGGCGCCGCGCGACAGGGCTTCGAGGCCGAGCGCACCGGTGCCAGCGAAGGCGTCGAGCACCGGGCGGCCGGCGAACGGCAGTCCTCCCGCCGCAAAGCTGCCGTGCGACAGGATGTTGAAAAGGGCTTCACGCGCCCGGTCGCTGGTCGGGCGTACCGTCTCACCCGCGGGCGCGGCGAGCCGCCGCCCGCGATGCACGCCGCCGACAATCCGCAGCCCGCGCGGACCCTCAGAAGAACGCATATTTGACGATGAAGAGGACAGCGAGCGCCAGCATCGACGGCCCCACCTCGGCAAAGCGCCCGGATAAGAGCTTGACCGCGGCATAGGCGATAAACCCAAACGCGATGCCGTTGGCGATCGAGAAGGTTAACGGCATCGCCAACGCCGTCACGATCGCCGGTGCGTATTCGGTGACATCCTCCCAATCGAGCTCGGCAAGACCGCGCGCCATTAAACAGGCGACAAACAACAGCGCGGGTGCTGTCGCATAGGCCGGGATCGAGCCGGCAAGCGGCGCGAAAAACAATGTCAGCAGAAACAACCCGGCGACTGTGATGCCGGTCAGCCCGGTGCGGCCGCCGACTTTCACCCCGGCGGCGCTCTCGATATAGCTCGTGACAGTCGAGGTGCCGAGCAGCGCGCCGACCATCGCGGCCAGCGAATCGGCGATGAAGACGCGGCCGATGCGCGGTAGTTTGCCGTGCTCGTCGAGGAGCCCGGCGCGATGCGCGACGCCGACCAGCGTGCCGGTATTGTCGAACAGATCGACAAACAGAAAGATAAAGATAACGGTGGCGATGCCGATATCGAGCGCGCCGCGCAGATCGAGCTGCAGGAAGGTCGGCGCGAGGCTCGGCGGCGTATCAATGACCCCGGCAAAGGACGAAACGCCGAACAGGATGCCGGCGAGCGCTGTCGCGAGGATCGCGATGATGATCGCGCCCGGCACCGCCAAACGATCGAGCGCGACCATCACGATAAAACCGGCGCAGGCCAACAGCGTCGCCGGGCTTTTCAGATCGCCCAAGGTCACGAGCGTGTCAGGGTTCGCCGCGATAATTCCGGCTTCCTTCAACGCGATGATGCCGAGGAAAAGGCCGATCCCGGCGGAGATCGCCATCTTTTGCGATAGCGGGATCGCATCGACGATCCAGGATCGGATGCGGGTGAGGCTGAGGATCAAAAACAGGACACCGGAGATGAACACCGCGCCGAGGGCTACTTGCCACGAGTAGTGCAGCCCTTTGACGACCGTGTAAGCAAAATAGGCGTTCATCCCCATGCCCGGCGCGAGCGCCAGCGGATAATTGGCAAAGAGCGCCATCAGCAGCGTCGCGAAAGCGGAGGCGAGACAGGTCGCGACGAAGACGGCGCCGCGATCCATTCCGGCGCCCGACAGGATCAGCGGGTTGACGAAGACGATGTAGGCCATCGTCAGATAGGTCGTCAGGCCGGCGATGATCTCGATCCGCACCGTCGTGCGGTTCTCGTCAAGCCGGAATAGTTTTTCGAGCATGTTTCCCCCTCGCCCGTTTGCCCCCAACGCCGAGCTGCTCCTGCAACACCTTCCCCGGTACCTCCTCGATCATGCCGCGGGCGAGGTGTCCAAGCTGAAAGGGGCCATAGGCGAGGCGGATCAGCCGGGTCACGGGATAGCCCAGATGCTCGAGCACCCGCCGTACCTCGCGGTTCTTGCCCTCCTGCAATGACAGCGTGATCCAGGCATTCGAGCCCTGCTGGCGCTCGAGCCGAGCGCGGATCGGCCCATACGAAATGCGATCGACGGTGATCCCGCCGGCCAGCGCGGCGAGCCGCGCCGGATCTATGTCGCCATGCACCCGCACCTTGTAGCGCCGTACCCAGCCGGTCGCGGGCAGTTCAAGGCGACGCGCAAGCGCCCCGTCATTGGTCAGCAGCAGCAGCCCTTCCGAATTGAGATCGAGGCGCCCGATCGAGATCAGCCGGGGCAGCCCGGCCGGCAGCGCCGCGAACACCGTCGGCCGGCCCTTCTCGTCGCGATGCGTGGTCACCAGCCCGGCCGGTTTGTGATAGCGCCACAGACGGGCGCGTTCGGGCTGCGGCAGCGGCTTGCCGTCGACGCGGATGTCGCTGTCAGGCGTGACGGTCACCGCGGGGCTGGTCAGCACCTTTCCGTCCACCGTGACCCGGCCTTCGGCGATCCAGCGCTCGGCATCGCGCCGCGAGCACAGCCCGGCGCGCGCCAGCACCTTTGCGATCCGTTGGGGCGCGAGCCGCTCCGACGCGACGCCCCGTGGCGGCTGGCGATCGCGGGTGAGGCCGGCGGCCGGCTGTGGCAAGCTGTTGGTCATGCGAGATCACGACATAGGCCGGGCCGCGCTCGGCGGCAATCGCCGATGACAACAGCCGCGGCTTCAGTGCCGGACGGGATGACGCTCGCCCTAGACGAGGCGAAGCGGGCGGCCGAGCGCGGCGAGGTGCCGGTCGGCGCCGCGCTCTTCGATGAAAACGGTGCTTTGGTTACGGCTTTCGGTAATCAGGTCGAGCAGGACCATGACCCGACAGCACATGCCGAGATGCTGGCCCTGCGCGCCGGCGCCGCGCGGCTCGGCGCGAAGCGGCTGGCCGGTTGCGATCTGTACGTGACGCTGGAGCCATGCCCGATGTGTGCCGCGGCGATCTCGCTAGCGCGGATCCGGCGGCTTTATTTCGCCGCCTACGACCCAAAAGGCGGCGGGGTCGAACACGGGCCGCGCATTTTCGAGCAGCCGACCTGCCATCACCGGCCGGAGGTCTACGGCGGCATCGCGGAACGGCAGGGCGGCGCGGTGTTGCGCCACTTCTTTCGCGGCAAGAGATGAGCTTCGGGTCCCTTGTGGCAAACTCAGCCGTTCTCGAACCTCAGCCAACCGAGCGGAGGACGCATACTGGAATGCAACGGTGTGCAAGATCGCGTATGCAACCCGCCCATGGGCCCTTACCAGCGACGAGCAGAGTCGGCGAATGCAAAATGAGGAATTTCTCCGTCCGGACGAGATGATCGCGTGAGACGGCGCGACTTTTTAGGCGTTGCCGGCACCACGGCCGCTTGGCGGCTCGTTGCTCATGCCCAAGGAACGGACCCGACCACGGTGGGATTTCTCGGCGCCTCCACTGCCGAGGCATGGGCGGAGTACACGGCTATTTTTAGCAAGAGGCTGAGCGAGGCCGGCTATGACGATGGCCGTAACGTCAGGGTCGAATACCGTTGGGCAAATGGCGACTACAACCGGCTGCCGGCGCTGGCGGCGGATTTGCTGCACCGCCACGCACGAGTGATTGTTTCCGCCACAACCCCTGCTGCCGTGGCCGCGAAGGCCGCGACAGCGAGCGTCCCTGTTGTCTTCGTCACGATAGGCGATCCCGTGCGTCTCGGTCTCGTGACTAGCCTTAGCCGTCCCGGCGGGAATGTCACGGGCATCACGCAATTGAACGTGGAGATGGGGCCAAAGCTGCTGGAAATGCTTTACAAAGCGATCCCGACGGCGACAGCCATAGCCCTGCTCCTCAATCCGGCCGGTCCCAATGCCAACACCCTCTCAAACGATTTCCGAGGCGCAGCGGAGACACTTGGCGTGCAGATCCACGTGCTGAATGTCAGCACTCCCGACGATATCGAGAAGGCGTTTTCAAGCCTAGCTCAGCTACGCGCCGGCGGTCTGGTGATCGGCGGTGATCCTTTCCTCAACTCCCACCGCGATCAGATTGCCTCGCTGGCGCTCCGCTACCGGATGCCATCAATCTATCAGGCGCGGCTATATCCTGAAGCCGGGGGGCTGATGAGCTATGGCGGCGACGGCCGGGAGGCATACAGCCAGGCAGGAGCCTATGCTGCCCGAATTCTTAATGGCGAAAGGCCGGCCGATCTGCCGGTGCAGCAGGTGACGAGAACCGCATTGGTCATCAACCTGAGGACGGCCCGGGCACTCGGCCTGAATTTGCCGCAATCGCTGCTCGCCGGCGCCGATGAGGTCATCGAATAATCTGACCTCACCCGTCCGGGGGCAATTCGAACAGCCGCTGCATCTTGTGGAAGCCACGCAGTTCGAAGGCCCCGATCTCCCACACCGGACGGTCGAGGTGCTCGACAAACGCCTCGGACATGATCAATACCCGGTCGAGCTCGCGGCACAACCGCTCGATGCGGCTGGTCAGGTTGACGTCGGGGCCGATGACGGTGAAATCGAGCCGGTCGTCGGTGCCGATATTGCCGTAGGAGACGGTGCCGTAATGCAGCGCTGTACCGATCCGCAATTCGGGCCGGCTGCCGTCGCGGCGGTTGCGTTCGGCAATGGCGGCCAGACCCTCTCTCGCAGCGGCGAGCGCGGCACTGCACGCTTCGGCGGCGTTCGCGTTTGCGGTCGGGCCGCGGCGGAAGATCGCCAGCACGCCGTCGCCCATGATCTCCATAACCTCGCCGCCATGCTCGCGGATGGGCGGGATCACGTCGTCGAAATAGTCGTTGAGCAGCCGCACCACCGCACGCGGGTTCATCGTGTCCGACATCATGGTGAAATCACGCAGATCGATCAGCATCAATGCCGCGGTGATCGTCGTCACATCACCGCGCCGCACTTGGCCTTCGAGGATCAGCCGGCCGGGCTCGGTGCCGATATAGGTCCGCAGCATGTGGCCGACGAACCGGTGCAGCGCCTTTGTCTCGGCGACTACCGTGAGATAGGGGAGCAGCTCCGTCAGGAATTCGAGATCGCTCGGGCTGAAGCCGCCGGGCCGCTTGGTCGCCCACGAGATCGCGTTCACCAGCCCCTCGAATTCGAAGGGCGCGATCACGTAATGGACAAAGCCCTCGCCCCGCAGCTCCTCAAGGATTTCATAAATCGGCGGCCGGTTGCCATCCAGCCGCCATTCGAGCCTTTCGCGGGCCTCGGCGACCGCGTGCACTGGGCTCTCAAGATACATCGCGGTCTTTTCGATGCCATGATCCATGAGCCGCTCATGTATCGGCTCTCCTGGCTTCCAGGTCCGCGCGACGCCGCGGTATTGCGGATGCAGCGCCCGAAGGTGCAGCGAGACGCGATCAATCGGGATGCCGGCTGCGGCGATCCGTTCGCAAAAGCCGGCGAACACTTCGGTGTTGCCGGGCAGAAAGCGGCCCTCGCGGATCAGCCAGTCGGCGAGCGCCCAAACGCGCTCGCGGCCGCGCCGAGGTGAAGGGGCAAGCGTGTCCAACTCGGTTTGACTCCTGGCCCGCGGATCGGGCGGCTCTGATGTCGGGTCGCGCAGGGCGCGCGGCAATGGCGGCGGCGATCAAGCGCGCGTGACGCCGCCTATGTCCTGGAGCATCGGGCGAACCGGAAAGCCGCGTCCGCGCCTATTCCGCGGCGAGGCGGCGCGGGCGGGCGCCCAATTCGGCGACCCGCGCCTGCGTGTAGAGATCGGTCCAGTTGGTCAGCGCAAAATCGGTCACCTTGCGCGGATCGTAGGGCCGGTCGGCCATCCGGTACTCCTGGCCGGCGATATAGACGGCGCGCAGGCGGCGCTTGTCTTGCAGGATGCCGATATCGGTGAGCGGGGCTCCGTCGAGCGCGATGAAATCGGCAAACCGGCCGGGTTCTAGGACGCCGATCTGTTCCGCATGTTCCATAAAGCGCCCGGCCGCCTCGGTCGTCGCGCGCAACGCCTCGGCCGGCGTAAAGCCGAGATCGTCGACAAACAATTCGAGCTCGCGCGCATGCCACTCCCCATAAGGGGTGATCGCAAAGCCGCTATCGGTGCCCGGCAGAAACGGCACCCCGGCGGCCTTGGCCTTCTTCAGATTGGCGCAACCCAGACGATAGCGGCGCTCGGTGACCTCGACCCGGCCCTTTTGCGCGGCCGGATCGTGCGGCTGCGTGAAATCGATCAGGTTACGGGGATGCGTCAATGTCGGCGACAGGAAGCACTTGTTCTCCAGCATCGCCGCGATGCACTCGTCGTCGAGATCGAAGCCGTGAAAGATCAGGTCGATCCCGGCGCGCGCGGCGTAAAGCGTCGCCTCGCGCCCAACCGAGTGCGAGATGACCTTGCGGCCGAGGCGGTGCGCCTCGCGGGTGATGATGTCGGTCTCCTCCTGCGTGAAGGCGGCGATCAGCTCGCCATCGGGACGGCGCTGGATGCCGTCGAGCGCGAGCTTGATGCAATCGACGCCGTTCTTGACCTGGCGGCGCACCTCCTCGATCGCCTCATTGATGTTGGTGACAAGCTTGCCGATCGACGTCTCGGGCGCGCCGATCCAGGTCGGATACCAGTCCGTCAATCCCTGATGCGTTGTCAGATAGGGGCCGGCAGCCATGACCCGCGGCCCATCGAACAGTCTGGCGCGGATCGCGTCGCGGATCGACAATGAGATCTGGCCGGCATCGCCCGGAGAGCAGATGGCGGTATATCCCACGGCGGCAACCTTCTGCGCAAAGAACAGGCCGCGCAGCGCGCGAAATTCCATCGGGCTGTAGAGGTCGATGTCCTCCTCGCTCTTGGCATTGCCGTAGGCGAGATGCGTGTGCACATCGATCAGACCCGGCATCACGAAATGCCCGGAATGGTTGATCAGCCGATCGGATTTCGCACGGCCCGGCGCACCGGCTTCGGGACCGGAATAGGAGAGCCGGCCGTCGCGGTCAAAGACCAGCATGCCGCCGGGCTGCGCCTCGTCCTCACGCCCGGTGAACAGACTGCCGCATCGCACAAAGGTGTTCATGGCCGGCTCCTAGTTGGCCGCTCGTCCGCAAGCCCCCACCCGATCTCCGCTTCGCGTCGATCCTCCCTCCCCGCTTGCGAGGGGGTTGGGGTGGGGGCGTGGCTTCGACCTATGTGTCAGCGGACCGCGTGGTGCATGAACTTCTCCGGGATGGGCTCGCCCCAGGGCCCGTTCAGCTCATGCCGGCCGATCAGGTTCGGCGGCACGCTGGCATTCAAGACGTCGGTGTCGGCCCAGTGCTCG
>JBKOVT010000218.1:0-7712 GCA_046724035.1 Pseudomonadota bacterium | reverse complement strand
CGCGTCCGAAGCAGCCGTTGGTTGAAGGTCGGCGAGTTGATGTTTCCGGTTGACGTCGTGGCGACATCGCTGACTTCCTGGGAGATGTCGAGCGAGACGAGGCCGCCCGAATTGACCCGCGGCGTCACCACCATAATGACGCCGGTATCGCGATAATCGACGCTGTTCACGATCGGCGCATTGGCGGAGATCGTGCTTTGCTGACTTTGCGTCAGCACCGGGACCTGTTCGCCGACCTGCAGCCGGGCCGATTCATTGTCGAGAACCATGACCTGCGGCGCCGACAGAACCTTCACCTGCGTAACGCTGGACAATAGATTGATGACCTCACGAATACCGTTGGCCAGCACGAAGCCAGGAAAAGTAGAGGATAAGAGCGGCGGGATCCCGGCGACTGTGCTGACCGCGCCGGTCGTCGGGATGACACCGGGTGCCCCCGGAACGCTCAGCGTGCCCGACACCGTATGACCGAGAAAAAACTGCGTGCCGTAGTTGAGTGTGTCGTTGAGCGTGACTTCCGCGATCGTCGCCTCGATCAGCACCTGCAATGGAATGATATCGATCTTGCGCAGCATTCTCTCGATGATCGAATATTCGTTTGGCGTGGCATAGATCAGCAGCGCGTTGTTGCGCCGATTGGCGATGATGCGGATGCGGTCTTCCGCCTCGGCCCCGCCTGTGTCGCTCGGCGCCGACGACAATGCTTCGGCGGCGGGATTGGCTCCCTCACGCGCCGCCGCGCCAGCCGTCGGGCCTGGGCCGCCCGGCTCCGCCCCTCCGAGTGCGCTCCGCGCCCCGGCCGAACGTCCTCCTGTCGAGGCCGCCCCCGCCGCTCCGGGAGCCCCGCCGAGGCCCTCGCCGCCGCTCGTCATCCGCAAAGGTTGCGCGCCCGGGAAAGTCCCGCCGGGCGCCGCCGTTGCGCTGACATTGCGCGGGGTGAACGCCCGCTGCAGCAGGTTTTCGAGATCGGTGCTTTGCCCGTTCTGAACGTAATAGACGTGCCACCCGCGGGCCGTCGCCTCTTCAACCCGCCTTTCGAGCCCGAGAAACCGCCGCGCCTCATCGATGTAACGTGGCTGCGCCGATACGACGAGCACGGCATTGACTCGCGACATCGGAACGATGCGCACGATGCCGGAAAGCGGACCGTCATTGTCGATGCGAAGAGCCTTTTCGAGTTCCGCGGCGAGTCTGTCCGGGGATTTGTCGCCGGCCGGAAACAGTGCGTAGGATTGTCCGGCGAGCGCATCGATATCGAATGCGCTGATCAACCCGGTCAGGGTCTGGCGCACCGCGGGATCGCCGCTGACGATCAAGGCGTTGCGTCCTTGGTCGGCGGTGATCTTGCCGCCCTCGGCAACATAGGGCTCGAGCACCTTCACCAGATCCTTCGCCGCCGCATAGCGAAGCGGCACCACCTGCGCGCCCGATCCGACCGCCGCCGGCCCAATCGCGATATTGCTGGTCGCGCCAGGGCCAAGCGCCATAACGCGGTAGATGCCGTCGCGGTAGCTTAGCGTCGCCCCGTTCTGGTTGAGCAGAGTTTCCAGCGTCGGCAGCAAGGCCGAACGCGGCAACGGTCTTCCCGCCTCGAGGGTTGCGGTTCCCTGCACGCTGGGATCGATCGTGTAATTGAGTTTGAGCGTCGCCCCGAGAATCACCCGGATGATTTCGCGGATATCCGTATCGACAAAGGTAAGCGTCACCTCGCCATCTTCGGCGGCGCCGGTCGGGATCGGCAGAGGCACGGCGGGCGCTTTCCCGACCGCACGCGACTCGAAGACGGGCAGGCGATTGCGGTCCTCGCCGAGGGCGCTGTTCACCCGCGGCGCCGCCGCCTGCAATGCGGTTGGCGTCTCGAGCGGCGTCAATGCGGGCCGCGGCGTGCTCTCGCACGCCGTCAGCGCGAACAGCGCCGACAGCATCAGCGCCGCAACCGGCCCCCCGACCCCCACACCAAACCTCACCGTTGCAGCCTCGGCGGCGTGATCGCCGGTGCCTGCCCTGGCACACCATTCGGCATCCGAACTGGCGGATTCTGCACCGCTCTCGGCGGTATCGCAACGGGAGCCGGCGCGCCGGGCCGGCCGGCGACCACCGGCGGCCGAGGCAGGTTAACGGCGGGTCGCCCGGCTTGAGCCTGAGCTTGAGCTTGCGGTTGAGCCTGCGGCTGGGGTTGGGGCGGGGCCGGTCGAGTGATGTTTGGATCGATTTTTGGCTCGAGCGTCGTGGTGCCGGTCGGACCGGACAACGTGACTTCCCGGGGGCCGATGCTGTCAAGCCGCCATTCATCCAAGGTCTCGCCCTCTGAACGGACGAGCGGCTTGGCACCCGTTTTCGAGAAAATCGCGATACGACGCTGTGGTTCTATGACGATGCCGCTCAGCCGCAATTGGAACTCGGGATCCGCGGCCTGGCCGGCTATCGCCCGATCCCGCGGGCGCCGCGTCGAGGAGAACAGGGGTCGGCTGAGCGTGGTCGCGACCAACTCCTCGACCCGCGGATTTTGAATTCGCCGCGGCGTCGTCTCGGCCGGTCGCGGTGACGCGATCACGACAGGGCTTTCGACGCTGGGCTGACCGGAGTCCCACTCCAAGAGCAGCAACGCGCCGAACAGGGCACTGCCGGCCAGGGATAGAACGAGCACGCGATCGATCATTGTTTCGCCGCGACAGATGTGTCGATGCGTCGGAAGCCGAAAACCTCGAAAGCCGCGTCGATGCTGGCTGTCGACGGCTCGGCACGCGGGCGCAACGCGCCGTGCAGCTGCAGGTTGGCGATGATGAGCGGCGGCGCTGCGGTTTCGATCGCGCTGAGCAACTTCACCACGGCTTCATACTCGCCGTTTACCGCGAGGCGCAGACCGATGCGCCGATACGCGCCCCGGTTTTCCGGCGCGCGCCCCTCACTGCTGCCGATCTCCACGCCGGCCGCTGCCGCCAGCTCTTCGAGATGACTTTGGAGATTGGCCGCGGCGATCGCATCGCTGGCGCCGTCGAGCGCGATCTTCCGGGTGCTTGCGACAGCCTTTGCCTCGGCCAGCGCTGCGCGCAGCGCAGGCAGCTGTTCCGCGGCAACGCCGAAGCGCGGGAGCAGCATTTCCTCGTCCGCGATCGTCGCCTTTCGTTGTGCATACAGGTCGAGAACCGGCGCGATGACGAGCAAGTACGCCGTCGCGAGCACAAGACACAGGATTGCCAGCGCGAGCAGTTGCCCGGTTCGTCCGGTCGGCAGGATTGGGAGCCCAGTTATGGTCCGACCTCCGCGGTGATGGTGAACACCTCCGATCGAGTTGCCTCGATCCGGGTAACCGGCGCGGCAAATGCCGGATTTCGCAGGTGATTGCCGGTGGCCAGCGCACCGATCAGCCGCGATGCGCTTGCCGACCTGCCGCTGATGATCACTTTCTGCTGCTGCAGCTGTAATTCCGTCAGAAAGGTGTCATCCGGCAACAGGCTTGTGAGCGCTGCGAGAGTGGCAAGCGGTCGCCCCGCTTTGTCCCGTTCGCTCTCGATCAGATCGGCCGTGCCTGACAAATGCTCGATTTCGCGGCGCAGGCTTTCGGCTTCGGCAGCCGCCTCACGCCCCGCGGCGACTTTCTGATCGAGCTGAGCGATCGCGAAGGATTGGGTGACAAACGGCATCGCGATCGCGGCCGCGGCCAAGCCGCCGCAGAGCGCAACCGCCGGCCAGCGCAGGAACCTTGCGCCGCTGGAATCATGGAGCCGTCCGCCATCGGCATCGAGCGGCAGATAGCAGCCCTGGTCGCGGCCGATCTCAGCTCGTTTCGGCGAGATGCCGGCATGCGAAAGAGCGCCGAGCAAGGCGCTGAGGTTCTCCCGCGGGATCAGCAGCAGCCGGACCGACAATTGCCCGCGCTGGCGGTCGCGTTGCGCCACTGAGTGGTTCCAGAAGATTTCGTCGGCGCGGAATGGGGTCTCGCGCTCCATCTCGAAGGCGAGCACCTGGTCGAGGTGCCGTTCGGCAGCGAGCGGAAGCGTCACCGTCTTGCGCAGCACATCGGCTTCACTCAGCTGCAGCACCGCGGGCTTACCGTTGGGGCGCGGCAGGCCGGCAAGACCGCTGCCGGCAATCCCAAAACGTCCGAGGGGTGTCTCTTTGCCATTGCGGCGCAGACTGGCGGCAACGGTCTCGACGCCGCTCGCCAGCGGACCAACCGGGGCGATCACCAAGGCGTCGCCGGTCGGGCTAAAGCGGCGCCACCCTTCGGGGATGCTGTCGGCGAGCTGTCCGATCCACCAAGTCAAAAAATCGCGAAGCATGTGCTGACCGATCCCGAGGGCCGCCCCCTGTCCCCGTCGCGGCCCATGTTAGAGGGTTGCGACAAAGGATTCGACTGCTTTCAGTAAGTAGCGGGTCATTTCCGACAAGGCCAAATGTCGCGGACGCGCTTATCAGGCCGGAAAAGCCCTCCTTTTAATCGATTGCGCAAGGTTAACAGCCTCGGCAAATTTCCGGTCGATGCCGCGAATTACGCGAACACGCGGAGTATCGCTTCGTGGTTTCCGGCCGATCGCCGCAGGACGCGCAACGCAGCGCGCAAACCGGACGGCGGTTTCTTTGGTGTATGGAGCGGGCGAAGGGATTCGAACCCTCGACCCCGACCTTGGCAAGGTCGTGCTCTACCCCTGAGCTACACCCGCATCCGGGGAAATCCATATCATAGCGGGGGAGGGGGTTTGCAAGGACTTGCCCCGGGGCTTGCGCCCAGCAGTTGCGTTGACACTGAACGCGGCCGCAAGCTCCCCGCATGGGATCGCCGCCGCTCACTCCGGAAGAGTTGTTTGCCCGCCTTGACGCGCTCGGCATCGCCTACCGGACCTACACGCATCCGCCCGTCTTCACGGTGGCCGAGGCGGTCGCCTTGCGCGGCGAACTGCCGGGCGGCCATTGCAAGAGCCTCTTCCTGAAAGACAAAAAAGCCGGGTTGTGGCTCGTCGTCGCGCTCGAGGAGCGCCGCATCGATCTGAAGCGGCTGGCGGAGGCGCTCGAGGCGCCGCGCTTCTCCTTCGGCAACGCCGATCTGCTCTATGAGGTGCTGGGCGTCAGGCCCGGCAGCGTCACGCCATTCGCGCTCATCAACGACCGCGAACATCGCGTCCGGGTGGTGCTCGACAAGGGCATGCTCGCGCAGGACCCGCTCAATTATCACCCGCTCGAAAACGACCGCACGACGGCGATCGCGCCCGCCGATCTGGTGCGCTTTATCGAGAGCTGCGGGCACACGCCGTGCATCGTCGATCTCGATGCGGCCGCATCCGGTCCCGCCGCCGCCTGAGGGGCGCCGACGGCGGTCGCCGCGGCGCTTGTCATCGCCGCGTGCTGCCGCCATGTTCTGGCAGGCATTCCCCCCGGAGAGAAGAAGACCCCCATGGCCAATGAACCTTTGATCGGTGTCGCTGGGCCGGGCGCCGTCGGCGCGGCCGCGCCCGTCAAGGATGTGAGCACGGCCAATTTCATGGCCGAGGTCGTCGACGCCTCGTTCGAGCAGCCGGTTATCGTCGATTTCTGGGCGCCCTGGTGCGGCCCTTGCAAGCAATTGGGTCCGGTCCTGGAGAAGGTCGTGCGCGGCGCCAATGGCGCGGTCCGCATGGTCAAGCTCAACATCGACGAGAACCCCGAGATCGCGCAACAGATGCGCATCCAGTCGATCCCCGCGGTCTATGCTTTCAAGGATGGCCGGCCGGTCGACGGCTTTGTCGGCGCGCTGCCGGAAAGCCAGGTCAAGCAGTTCGTCCAGCGGCTCGGCGGCGGGCCGGGTGGTCCCTCGCCCATCGAGGAGGCGATGGCGATGGCGAAGGAGGCCGCGCAGGGCGGCGATCATGCCAGCGCGGCGGCGCTCTATTCGCAGATCCTGCAGCACGAGCCGGAGCAATGGGAGGCGCTGGGCGGCCTCATCCGCGCCTTGACCGCGCGCGGCGAGCTCGACAAGGCGCACCAGGCGCTAGCAGGAGTGCCGGCAGCCCAGGCCAACCATGCCGAGATCGCGGCGGCGCGCTCGGCGCTCGAATTGGCCGAGCAGGCGCAGAAGGCGATGGCCGGCGCCGGCAAGCTGAAGAGCCGGGTCGAGCAGAACCCGGACGATCACGAGGCGCGTTTCGAATTGGCGACGGCGCTGTTCGGCAGCGGCGAGCGCGAGGCCGCGATCGACGAATTGCTGACGCTCTTCAAGCGCGACCGCAAATGGAACGACGAGGCGGCGAGGAAACAGCTCGTCAAATTCTTCGAGGTCATGGGGCCGACCGATCCGCTGACCCTGAGCGCGCGGCGGCGCCTCTCCTCTCTGATGTTTGCGTGAGGCATGTTTATTTGAGGCATGTTTGCTTAAGGCACGGCGGCAAGGAGAGGGCGGCATGAGCGATCGCGAGCGGGTATTGCCCGACATCCTGCCGATCTTCCCGCTGACCGGGGTGTTGTTGTTGCCGCGCGGTCGCCTGCCGCTCAACATATTCGAGCCGCGCTATCTCACAATGACCAAGGACGCGCTCGGTGGCGACCGGCTGATTGGGATGGTGCAGCCGAACGAACCGCAGCTCCAGGACAATAGGGGCCGCGGCCCCATAAACCCACCGGTCTACCCGGTCGGCTGCGCCGGCCGCATCACCTCCTTCACCGAGGCCGATGACGGGCGGTACATGATCACGCTGACCGGCCTGTCGCGATTCCGTATCGCCGAAGAATTTCCGGTGCTGAGCGGTTATCGCCGCGTCCGGCCCGATTGGCAGCCCTTCGCCCGCGACCTCGACGCGCAGACCGGCGGTGAATTCGACCGCGACCGCTTTATCCGCGGCCTCAAGGCGTTTTTCGACCAGCGCCAGATCTCCGCCGATTGGGAGGCGATCGAAAAAGCCGCGGGCGAGCATCTGATCAATTCGATCGCGATGCTCTGCCCATTTGCGCCGAGTGAGAAACAGGCGCTGCTCGAGGCCCCCGATCTCGACGAGCGGGCGCGCCTCTTGATCGCGCTGGTCGAGATGGCGGCGGTCAACCCGGGCCAGAACTTCTCCGAGGAGGAGAAGGGCGCGACCCGGCACTGAGCGCTGGCGGGATCATTTGCGGGAGCTCCGGCGGACGACATGGACGAACCCTCCGACATCGATCCGAAACTGTTGGAAATCCTGGTGTGCCCGCTGACCAAGGGGCCGCTGCGCTACGACCGCGCGGCGCAGGAATTGATCAGCGAGGAAGCGGGGCTCGCTTATCCGATCCGCGACGGGATCCCGATCATGCTGGTCGACGAGGCGCGCACGCTGCGCGAGGACGAGATCCCCGGCAAGCGGCTGCCGCCCGTCGCTGAGCGGTGAGCGAGCGGCGAAAGTGAGCGCCCCGCCTTGAAAGTCCTGCCTTGAGAGCCCCGCCTTGAAGACGGCGGCACCCTGGCCGGTGGAATTGCGCTTGAAGCGCGCCGCCAAGCGGCTCGAAATCGCGTTCGACGACGGCAAAAAATTCAGCCTCCCGGCCGAATATCTCAGGGTCGAGAGCCCGTCGGCCGAGGTGCAGGGGCACGGGGCGGGCGAGAAGACGATCGTCGCCGGGCGCGCTCATGTCGGGATCATGGATCTGGAGCCAGTCGGCAATTACGCCGTGCGCATCAAATTCGACGATCTGCACGACACCGGTATTTTTTCGTGGGAATACCTCTACCAGCTCGGCGTCGAGCATGACCGGCGCTGGCGCGAGTATCTCGCCGC
>JBKOVT010000072.1:0-17130 GCA_046724035.1 Pseudomonadota bacterium | reverse complement strand
TCGCTATTCATTGTACCTCCTGTTCTGGACGGCTGTAAGGATGGCCCCCGCTGGGCTATCGTTGTCTGTCAAACATCGGAGAGCGAGCGCGGTTCGCTTCAATGCGTCAGGCGAGATCTGCGCCACTCAGGCTCAATTACGGGGTACGTTTTTGCCCGCGCGGCACATTGCGAAACTCGTAGCCGTGTGACCCGTCTAACAACGGTCGTTTCCTGGCCGTGCCCCCGGGCCAGCTCTGCCGTATCGGGTTGTCGCCCAGCCGGAACACGCGTCGGCAGCCTTCCGTTGGCCAAGTATGGTTACATGGAGAGGCCAATGGACCGGCAACGGATCAAAGGTGGTGTAAAGAAAGGCACCGGCGCAATCAAAGAGACAGCCGGTAGGGCGCTCGGCGACCGCCATCTTGAAGGTAAAGGCAAGGCCGAGAAGACTGAGGGTCACATTCGCAGTGGCGTCGGCAAAGCCAAAGACGCCGTGCGCGAGGCCGCTGGCAAACAATAAGGAAACGCCGCGACGAAGGAGCCCCGCTGGGTCCGCTTGGCGGGGTTTCCTTTGTGTGCGTTCGCTACCGATGTGTCACCGCTTGCGCGCGCCGCGCCGTCCGCGCATGCTACCGCGCAATCGGCTTCCCTCGTTCGCGGACCTCGAAACCCGCGCCGTACTTAACCGAAGACGATTATAGCGACCTGGCCGGACTGGTGCGCGCGGCGATCGATGCCGAGCCCTACCGCATCGGGCCGCGCATCAATAGGCTACGGCTGCTCCTAGCGAAGCTGGAGCCGCAGCGGGTTGAGCCAGCCGTAACACCGTATCCGGCGCCAAGGCCGAGCGGGGAGCCGAGCTTCGTCTATGCCAAGCTGAAAGGCGGCCGGCGGCGACGTTGAGTTACCGCAGGAACCGATTGGGTTTGCCGTCCAGGACGTCAGCCAGGGCCTCATACTCCTGCGCCAATTTGAAGTAGCTATGACGGAGTTCCCGATCATGGGTGATGCGATTGCCCCATTCCCGCACGCGCAATGCTTCGGCGCGATACCAACGCGCATCGCGCGAACCGTCCAGGCCTTCAGGGTACGTCATTGGCGCTCTGATCGTCGCTAGGTAGCCAGCGATGCTTGGGCAAAATTTCTTAAAATTCCACTCATCCCCCGGCCCTTGCGCCCGGCGCGCGCCCGTGCGACGCCAGCCCGTCCGCTGGCGATGGGCCCTTATGGGGCCGAAGGGAGCACCTCAATGCCTGAAATCCCATCCGATCATTGGCTATTGAACCCGAACGCACCGAAGGAATCGGAAGCTGCTGCGCAAGACCCGGTGTTGCCAATCGTTGCCCGCTTTCTCGAGGCTGATGCCCTAGGAAAGGAAGGCGACGATGAAGCCGTAGACCGGTCGGTCGACCTACAGAACGAACTTGCGCGAGTGACGGCAACGACGATCGCGGGTCTGCGCGCGCAGATCGAACAGTTCAGGCCCTTTCTCGAGGAATTTGACGCCATTGCCGGGAGATCGGGCGGTGCAGGGCATATTGCTGCCAATCACGCCGCAGCCATCGAGAAGGCCCTCGCCGCCGGCGTCACCGCGGCCACGCTGCCCAGCTTGCGGGAGCACCTCGATCACCTCGGCGAGCTCGTCGAGGGGTTCGTGGACAGCGGCACTTGCGGAAGCTGGTTCGACAGCATCGTCCAGGGCTTCGAAACGCTCGTCGGGAAACGCGAGAGTGAACCCGCCACGATGCCGGCCCGGCCGCCACTAAGCGAACCGGAAAAGACAAAACTTCGAACCCGCACCGAAGTGCTGGCCGCAGGACTTGCCGCACCTCTTCCATCGGGCGATGCGGGGCTAATCGAGGCGCGCCAGCGGCTGCAAGACAGGGAGAGAAGCGGGAGAAGGCGCTCTATCAGAATTCCTGATCGACCAGGACAGCGAAGAGGGAATTCTCGAGGGCATTATCGAGCTGGCGGCGGCTAAGCTCCAGGCGTTCATTGAGGCGACTCAGCCTCTCGGCCGCGCCGGCCTCGTGGCCAAGCTTGGGGCGTTCCTCGATGATGACCCCGAAATTGGAACGACGGCGGGCTTTTTCTTCCCGTTGATGGGTAGCACATCGGGTAGGCGAGACATTTCGTCAGCTAAACTATTGATATAGCTGTCGCGGTTTGGTTCCACGTCTCTCCCCCGCCGCGTAATTTCAGCGGACGTGCAGGACGGCCTTGCCGGTAAATTCGCGGTCGATGAGGCGCCGGGCGGTCGTGCCGATCTCGTCCCACGACGCCTCGACCGCGATCTGCGGCCGCAATTTCTTTGCCTCGATCAGCTCGGCGAGAAGCCGCAAGCCGATGCCGGCGCGCTCGACGCTCATCAGTTCGTGGAACAGCATGAGGCCATAGAGCTTCACGCCGCCGGCGCCGAAGAAGTCGCGGCTCTCGAATGTGGCGGTCGGCCCTTCGGAAACGCCGAGCGTTACGCAGGTGCCATTGGGCTGGAGCATCCCGAGTGCCGCCGCAAGCGCCGATCCGCCGACCGAGTCGACAATGAGCCAGAACGGCCCGTGCGGCTTGGCCACGGCGAGATCGCGCCCAAGCACGGCCCGCGCGCCGCATGCCTCGACCGCCGCGCGGTGCTCCTCGCGCCGCACATGCCCCCACACCAGCGCGCCGGCCGCGGCGGCCAGTTGACAGGCAAGATGCCCGACCCCGCCTGTGGCGCCGTCGACCAGCACCTTGCGTCCCAACAGAAGCCCGCCCTGCCGCAGCGCATGCAGCGCGGTAAGCCCCGCGACCGGGAGAGTCGCGGCTTCGGCGTCGCTCACCGCGTCCGGCAGCGCGGCAACCGCATGGCTGCGGCAATTGACGCGCTCGGCCCAGGCGCCTGACGGCAGGAGGCCGACCACCCGCGTGCCGGGCTTCGGGCCGCTGCCATCCGCCGCTGCCGTCTCGACGATCCCGGCGAAATCCCAGCCTGGCCGCCATCCCGGCTCGGCGACTTGCAAGGCGCGCCTGGTCTCGCCGCGGTTCAAGGAGATCGCGGTGACCCGCACACCGACCTCGTCGCGATCGGGGTGGCGCAGTTCGACCGGCTTTAGCGCGAGCCGGCCAGGGGCGGCGGGATCGACGACGACAGCGCGGATTGTCTGCGGCATGTAACTTTCCTCTCAACAGTCACTCGGCCGGGCGGTCCGCGGCAAAGACGAGCGCGCCGAGCGGCGCTTCGACTGGCCCGCTGCCGAAGCGCGCCTCGATCGCGGCTGCCGTTGCCTCGGTGATCTCCGCGAGCCGGTCCGGCATCTGCGCCTCGATCGCGGCGCGGATCATCCCGCCATGGGTCATGCTGATCGCGGCTTCACGGGCCGAGCCCGAACGGATCACCTTTGTCACAGTCTCGCAGCTGATCGCCGAGAACCCGGCTGCCGTGAGATCGGCCTGCACCAAGTGGCCATCGTTGTAAGGGGGCGAGATCAGCGACCCCGGCTCGCGGCCGAGAAATTCGCCGACCACCGTTGCGGCGAGATCGAAGGGGCTGCCTTCCCGGTCGCCCCAAACATTGAAGACGAATCGCCCGCCGGGCCGCAATACGCGGCACACCTGGCGAAAGCCGGCCCGCTTGTCCGGGAAAAACATGACCCCGAACTGGCACAGCACACAGTTGAACGAGCGATCCGCAAAAGGCAGCGCAAGCGCGTCCGCCTCCTGCCATTGCACGCGCTCCAGCCCAGAATGCGATTTCGCGCGTTCGAGCATCGCCGGGTTCAGATCGGTCGCCGTGATTGCGACCTCACTGGGCAGTAAGCGCGCCAACGCGCGCGTGACAATACCGGTACCGGCGGCGATTTCGAGGACATGGCCGGCGGTCATGCCGCGCAGCCGTTCGGCCAAGTCCAACGCGAACGGCTCGAACATGACCGGCACCAGAATACGGTCGTAAAATTCCGGCATCGAACCGGCGAAAGAGCGGTTCATGTCGGACATGAGCGGCCGCCCTCGCTAGTCTTTGTCGGTCAGTACCGGCGCGCGCGTGACAATGACCTCGCCTTCCGCAGTCAGCCGCACGAGATTGACCGTGTGCACATAATCGGGCGAGCCCGAGTAATAGGCCGGCACGGCGCCGCTTCCGACCTGGGCGGCGCGGTCCCAATGCCCGAGCGCGACGTAATCCGCTCCCGTCGCGTCAATCATCGCATCGCTGATCAGCCAGGACGGGCGCAGCGGGTTGTGCCACGTCTCGGGCGGCTCGTAATGGCCGTGCCCCATCGCGATGTGCCAGCGCGCCGCGCGCCGCGGCGGGTCGCGCAATGGCGGCATGTCATGATAGTCGCGATGCGCATTGCCCCAAATTTCGAGATCGAGGTTCAAGAAAGCGATGCTGCGCTCATTCGTGATGCCGAGTATCGCGACATTGCCGATTTCGTCGAACCGACCGCGCATCCAGATCGAATCCGGCGTCGCCGGGTCGTGATTGCCGGGCAGGATCACGAGCGGCAATTTCGCTTCGGCGAGAAGCGTGCCGGCGCGGTCGATCGTGTCCGTCGTGACCTGATGGTTGTCGAAGGTGTCGCCGGCGAGGATCACGGCATCGGCGCCGAGCGCGCGCGCCGTGGCCAGCACGTCGCGCAATACGCCGGTGCCGTCCCCGGCATGCAATGCCGCGATCCGGTCGTCATCGACATGCAGATCCGACGAGTGGACGATGCGGATGTCCCTCATCAATTCCGCTCGAAATCGATGCGCTCGGTGACCGGCAGCCCGTAGAGGTAGCGGCGCAGGCAATCGAGCCCCAATTCGACCGCGCCGAGCCTGACCCATTCGCGACCGCCGAGGATGCGCGAGCGGCGCGATTGGACATCGTTGTCGGTCGCGATCGCGATACAGATCGAGCCGCCGAAATCGATGCGGTCGGCCCCCTCGTCGAGATCGATCAGCACGGCGAGTGCATGGCTCGCGCCGCTCTGCCGCCGCGCCGCATTCGCCACCGCCTCGGCGGCTTCACGGGTAATCTCGCACGGCGCGGTCAGCGCGAGCGCGTCCCACAATTCGCCGCTGTCGCGCGCGACGAGCCCGCGGCGGAACACAGTCTCTGCGCCGGGCTGAGGCGCGAAACGCGTCGCGATTTGCCCGCTCGTAAACATCTCGACAACAGCTAGCGAACCTTGCTGTGCCTTCAGCGCCTTCAGGATCACGCCTTCGAGCGTGTCGTCATCCTCGGCGAGGATGAAATTGCCGAGCCGCTTGCGCACCTCCGCCACGACCGGCGCGAGCTTCCGGTCGATATCCGCCTCGTCGGCGCCGCGTACCGTCACCTTGGTTTCGATCTGCGGGTAATGCGCGCGGAAGCCGAGCTTGGCGCTGCCGTCCGGCACCAGCTCTTCGACGCCCTGCAGCAGCGCATCGACATGCGATTCGCCGAGCCCATAGGAATGAAACCGCTTCAGCCTTATCGCGCTTGGCGCACCGCCTCGCGCCAACAGGCGCGGGATGATCTGCTCTTCGAGCATGCGCCTGAGTTCGCGCGGCACGCCGGGGGTAAAGAAAAACCGCGCCTTGCCGATATCCATCGCAAAGCCGCAGGCCGTGCCGATCGGATTGTCGAGGATCTCGGCGTTCGCGGGCAGCATCGCCTGCTTCCGGTTGTTCGGCGACATGACGCGGCTGCGGCGCTGAAAGAACGCCTCCATCGTCGTGAGCCACTCTTCGCTCAGCACGAGATCGACCCCGGCGGCGCGCGCCGCGATCTCCTGCGACAGATCGTCGACGGTCGGCCCGAGCCCGCCATTGACGATGACCGCATCGGCGCGCTCGCCGGCATGCAGAAACGCGGCGAGCAGCGTGTCGCGGTCGTCGCCCACCGTCGTCTCCCAACGCACCGACAACCCGACATCTTCGAGCTTCTGCGCCATGTAGCTGAAATTCGTATTGACGATCTTGCCGGTCAGCACCTCGTCGCCGGTACAGATAATCTCGATCAGCATGCAGCAGCCTGTGTCTTTGTTGTCGCGCCGTAGCGCAGCACGGTGACGATGTCGCGGGTGACGAGACCTGTCCCGATCATCTGCTGCACAACCGGTAGAAAGCGGTCGATCTGCTCCGCCTCGTCGATGATCTCGATGACGATCGGCAGATCATGCGACAGCACGAGCTCGAACCGGTGGATGCGGCTCGTCCCGCCAAAGCCTTCGATGCCGCGCCACGCCGTCGCGCCGGCGAGGCCCGCCTCGCGCGCGCGGGCGATAATCGCATCCGCGAGCGGCCGGCCCTCAAATGTGTCGTTGGCGCCGATATGGATGCGCAGCCGCGATGCTTCGCTGGGGATCTGCATGTCGCCTCGCCTGGACCGTCAGCCCTCGGACGCTCAGGCCATGAAATTGAGGCGCAGGCCCGGTTCCGGCCATTCCATCGCCGCAAGCTGGCCCGAGGCCGACAGCGTGATATAGGCCGTGCGCAGATCGGGGCCGCCAAAGCAGATATTTGTCGGGTAGACGTCCGGCACTTTCACCTGGCGCACGACCTCCCCTTCGGGCGAGATCACCGTGATGCAGCCGGCGATCAATGTCGCGACGCAGATATTGCCGGAGGCCTCGACGGCCAGGCTGTCGAAGCGCTGGAACCCCGGCAATCCGCAGACGCAGCGCCCACCATAGGGCGCCGGAAACGGCTCGTGCTTGATCTTGCCGGGCGCGACGATATCGAAGGCAAAGAGGCGCGAACTCTCGGTATCGGCGACATAGACGGTGCGCTCATCCGGCGACAGCCCGACCCCATTCGGTGTCAGCATCGGGTAGACCAGCTCGACCACGTTCGAGCCGTCGGGCAGCGCGTAATAGAGCCCGCCATGGTCGCGCTGGTTCGCGTACCGCTTGCCGAGATCGGTGAAGTAGAACCCGCCCTCGCTGTCGAACACGATGTCGTTCGGGGCCGACAATTTGTGGCCGTTGCACTCGCTGTAGAGAACCCGCGTCTCGCCGGTTTTCGGGTCGATGCGCTGGATCGAGCCGCCTTTGTAATCGGGCCCCGGCCCAGTCGACAGAAAGCTCGGGCTCGTCTGATAGACGGCGCCGCCATTGTTGCAGACATAAAGCGCGCCGTCGGGGCCGGTCGCGACGCCGTTCGGGCCGCCACCGGCCTTGCCGATCTCGGTCTTGCTGCCGTCCGGCGCGACGCGCGTCACCTTGCGGCCGGAAATCTCACCGAGGATGACCGAGCCGTCGGACATCCATACCGGCCCTTCCGGAAAACCGAGATCGCGCGCCAGGATCTTGATTTCGGGCATCGCTCTCCCCGGCTCAGCCGTTGACCTGGCGGATGATTTGCGCCCAGCGATCGAGCCGCGGCAATGTCGCGTTGGCGCCCTCGGCCGGCAGCATCGCGACCCAGCGCACGACCTCCATGTCGCGATAGCGCTTCAGCGCATCGACATCGTCGCCTCCGCCCATCAGCGTGATCGGCACGTCCTCGAATTTGCGGCCGGCCTCGCTCAGCATCGCCTTGAACTTCGGCAGGTAATCCTGGATGTCGCCATAGGGTGCGCGCCCGGCGATCGGCGCCCAGCCATTGCCGTAGCGCACCGCGCGCCGCGCCGCATGCGGGAAGGCGCCACCGACGATGACCGGCAGCGGGTTCTGCACCGGTTTTGGCCAGGTCATCATCGGCGGAAAATCGACGGTCTCCCCGTGATATTCCGGCTTCGACTTCGTCCAGATCTCGCGCATCGCCTCGATCTGCTCGCGCATTTTCTTGAAGCGCGTCGCATAGACGGTGCCGTGATCTTCCATCTCGTCCTGGTTCCAGCCGCCGCCGATGCCGAACAGAAAACGCCCGCCCGAGACCTGGTCGAGGGACGCCACCGCCTTCGCGGTCTGGATCGTGTCGCGCTGGATGACGAGGCAGACGCCCGTCCCGAGCTTCAACTTCTTCGTGACGGCCGCCGCAGCGCTCAGCATCACAAACGGGTCCATCGCGTCGTAATACTGCTTCGGCAAATCGCCGCCGCCGGGGAAGGGCGTCTTGCGGCTCAACGGAATGTGCGAATGCTCCGGCACCCACAGCGACTCGAAGCCGCGCTCCTCTAGCGCCTGAGCCAGCGCCGGCGCCGCCATCGCGTAATCCGTCATGAACATCAAGACGCCGAAATCCATTGCTCGCTCCCGGAGAAAAAGAGGCCAACCCTGGGCCAAGCTTATCCGCGGAGGACGCGGCTCGGCCAGTTTTAATCGGCTAGGTTTAGTCGGCCCGCTTAATTGGCCGAGAGATCGCCCCAACTGGTGGCCCGCGCGATCCGCAAGGCAATGACCGGCAGCCCGGCTAGGTTCATCGCGCGATATTGCGGGTAGCGCTCCCGCAGCATTGCTTGCGCGATGTCGTGCTCCGGGCCCTCCTTGAGGATCTCCGCCCCGCCGCGCAGCATGACCCAGCCGAGCCGGCGCCAGTCTTCATCGTAGGTATCGGCGACAAAGGCGGCCTGCGGGTTTGCCATAATATTGCGCACCCGTTTGAGCGGCACATCGCGCCGTTTCGGCTTCTCGTCGATCGTGATGTAGAGCGTGCCCTCACCAACCGCGTAGCACACCGGGATTACATGCGGCAGACCTTTTTGGTCGGCGGTCGCGAGATGGCCGACCCGGCAATGGTCAAGAAACCGCCGCTGCGCATCGGAGAGCATCGCGCGATTGTGCTGCAGGCCGGAGCGGTTGCCTATCGCTTCCGCCGGATCGTACGATGTCCTTGGGACCGCGGCCGTCCCGGCCGCCTGCGGGCGAGACGCCCGCGACCATCCCGAGGCTCCCGGAGACCTGCATGGCCGAAGCATCGACCGTCGCGCTCAGCCCCGAAACCGTGCTGGCGCAGATGAAACAGAACGGCGTTACCGACATCGTCTGGCTGCCCGACAGCGAGACGAACTGGCTCTATCTCTTGATGCAATCGGAGCCGTCCTTGCGCCTCGTCGGGGTCAGCCGCGAGGGCCATGCGATGTCGATCGCGGCCGGGCTCTACGCCGGCGGCAAGAAGCCAATGATCCTGATCCAAAACACCGGCATGATGGAGTCGGGCGACTCGATCCGCGGCTGGCTCCTGAGCCTCAATATCCCGGTCGTCATGATGGTCGGCTATCGCGGCTGGACCCGCCACGGCGTCACGACCGACACCGCGGCGACCTACACCGAGCGTTTCCTGATGGCGTTCGGCCTCACCTACTACCTCGTGGAAAGCGATGCCGACGCCGGCCGCATCACAACCGCCTTCGAGGAGGCCGAGAAGACCCGCCGGCCCGTCGTCGTCTTGGTCGGCGACGAATATCACGGCTTCAACCGCTAGCGGAGGGCACCCGAAATGATGCGCATTGCCGAAGCGCTCGAAGCCTTTCGCCCCTTGCGCGGCGATGCGCTTGTCGTGCCGGGCCGCGGCGGCCGCTACTGGGTCGAGCAGACCGATAATGAGAAGCTCGACGCGCCGCTCGGCGACCCGGCGATGGGCGGCCATGCCGGGTTCGGGCTCGGCCTTGCTCTCGCCCGCCCCGATCGCAAAACCGTGCTGTTCGATTCCGAGGGCGACATCCTGATGAGCCTCGGCATGCTCGCGACGATCGCCGAGCAGGCGCCCGCCAATTTCTATCATTTCCTGCTCGACAACGAGTGCTACGCCACGACCGGCGGCCAACCCGTGCCGAACGCGAAGAAAATCGCCTATGAGAAGCTCGCCCTCGCCTCCGGTTATCCGCGCGCGCACGCGTTCGAGGAAATCGGCGATTTTGCGCGCGAGCTGCCCGTCATCCTCGGCCGCCCCGGGCCGGTCTTTGTCTGGCTGAAGGTGTATCCCGAGGTCGAGAACGAGCCGATCGGACGCCGCCGCCGGTGGCAGACCCGCTCGCGCGAGCAGGTCATGCAAAATCTCCGCGCCGGTTTGGGTATCGCGCGATGAAGGCAAACGGCGCCGCGGCGGACGGCGACAAAATCGACGCCGGCACCTTCGATTTTATCGTGACCGGCGCGGGATCCGCCGGCTGCTGCGTCGCCGCCCGGCTCAGCGAGAACGGCCGCTACCGCGTGCTATTGCTCGAAGCCGGCGGCGAGGACCGCTACTGGTGGATCCATGTGCCGGTCGGCTATTCGCGGCTCTTTGCCAACCCGTCGGTCAATTGGATGTTCGAGAGCGAGCCCGAGCCGGAGCTCGAAGGCCGCAGCATGTACCAGCCTCGCGGCAAGGTCTTGGGCGGCACCAGCTCGATTAACGGCATGGTGTATATGCGCGGCAACCCGGCCGATTACGATCTCTGGCGGCAGCGCGGCTGCGCCGGGTGGGACTGGGACAGTGTCCTGCCCTATTTCAAAAAAGCCGAGGACCAGGAGCGCGGCCCCAGCGCAACGCATGGCGCCGGCGGGCCGCTGCGCGTCGTGGACCAGCCGATCCGCTGGGAATTGGCCGATGCCTTTGTCGACGCTGGCGTCCAGGCGGGGCTGCCGCGCAACGACGATTTCAACGATGGCGAGCAGGAAGGCGCCGGCCCCTTCCAGAGCACGACCAACCGCAAGCGGCGCTGGAGCACGGCGCGCGCCTATCTGCACGAGGCGCGCCGCCGTCCGAACCTGGCGATCCAGACCAACGCGCATGCGACGCGCATCATCATCGAAGACGGCCGGGCGAGCGGTGTCGAGTTTTTGTGCAACGGCGTCCCGCAGGTGGCGCGAGCGCGCGGCGAGATCATCGTGTGCGGCGGCGTTTACGGCTCGCCGCAGCTGCTGCAACTGTCAGGGCTCGGCCCGGCGGAAAACTTGCAGCAATACGGGGTGCCTGTCCTACGCGACATGCCGGGTGTCGGCGCCGATCTGCAGGACCATTTCTACGTCCGCCTCGCTTTCCGCTGCACAAAGCCGATCACGCTCAACGACATCGCCAACAGCCCGGTCCGCAAGCTTCTCGCCGGGATGCAATACGTGTTTTTCAAAAGCGGGCCGCTGACCAGCAGCGGCATCTGCGCTGGCGCCTTCGCCCGCAGCGACCCGCGTCTCGAGCGGCCGGACCTTCAGTTCAATTTCAGCGTCTGGAGCTTTGCCGAGCGCAACCGCATCGGCGCCGTGCCGCACCCCTTCCCGGGCTTTACGGTCAGCGCTGTGCATCTGCGGCCCGAGGCGCGCGGCACGGTGCGGCTCAAGAGTCCCGACCCCCTCGCCGCCCCATCGATCCGCTTCAATTTTTTGAAGACCCGTTACGACATCGACGCGCTGACCGCCGGCATGCGCCTCGCGCGCAACATCATCCGGCAGCCCGCCCTCGCACCCTACGTCGCCGAGGAGCTGGTGCCCGGCCCCGCCGTCGAGAGTGACGCCGATTTCGAGGCCGCGATCCGCCGCTACGGCATCTCAAATCTGCACCCGGTCGGCACCTGCCACATGGGCACGGACGACCGCGCGGTCTGCGATCCGCGGCTCCGGGTCCACGGCATCGGCGGGTTGAGGGTCGCCGACGCCTCGATCATGCCCTCGGTGCCGGCCGGCAACACCAACGCGCCGTCGATCATGATCGGTGAGAAGGCCGCCGACTTGATCATGGAAGACGCCCGGGCCGCTTAGGCCATTCCGGACTCCCCGGCTCAACATCCATGCATCCAGAATGTACCTGATTTGTTCTTGACAGAATCGAAAAGCGACATATATTGCGGAAGATCGCGTGTCAATATAGTCCGGAGCCCTGCTCCTGATATAAGCTTCCGGATAATTGGTTGCGGTTTTGGCCCTGATATTTTCCTGTTACTGCCCTGTTAATTTGCTGTTCGCCCCTCCATTTTTTCGAGCGAGAGAGAACCGAAACATCAGAAATTCCAATGGCATAAGAGGCATGACGTCGAAATCCGAAGGCAAAATCGGGGCGAAACAGCGGGACTCGGTCGCTGCCCAACCGGAAGCGGCTCGTACGGTGCAGTTGGCGCTGCCGATCCATTCCTTTCGGACCGGCGCGCAGCTGCGCTGGGCTGAGCCGGTTACCGAGAAGTCCGCCTTGCCTTGCGCTAGCGCGGGCTCGGCCGCGCTACGATATACTGCCGCCAGTATGTAGGGAGGCCTGACGTGCTCCAGGGCCGGCGCATCCTGTTGATCATCTCGGGCGGCATCGCCGCCTATAAGAGCCTGGAGCTGATCCGCCTGTTGCGCGGACAGGGGGCGGCGGTGCGTTGCGTGATGACCGAGGCGGCGCGCCAGTTCGTCACCCCGCTCTCGGTTGCCTCGCTCAGCGAGGACAAGGTTTATGGCGATCTCTGGTCGCTGACCGACGAGAGCGAGATGGGCCACATCCGCCTGTCGCGTGAGGCCGATCTCCTCCTCGTCGCCCCGGCAACGGCCGATCTGATCGCGCGCATGGCGGCCGGCATTGCCAACGATCTCGCCTCGACGACACTCCTCGCCTCCGACAAGCCGGTCGTCATCGCGCCGGCGATGAATGCGATGATGTGGGCGCACCCGGCGACCCAGGCCAATCTGGCGACATTGGCCTCGCGCGGCATCGGCCGCATCGGGCCCGCCGCCGGCGATCTCGCCTGCGGCGAAGTCGGTTTCGGGCGCATGTCGGAGCCGGCCGAGATCGTCGCCGAGATCAGCCGGCTTCTGGCGAAGGACCAGCGCCTCAGCGGGCGCCGGGCATTGGTGACCAGCGGCCCGACCCGAGAGCCGATCGACCCCGTGCGCTACATCTCGAACCATTCCTCGGGCAAGCAAGGCCATGCGATCGCCGCGGCCCTTGCCGCGCTCGGCGCCGAAACGGTCCTCGTTTCCGGGCCGACCAACGAACCGACCCCGCCCGGGGTCAAGCTGATCCCGGTCGAAACCGCCTCCGAAATGCTCGCCGCGAGCGAAGCCGCCTTGCCGCTCGATGTTGCGGTTATGGCTGCGGCGGTCTCCGACTGGCGCATCGCGAGCGCCAGCGCGCAGAAACTGAAAAAGAACGGCAAGGGGCCGCCGAACCTCCGCCTCGTCGAAAACCCGGACGTCCTCGCGACGATCGCCGCGCGCAGCAACGACCGGCCGGCGCTCGTCATCGGCTTTGCCGCCGAGACTGAAAACGTCGTCGCCAATGCCCGGTCGAAGCGCCAGCGCAAGGGCTGCGATTGGATCGTCGCGAATGACGTGTCGCCCGGCACGGGCACCTTCGGCGGCGAGCGGAACACGGTCCACCTCGTGGACGGCGACACGGTCGAGGATTGGCCGGCGATGACAAAGCGCGAGGTCGCCGAGCGGCTCGCCGAGCGCATCGCTGCGGCGCTCTCTCCAGATGTGGCCGGCGCGCCCGCCTCGCCCCGCGTTCCCGGAGCGGACCATTAGCAGCGCTTTGCATTCGGTCGAACTGAAGATCCTCGACCCGCGGCTGCCCGGCTGGGGATTTCCGCATTACGGGTCGGAGCTGGCCGCCGGTCTCGACCTCCATGCCTGTCTCGACGAGCCGCTGTTGCTGAAGCCGCAGCAGCCCGCCGCGCTGATCTCGGCCGGCATCGCATTCCGCATTGGAAACCGGGAATGGTGTGCGCTCGTCCTGCCGCGCTCCGGCCGCGGCCATCGCGACGGGCTCGTATTGGGCAACGCCATCGGTCTGATCGACGCCGACTACGAGGGCACCTGTTTCGTCTCGGCGTGGAACCGCAACCCGCCGCGAGCGGATGATCGCGAACAAGGCATCCTGATCAAGCCCGGCGACCGCATCGCCCAGCTCGTCTTTACCCGCGTGGCGCGGCCGCAGTTCAGCGTCGTAGCCGAATTCTCCCAGTCCGGCGGGCGCCAGGCCGGCGGTTTCGGGTCGACCGGCCGATGATCGGCCGCGTTGCCGCAACGTCCGTTCGACGCCACATCTGACGGCGTCGGCGCCACCGGGATCCGCACGGTCATGGAACTCAACGAAGAGCAGTTTCAGCGATATGCCCGCCACCTGATCCTCGACGAGGTCGGCGAGGAGGGGCAGGAAAAGCTGCTCGCTTCGCGCGTGCTGGTGGTCGGCGCCGGCGGGCTCGGCTCTCCGATGCTGCTCTATCTCGCCGCCGCCGGCGTCGGCACAATCGGCATCATCGACAACGACCGTGTCGATCTCACCAATCTGCAGCGCCAGATCGTGCATGCCACCGAGCGCGTCGGCAGCCTCAAAGTCGACAGCGCGCGGACAACCCTCCACGCCGTCAATGACGGCGTTCGCATCGAAACCCATCCCCTGCGCCTTGCCACCGACAACGCCGAGGAGATCGTCGCCGGGTACGATCTCGTTGCCGACGGCAGCGACAATTTCGCGACGCGGTACCTCCTGACCGAACTCTGCTTTCGCCTGAAAAAGCCGCTGATCGCTGCCGCGCTGTCGCCGTTTGAAGGACAGCTGTCGAGCTTTCGGCCGTACCTCGGCGCCGGACACCCCTGCTATCGCTGTCTCTTCCGCGAGCCGCCGCCGCCCGATCTTGTGCCGCGTTGCGAGGAGGCCGGGATCCTCGGCGCGGTCGCGGGTGTCATGGGAACACTGCAAGCCGTCGAGGTGCTGAAAGAGTTGCTCGGGCTCGGCGACAGTCTCGACGGCACCTTGCTGATCTATGACGCGTTGCGCGCGCAGTTTCACCGCATCCGAATCGCGAAGGATCCGGACTGCCCGACTTGCGGCGCCGCCACAGCGCGCCGCTCCGTTTAGCCTTGGCCCAGCGCGGTTGTGGGCACGCGGCTTGACGCTTCGCCGCTGGCGGTTTTATGGCTCTTCGCTCGTGTTGGGGGCCGGGGGGAAACATGGCCCGTGCAAGATACGCCCGGGCTGTCATCGGGATCGCGATCGTCGCTGTGCTTTTCGTCGGCAGCGCGTGTCTGTCGCCTGTCGTCTCCGCTGATGCCGAGGCGAGCCTCCCGGTACCGCGTTTTGTCAGCCTGCATGCCGATAAGGTCAATCTGCGCACCGGTCCGGGCGACCGCTACCCGATTGAATGGGTGTTCACCCGCAAGGAGATGCCGGTCGAGATCACCGGGCAGCTCGAGCATTGGCGGCGCATCCGCGACTGGGAAGGCGCGACCGGCTGGGTGCATGAGCGCATGCTGAGCGGCAAGCGCGCCGTCATTGTTAAAGGCGGCGTGCGGCCCTTGTTTCGGCAACCCGAGCCCGACGCGGCTGTTGTCGCGCGTGCCGAGCCCGGCGTTATTGGCCGGCTCGTCGAATGCCGCAACGCCTGGTGCAAGATCGAGACGGGCGACGTCAGCGGTTGGGTGCGGCGCAGCGATGTGTGGGGCGTCTATCCCGACGAAACCGTGCCCTAGCCGCGGCTAGTTCGGCAGCTTCCAGCCGAGCCAATCGCAAACCGCGCGGCCCATCACGAGCTCGAGGTCGCGGCCCTTCAGCCACGGCATCTCTTCGGTGAACATCGTCACGCATTGCTTCCACGAGCACGGCATCCGCGTGATGTCGGTGCCCCAGAAGCTACGTTCCGGTCCAAAGGCCTCGACGATCTGCTGCGTATATTTGTGGATGTTACGATAGGGATACGGTTGGCTCGAATTGCCGGGCGCGCCGGTGCATTTCACGGCGACATTGGGGTATTTGGCGAGGGCCAACAGCGCGGCCTGGTTGCCGTGCGCCGCATCGTCCTTGCCGTCGCGAACACGTGCATAGTGATCGAGGATCAGCTTGAGGCCAGGATGGCGCTCGGCGATCTTCCCGACCAGCGGCAGCTGGTTCGACGCCATCAGCGCAATCGGAATGCCGGCTTTCTCCGCCGCCGGCCACAGCCAGTCCATCGTGCCGTCGGTCATCCAATTCTGCTGATGCGGCTGCGTGAAGGCATAGCGCAATCCGAGCATGCCCGGCCGCTGCTTCCAGCTGTCGATGAGCGGCCGGTTCTCGGGTTTGTCGAGCGGAAAATTGCCGAGAATCGCGAACCGGTTCGGGTATTTGGCCGCAGCTTCTTCGGAGATCTTGCCCGCGTTCGGATCCCAACCCGGCGGATGCAGGATGCACGCGTCAACCCCGGCGGCATCCATGTCGCGAATGCATTCCTCAGCCGTGTACGAATTGACTTGCCGGTGAGAAGGATTGCCCGGCGGCCCGGCCGACCAGATGTGAACCTGTGCGTCGACGATCAGCATGTTCAGCGCTCCATTCCTTCGGCCCCGGCCGGCACGTCATAGAAAGCGAGCGTCATCGAGACGCTGGTGTAGAAGCCCATGAGGCAGATCGCGTCGGTGATCCCTTCATGACCGAGCGCCTTGACGGCGCGGTCGTAGAGACCTTTAGAGACCCAGCGCGAATTCGACAGGCAGGTCGCCATTTCGTAAATCACCTGCTCGCGCTCGTCCTCGAACGAGGTCGGCAATCCGGAGAGCATCGCCTCGACCTTATCATTCGGCAGGCCTGCAGCCTTGGCGGCGCGCTCATGCGCGTTGGTCGGATAGGCCGAATGAAATTTGCTATTGATGATGACAACCGCGATCTCGCGCTCGCGCTCGGACAGTGAGTAGCCGGTCCGGAAATAGGCGCCGAGCGGCCCCATGACCTTCACCAGGTTGGGGTTGTGCACGTAGATCTTGTTCGGGCCGGGCAGCCGGCCGCGTGTTTCGATAAGAGAGCGGTAGGCCTGCTGCTGCTCCGGAGTCATCCGGTCATAGGGGATTTCGGCGTAGCGTCCGAAAGTGGGTGTCTCGGGCATCGGCGTCTCCTCTCCTGGGGGAATTGGTTAGGCTCAGCATAGACCGCCTCTCAGCGGGCGGCGAAGCGCCTATTGCGGCGCAGCGGCAGCCGCTGCGACCGTCTGACGCGGCAAATGCTATTGCGAACCATTCGCAGTTTGCTTATGTTACAGACCGTTACCGAGCATCGGGGCCTCCGCCTATGTATGTGTGCCTGTGCAATGCACTGACCGACCGCGATCTGCATCCCCATACAGCGGCCGGGGACTGCTCGGTCTCGATGGTGTATCGCGCCTGCGGTTGCCAGCCGCAATGTGGGAAGTGCGTACCCTTTGTCCGCCAGATGCTCCGCGAGGCAGCCGAGTCCGCAGGAAAGAGTACCGGCGCGGATTGATCGCTTTTCGCGCGCCGGCGTTAGCTTTCCAGTTTAGCGATCTGCCCGACCCTTGCGGAGACCGGCAATGCGGGGCGACCAAACCGTCATCCAGCATTTGAATGCGGTGCTCAAGAACGAGCTGACCGCGATCAATCAA
>JBKOVT010000189.1:0-18164 GCA_046724035.1 Pseudomonadota bacterium | reverse complement strand
GTGCATGGCGGTCTGGGCGGGGATTGCCGACAATCGGCATTGGCAGATCCCGTTCGAGATCGCGGTCAAGCATGTCGGGCCGCCAAAGCCGCAGCCGCCGCACGCGCCCGGACCGATGGCGCTGAGCGATCCGGACTATGTTCGCGGCGTCTTGAGCGGCGCCGGCTTTACGGAAATCGCGATCGAGCCGACGCGGTTTCACGTGATCGGTAAATCGGCCGCAAGCGAAGCCGAGCATGCCGGCGCGCTCGGCCCCTCCGGACGGCTGCTTGACGAGAAGGAGGCCGACCCGGCGACCCGCCGTGCCGTCGTCCAGGAAACCGAGGCCGCCTTTGCGGCTCAATTCGGCCGCGACGGCGAAATCCGCCTGCCGGGGACGTTCTTTCTGCTGCGCGCGCGTCGCCCGGCCTGACCTGAACTTTGGCCCACGCGTCGCGTTTCCGGTGCAGATCCCCTTTGATCCACACCGAGAGGGCGTTATGCCGATCCATCGTTATCTTTTGTCAACCGCCGCCGCGATTGCCCTGTGCTTGAGCATGCCGGCGCTGGCGCAGCATCCGACCTCTGCCCCGCGGAATTCCGCCCCGCAAGAGCAGCTCAGCAAGCCGGATATGGAGTTTATGAAGAAAGCCGCGATCGGCGGCATGGCCGAAGTCGAGCTCGGCAAGCTGGCGCAGCAGAACGGGCAGTCGCAGCCGGTCAAGGATTTCGGCTCCCGCATGGTGCAGGACCACAGCCAGGCCAACGATCAGCTGAAATCGATTGCCCAGCAGAAGGGCGTGCAATTGCCGCAGCAGCTCGACGGCGAGCATATGCAGATGCGCGACCGCCTTGCGAAACTCCAAGGCGACCAGTTCGACCGCGCCTATATGCGGATGATGACGACCGATCACGACAAGGATGTGAAGGAATTCCGCAAGGAAGCGCAGACGAGCAAGGATCCCGACCTCAAGCGCTTTGCACGGGACACGCTGAACACGATCGAGCAGCACGACCAGCTCGCGCATAATGTCGACCGCCAGCTGACGTCGACGGGATCGTCGCGCGCGCCGCGCTGACCGATCCTCGGGTTGGTTACGGCTCTGGTTATTACGGCTCTGGCGAAGCGGCTTCGCCAGAGCCGGTATCAGTGCGCCATGCGCGATTGCGGCCGGCCGACCAGCGGCATCATCAACAGGCCGATCGCGAAAGCGACGCCTAACAGCATCAAGACATCGTTGTAGGTCAACACCAGCGCTTCGCGCTGCACCAGTTGCGCGAGCAATTTGAACGCGGCACGGCTGGAGTCGCCGGACACGACGCCGTCGAGACGGTTCGCCTGTGTGTCGAGAAATTGCTGCACGGCGGGACGCGTCGGGTTGATGTTTTCGATCAGCCGGTTCCAGTGGAAATGCAGCCGCGTGTTGAGGACGGTGCTGATCGCGGCGAGACCGAGCGCGCCGCCGAGATCGCGCGTCAGATTGTAGAGGCCGGCCGCGTTTTTCAGCTTGTCGGATGGCACCGTGCCGAGCGCAATCAGATTGGCCGGCAGATAGCAGCACATCAGCGCGGTGCCGCGCAGGATCTGCGGAACCAAGAGTTCATTGAAGTCCGCCTGATTTGTCAGACAGGCCGTCATGTACATCGCGACCGCGAAAAGGCCCATGCCGAAGCCGAGCATGATGCGAAGATCGACAGTGCGCGCGATATACGTGCTGAACGGCGACAGTGCCATTTGTGCGAGCCCGGTCACGACGACGGTCTCGCCGATCTGCATCGCGCTGAAGCCGCGCACCTGCGCGAGATAGAGCGGGATCACATATGTTGCGCCGTAGAGCCCGGTGCCGACGATAAAGGTGTAAAACGAGCCGAGCGCGAAATTGCGGTTGAGGAAGGCGCGCAAATCGACGATCGGCTGGTGGTAGGTCAGGACGCGCCAGAAAAACAGCACCGAGGCGACGACCGAGACGACAACCGCGGTCAGGATCGTGTTGTCGGCCAGCCAATCCCAGCGCGGGCCCTCCTCGAGCGCGTATTCGAGGCAGCCGAGAAAGACCGCCATCAACACGAGCCCGGCGAAATCGAAATAGCGCAACATCGAGAGATTGGGGCGGTCGATATCGATCGTCACCCACACGACGGCCGCGACCAGGATGCCGGGAACGATGTTGACGAGGAACAGCCAGTGCCAAGAAAAAGTGTCGGTCAGGAAACCGCCGATCGTCGGACCCAAGGTCGATGACAGGTTCAGGATCAGCGAGATCATGACCATGACCGACGCCAATTGCGGCATGCGGAATTTTGTGTAGACCACCGGAAACACCGAGGGCGTGATCGCGCCGCCGCAAAAACCCTGCATTGCGCGGTAAAGGATCATCTGGCTCAAGGTCGTCGCGGTGGCGCACAGCGCGCTCGCCGCGGTGAAGCCCAATGTCGCGGAAACGAACAGGACGCGCGTCGAGAGGAGGCGCGACAGGCTGCCGGACAGCGGCACCATGACCACATCGGCGATCAGATAGGCGGTCTGGACCCAGCTGATCTCGTCCGAGGTCGCCGACAGCCCGCCCTGGATCTGCGTCAGTGAGCTCGTGACGATCTGGACATCCATGATCGCCATAAAGAGGCCGAACACCATGGCGAGCACGCCGACCCAATCCTGCAGCCGCGGTTGCGGCGGCTGACCGGCGGGCGCGGGGGTTTCGGGCGCAGCGGAGCGAGCCGGCGGCGCCGGTGGCTGCACAGCGGCGCGGGTCCGGCCAAGGCGCACGCGCCGGAGTGGAAACGTCGTGGCCCAGCTCATGGCGAAGGGCGCGCCTCGGGCGAAGCTGGTCCGGCGTGCGCCGCGCCGACGATGCCGTCGCTCGCTTCGGCCGCGCCCTCGCGGCGCGTATCGATCGTGACGGTCACCGACAATCCGGGGCGCAACAGACGCAACATCGGATCGTCCGCCGGGACGGCGATGCGCACCGGGACGCGCTGCACGATCTTTGTGAAATTGCCCGTCGCGTTGTCGGGCGGCAGCAGGCTGAATTGGGCGCCGCTGCCCGGCGCAAAGCTTTCGACCTGCCCATGCAAGGGCCGGTCGGGATAGGCATCGACCGAGATTTCCGCCGGCTGGCCCGGCCGCATGCGGGTCAGCTGGGTCTCCTTGAAATTCGCCGTCACATAGACGCGCGGCAATGGCACGAGCGACAACAACTGCGTGCCCGGCTTGACATACTGGCCGATCTGGCCGGCGCGATTGCCGGCGATGCCGGCGACCGGCGCCCGGATCACCGTGTTGTCGAGATCGTTCTTCGCCAGTTGCAACGCGGCGCGCGCCTGCATCAGTTTCGCCTCTTCCTCGCGTTTCTGCGATTGGAGAACGGCGAGCTGGTTCTGTTCGGTGGCGAGCGCGGCGCGCGCCTTGCCGAGCGCGGCGTCGGCCTTGCGCGAGTCGGCCTCGGCGGTTTCGTAGCGCTGGCGGCTCGCGTAATCGCTGGTCACGAGCGAGGTGTACCGCTTGTAATCGCGCTGAGCGCGGTCGAGATCTGCCTCGGCCGCGCGCAAATTCGCCGCCGCCTGGTCGATCATTGTCTGCTGCAATTTGAGCCGGGTGCCGTAGGTCGCGACGGTCGCTTCCTGCGTCGCGAGCACGGCCTCGGCCTGGGCCGCCTTCGCCGCGAAATCCCGATCGTCGATGACAAACAGAACCTGGCCGACCGAAACCGGCTCGTTATCGCGAGCTTTGACTTCTTTGATGTAGCCCTCGACCTTCGGACTGATCAGCGTCACGTCGCTTTGGACATAGGCATCGTCGGTCGCCTGCAGGAAGCGCCAGACATTCCACCAATACCAGCCGCCGCCCGCACAGACGACGAGCAGGACCAGGGCGGCGGCAATCAACACGGGTTTGCGCATGGGGTCAGGCGACTAGACTGAACGGTTTAGTTTAGCGTAACCTCAAGATGAAAGGGCTGGCACGGGCTGTCAACCGAATTGCCCAAAAAGGAAGCTCATCCGATGAGCATGCCGGATATGCGAGAGGAGGCCGTCGGCAAGGCCGCCCTGGTTTTGCGGGGCGCCAGGCGGGCCTTTCTCGCGGCCGGCTTCGGGGCAGTCTCGATGGATGCGATCGCCCGGGAGGCCGGCGTCTCCAAAGCCACGGTCTACGCCCATTTCGGCAGCAAAGAGGATCTGTTCGGCGCGGTCGTCGCCGATGTCGCCGAAGAGCGGTTCGCCGGATTTTCAGCGCTCGAACTCGATCCGCGCGATATCGAAGCCTCGCTCAACACGATTGCCCGCCGCTTTCTCGACCTCGTGCTGTCGCCCGAGGCGGTCGCGGTCAACCGAATTATCATCGGCGAAGTCACCCGCTTCCCCGCCCTGGGCGATGTGTTCTGGCAAGCAGGGCCCGAGCGGAACCGCCAGCAGATCGAAGGATTTCTGCGCCGCGCCGTCGAAGCCGGCTCGCTGAAGCTTGGCGACGTGCGGCTTGCGGCGGAGCAGTTCAGCTCGCTGGTGCGGGGCGAGATCCATCTGCGCCGGCTGTTCGATATCGAGAGCCCCGAGGATGCGGCCGATTTGACCGCCGCGGCCGGCAATGCGGTCGCGACCTTCCTGCGCGCCTTCGGCTGCTAGCTCAGCGGCGCAAGATTGCGTCGCCGCGCCGGCGGTGACACAAAAGGCGCAAATCGAGCGAGGACATCGATGGGACCACTGGAAGGGATCCGGATTGTCGAGCTGGCCGGCATCGGGCCGGGGCCGTTCTGCGCGATGCTGCTGTCGGACATGGGAGCGGAAGTCATCCGGGTCGACCGCGCCGCGATCGTCGGACAGGACACCGACCGCGACGGCAACGATGCGCGCTACAACCTGTTGTCGCGCGGCCGCCGCAACATCGCGGTCGATCTGAAAAACCCTGCAGCGGTGGACGCTATCTTGCGCCTGATCGACCAGGCGGACGCGCTCCTGGAAGGCTTCCGGCCGGGGGTCATGGAGCGGCTGGGGCTCGGACCCGATCTCTGCCTCGCGCGCAACCCGAAGCTAGTCTATGGCCGCATGACCGGCTGGGGCCAGGACGGCCCGATCGCGCATATCGCCGGCCACGACATCAACTATATCGCATTGTCGGGCGTGTTGCACACGATCGGCGAAGCCGGCGGGCCGCCGGTCCCGCCCTTGAACCTGGTCGGCGATTTCGGCGGTGGGGCGCTCTATCTCGCGATGGGTGTTTTGGCCGGCATCATCAGCGCGCGCTCGACCGGACGGGGACAGGTCATCGACTGCTCGATGGTCGAGGGCTCCGCCTCGCTGATGATGATGATGTATGGCGCGCTCGCTTCGGGCGCGTGGAAAGAGGAGCGCGGCGCGAACCGCACCGATGGCGGCGCGCACTATTATCACGTGTATGAGACCAGGGACGGCGAGCACGTCGCGATTGGCGCGATCGAGCCGCAATTCTATGCGCTATTGCTGAAGCACACGGGGCTCGAAGGCGAAGACCTGCCGCCGCAGACCGACCGCGCAGAATGGCCGGGGATGCAGGAGCGGCTGACGCGCATCTTCAAGACGAAGACACGCGCCGAATGGGTCGAGATCATGCAAGAGACCGACATCTGCTTCGCGCCGGTCCTGCGCATGTCCGAGGCGCTGAAACACCCGCACAATGTGCACCGGGAGAGCTTTGTCGAAATCGAGGGCATTCCGCAGCCGGGGCCGGCGCCACGCTTTCTCGGCACGCCGACCCGGGTGCAGCGCCCGCCGGCTCGGGTCGGCGAGCACACCGATGCGGTATTGCGCGATTGGGGCTTTTCCGCCGGCGAGATCGCCGAACTGCACCGCTCCGGCGCGGTCGCCTCGGCCGAGTGACCTAGCGCAGATCGGCGACGAGCGGCAGCACGTCTCTAGCGAAGGTTTCGATCTGCTTCGGGCGCTCCTCGTAAGGGCCGACCAGATCGAGAACGAGATGGCGCACGCCGGAATCGTGGAAAGCGCGGATGCGCTCGGCGACCTGCTCGGGACGGCCGAGCGCGGCATAGCGCTCGGCGGCGCGGCGGAAATCCATCGCGTAACGGTGGCTCAATGTCGCGGCAGCGGCGTCGAGCGCCTGCTCGTAGCTCGCGTCGAGCCGAGCGAACAGCAGATGGCCGGTGCCGAAATGGTCGATCCGGCGGCCGGCCGCTTCGGCCGCGGCGGCGATCGTTTCGAGACCGGCGCGATAGGTCTCCGGCGTCACGACATAGGAGATCCAGCCATCGGCGAGACGACCGGCGCGGGCGAGCGCCGCATCGGCGCGGCCGCCAACCCAAATCGGCGGTCCGCCGGGCTGGCGCGCTGGCGGCTGCATCGACACTTCTGAAAAGGCGCCGAAATAGCGGCCGCTATAGCTCACCGGCTCGCCGCGCCACAGCTGGCGCAAGAGCGGGATCGCGGCCGAGAGGCGCGCGCCGCGCTCGCCCAAGGGCACGCCGCAGGCCTCGAATTCCTTCGGGAACTCCCCGCCGACTCCGACACCGAAAATCAGCCGCCCCTCGCTGAGGTGATCCAGCGTCGCGGCCTGCTTCGCGATCGGCACGGGATGACGCAATGGCACGAGGTAGACATTGGTGCCGAGCTTCAAGCGCCGGCTGACGACGGCTGCCTGCGCCAGTTGCAGAAGCGGATCGAAGATCGCAACGGCGAAGGCGATGTGGTCGCCGACCCACAGCGAGTCGTAGCGGCAATCATCGACAAGCCGGACCAACGCCTGCATCTCGTCGATTGTCGGCTGCCAGGGCGCAGTGGCGGGCTCGGTGCGGCGGTGGATGTTCTGGATCCCGATGCTGAGCCGATCGTCGAGCGGCAGCGCCATAGCGTGGCTCCTTGCGGGTGACGGGACGTGGACCTATCCTCGCGCGCAGCTTGGAAAGCACCGGGCCGCGCGTCAACGCGGCTGAGAAGGGAGGTCGAAATGGATACGATCGAGGCCCCGAGGACGCAGACCCGGGCGACGCTGTTGGGCGAGCTGCCGCTGCGCCTGCACCACAACGCGTATGTTGTCAAAGACCATGAGGCGAACCGGCGGTTTCTCGAAGACCTCCTTGGCATCCCGCTCGTCGCGACCTGGTGCGAGAAGACCTATCGGGCCGATCTCGGCCGCGAGATCGAGTTCTGCCACACTTTCTTCGGGCTTAAGGACGGAGGTGCGCTGGCCTTCTTTCAGTTCGCCGATCCGGAGATGTACGAACTGACGCAGGCGAAAGAACCGCCCCAGGTCCGCAGCCACTACCATATCGCGCTGAAGGTCAGCGACGAGACTTATGACGAGCTGAAGACGCGGCTCAATGCCGCCGGCGAGAAGTTCCGCGAGACCGATCACGGCTATTGCAAGTCGATCTACACCAATTCGCCGGACGGCATGATCCTCGAATTCACCTGCGATCCGCCGGATGTCGCCGAGATCGATTCCCTTCGCCGCGCCGACGCGCATAGCGAATTGCAGCGCTGGCTCGCCGGCGACCGCCGGGTGAATAACGAGCTGCGCCACCGCGAGGCGTAACGGGGCGCCCCTAACAGAGCGACTCTAGCGCGGCGCCATCCGGAGCGCGCCGTCGAGGCGGATGACCGAGCCGTTGATCATGAGGTTGCGGCAGAGGTCAAGCACGGTCTGAGCGTATTCTTCGGGACGCCCGAGGCGTGCCGGGAACGGCACGCTGGCGGCGAGGCTATCCTGCACATTCTGCGGCAGACCGGCGAGCATCGGCGTCGCGAAAATGCCGGGGGCGATCGCCACCACCCGCACGCCATACCGCGCCAATTCGCGCGCCGCCGGCAGGGTCAGGCCGACGATGCCTCCCTTTGAGGCGGCATAGGCCGCCTGGCCGATCTGGCCTTCGAATGCCGCCACCGACGCGGTCAGCACGATAAGGCCGCGCTCGCCGTCCGCGAGCGGGTCGAGATTGGTCATGTCGGCGGCGGCGAGGCGCAGCAGGTTGAAGCTGCCGATCAGATTGACCTCGACCGTGCGGCGGAATTCGTCGAGCGCCAGCGGCCCATCGCGCCCGACGATGCGGCCAGCGGTGCCGATGCCGGCGCAGGCGACGGCAAGACGCGCCGGCCCGTGCCGGTCGCGCGCCGCGGCCACCGCCTTCTCGGCATCGACGGCGTTCGTCACATCGCAGCGGATCGCCAGACCGCCGGTCTCCTTTGCGACGGCGGCCGCGGCGGCCTCGTTGATATCGAGCACCGCGACGCGCGCACCGGCCTCAGCCAAGGCTTGCGCGGTCGCGCGGCCAAGCCCCGAGCCGCCGCCGCTGATCAGTACCGCATGACCAGAGATGTCCATTGCTTGCTCCTCTCATCCGAGCGCATCAACGCACCGCCGGACGCGCGACCGGCACCGTGCGCCCGAGACGCGCGAGCTTCGCCTCGCGATGCGCGACATAGATCGCCGCGCCGGCGATGATCGCGGCGCCGACCCAGGTCCAGCCGTCGCTGACCTCGCCGAACAACAGATAGCCGATCAGCGCGGCATAGGGCAGCCGCACGAATTCATAGGGCGCGCAGGCGCTCGCATCGGCCGCCAGATAGGCGCGCGCGACCGAGAGATGCGCCAAGGTGCCGATGATGCCGAGACCGATCAGCGCACCGAGGCTTTTCAGATCCGGCCACTCCCAGACAAAGAGCGCCGGGATCAGCGACAGCGGCGTCAGATAGACCGAGAACAATGCGACGATCGTGTTCGGGCGCTCGGTGCGCACGAGATATTTGACGGTGATGTTGTTCATCGCCGAGCTGGCGGCCGAGAGCAGGATCAAGAGCAGCATCGCATCGAGCGACTCGCGCCCGGGGCGCATGATGACGAGGACGCCGAGAAAGCCGATCACGACCGCCGCCCAGCGGCGCAGCCGGACATCCTCGTGCAGCACCAATGCCGCGGCCATCGTCGCGAAGAGCGGTGCCGTGAAATTGACGGCGGTCGCGGTCGCGAGCGGCACAATCGTGATGCCGTAAAACCAGCTCAGCATCGAGATGAGGCCAACGACCGCTCGTAATGTGTAGAAGCCGACCTTGGGTGTCGCAAGGATGCTCGGGCCGGACCGGATGATGAACGGCAGCATCACAAACAGGCTGAACAGGCAACGGAAGAACGTCACTTCGAACGGATGCAGCCGGTATGCTGCAAACCGGATCAGCACATTCATCATGACGGCGCAAAAGCCGCCAATCAGCATCCAAGACGCCGCCCTTGTAGTCGGCGACAGACGTGACCAGAACCAGCGGAACCGAGTCTGGATGCGGAGAGAGCGCAGCGCTCAGGCGACTTTGCGCAGGTCGAGTTGCCGCCACACCTCGGCAAGCGCCTCGACCAGATGGCCGATATCGGCATCGCTGTGGAGCGGCGTGGGGGTCAGCCGCAGCCGCTCCGTGCCGCGCGGCACGGTCGGATAATTGATCGGCTGGACGTAGATCTGGTGCTCGCGCAACAGAAGGTCGGAAGCCAGCCGGCACGCCGCTGCGTCGCCGACCATGACCGGGACGATATGGCTCTGGTTTGGCTTGACCGGCAGCCCCGCCTCCGCGAGGCGGCGCTTGACCGTTGCGACACGCTCCTGATGCGCGGCCCGCTCGCTTTGGCTCTCGCGCAGATGGCGCACCGCGGCGCGGGCGCCGGCCGCCAATAATGGCGGCATTGCGCTGGTGAAGATAAAACCGGGCGCGTGGCCCCGCAGAAAATCGCACATCAGCGCCGAACCCGCGACATAGCCGCCCATCACGCCGAACGCCTTGGCAAGCGTCCCCTGGATGACGGTCAGGCGGTGCGCGACACCGTCCCGCTCGGCGATACCGCCGCCATGCGGCCCGTAGAGCCCGACCGCATGCACCTCGTCGAGATAGGTCATCGCGCCGAAGCGCTCTGCGACGTCGCACAATTCGGCGATCGGGGCGATATCGCCGTCCATCGAATAGACCGACTCGAAGCAGACGAGCTTCGGCCGGTCGGCCGGCAGACTCGCGAGCAAGCGGGCCAGATCATCGGCATCGTTGTGGCGGAAGATCAGCTTCTCGGCGCCGCTGTGGCGGATGCCAGCGATCATCGAGGCGTGGTTCATCTGATCGGACAGGACGACCATGCCGGGCATGCTGGCGGCCAAGGTCGACAATGCCGCCTCGTTGGCGACAAAGCCCGAGGTGAACACCAGAGCCGCCTCGGAGCCGTGCAGCGCCGCAAGCTCGCGTTCGAGCAAGACATGCGCGTGGCTAGTGCCCGAGATGTTCCGGGTACCCCCCGCCCCGGCTCCGGAGCCGCGAAGCTCCTCCGCCATCGCCGCCAGCACCTTGGGGTGCTGCCCCATCCCGAGATAGTCGTTCGAGCACCAGACGGTGACCTCGGCGCCGATACGATGATCATAAGCGCGCGGAAAGGAGCCGCAGCGCCGTTCGAGATCGGCGAAAACGCGATACCGCCCCTCGGCGTGGAGCGCGTCTATCCGCGCTTTGAAGAAATCGTCGAAATCCATCGTGCGGCCGCCGCCAAGGGAACCTGGACGATAACATATAGGCGGGCTACCGCCATCGGACGGTGTGTCGCGCCGGCGGCCCTCCGCCTCACTTCTTCGCGACGCACACGAAGGTGGCGCGGGCCGGCAGCAGCAACGGGCAATACTGCATATGCCAATCGGTATCGACCGGCTGGGCTAGGGTGTCGGGCGGGCATTCGCGCTGCGCCTCGGCCTGGAGCTGGGCCGGGCTGCTGCGCAAGCTGTTGTAGCAAATGCCGACCCGCTGCCCCGTGGGCTGCCCGGGCTCGGCGGTCTGGGGCAGGGTCGCATAGGGGCTACACGCGCCGCAGTCGCCGAAGACCACCACGGCAATCAGCAACCCGATGGCCGGCCGGCGGGTCATGCGGTTTCGGTCAGGGCGCGCTCGAGAAACAGGCCGGCGGCCATCAGCCGGGCATCGTCGCCGATCCGGCCGACCAGCTGGACGCCGGTCGGGAGGCCGCTGTCGCCCCAGACCGCAGGCAAGGTCAGGCAGGGGGTGCCGAGCAGGGTCCACATGCGGTTGAAGACAGGGTCGCCCGTATAGCCGAGCCCCGGCGGCGCCTCGCCGGGCGCGGCGGGCACCAGCATCGCGTCGCACGGCCCGAAGAAGGCGTCGAGGCGAGCCCGCGCCACCACGGTCTCGGCGAGCGCGGCGTCATAGGCATCGGCCCCGACCGTCATGCCTTGATCGAGCAGTTGCGCCAGGCGCGGCGACAATTGGGCGCTGTGGTTCAGCCGCTCATAGGCGAGCGCCCGTACCAGCTCGAAGCCCATGACGGTGCCCTGCGCGGCGGTGAGGGTCTGGTGCTCTGGCGGAACGACGATTTCGGCGATCCAGGCGCCGGCGCGTTCGAGCGCACCGCGCGCCCGGTCGAGGGCGGCGATCGTGCTTGGCTCGGCCTCCCCCCACATCGGCGTGCGGTAAAGGCCGAAGCGCGGCGGGGCCTCGGGCATCCGAACATCGCGGAGCGCCGGACGACCGGCGATGATGCCGGTGAAGAAGGCGGCATCCTCGACGGTGCGCGCCATCACGCCGATCGTGTCGAGGCTGTCGGCCAAGGCCTTGACCCCGGCGCGCTGGATCATGCCAAAGCTCGGCTTGTAGCCGATGCAGCCGCAATAGGCCGCCGGGCGGATCGTCGATCCGGCGGTCTGCGAGCCAAAGGCGAGCGGCACCATGCCGTCGCCGACCGCGGCGGCCGAGCCGCTCGACGAGCCGCCGGGGGTGTGGGCCGGGTTGTGCGGATTGGCGGTCTTGCCGGCGGTGAAGCAGGCGAATTCGGTCGTCACCGTTTTGCCGATGACGATCGCGCCGGCGGCGCGCGCCAAAGCGACGCAAGCGGCATCGGCGGCCGGGCGGTGGCCCTCATAGATCGGCGAGCCATAGCCGGTTGGCATATCGACGGTGTCGATCAGATCCTTGACCGCGATCGGGACCCCGTGCAGCGGGCCGCGCGGCGGCTCGGAGTCGCGCTGGCGCGCCGCGGCGAGCGCCGCGTCGCGATCGAGATAGTGCCAGGCCCCGACCACTGCCTCGCGCGCCGCGATGCGATTAAGGCAGGCGGTGGTGAGCGCCTCTGCGGTGAGCCGGCCGGCCGCGATCTCCTGAGCGGCATCACGGACGGAGAGGGAGAGCGGATCGGGCATCGGCGGCAGCCTCCGGGAGCACAGGCGGATTGGCGACAGATTAGCCGCATTCCGGTGGCGCGATCAGCCTGTTCCTGCCGCCGCCTAATCCGGTGCGGCATGGGAAGCGCTTGCCGGAAAAGCGGCCTCCCGGCAGGGTGCCGCGGATGAGCGAGCCGCAAGACAATGACGATGAGCCCGACAGCCGCCGTCCAGCGCTGATCGGGCTTTTGCTCGTGCTGGCGCTGGTTGTCGCGGCGTATTTTCTTGTCAACGCGCTGCGCAAGAACGCCGATCTTGAGGATTGCTTGATGTCCGGCCGCCGCAACTGCGGCCCGGTGATCGAAACCCCTTCAGCCCGGTAGCATGGCTATCATGTCATTCCGGGATGGCCCGAATGGGCCAGGCCCGGAATCCATGAATACGGAGTCTGGAAAATGGATTCCGGGCTCGCGGCTACGCCGCGCCCCGGAATGACGACGGGAGGAGAGGGGAAGATGATCGAGATACCGGCGCGGCAGGGAAAGGCATTGCGGCTGAGCCGCGGGCAAAAGGTGCGGGTCGTCAATACGAAGGGGCAGCAGGTCGTCGACAGCTGGGCTTTCAACGCGGCGGACCTCTCAGAATTCATGTCGATGGAGCACAGCCGCGTCGCGATGGGCCGGATCATTCCGGGGATCGGCGACACGCTCGTGACGAACCGGCGGCGCCCGATCCTGACCCTCATCGAGGACAATTCGGGCGGCATCCACGATACGTTGTTTGCAGCGTGCGACCGCTGGCGCTACGAGCTGCTCGGATGCGAGGGCTATCACGACAATTGCACCGACAATCTCGCCGCCGCGATGCGGGAACTCGGGCTTGCGGCACCGGAGACGCCGGCGCCCCTCAATTTGTTCATGAATATTCCGGTTCTGGACGGCAACCGGGTCGAAGCGCGGCCGCCGGTCAGCACGCCCGGAAGTTATGTCACTTTGCGGGCCGAGATGGATTGCATCGTCGCGTTCTCGGCCTGCCCGCAGGACATGATCCCGATCAACGGCTCGGCGATGCGCCCGACCGAGGCGCATGTCGAGATTCTGGATTAAGCGGGCGGATTATTCCGGGCGGAAGCGCTTGCCGGTGCCGATCAGACGCTGTTGCGGCAGATAGACCGATTTGGTGCGGTCGGCGACCGCGTAGCCGATGACCCGCGCCGCGCGTCGATGGCGCTGCAGGATCGCAAGCGCGGCATCGGCGTCGTGCTCGGCGAGGATCACGCAGAAGCCAACCCCCATATTGTAGACCTCGTACATCTCGGCGCGTTCGACGCCGGCGTGCTCCTCGATCAAATCGAAGATCGGTGGCGGTGCGGGCGGATCATCGATGATGAAGCCAACAACGGCGGCGACCCGCGGCAGGTTTAGAAAGCCATCGCCGGTGATGTGGATCAAGGCCTTCACCGAACCGATGCGTTCGATGATCTCCAGCACCTCCGGCACGTAGATGTAGGTCGGCCGCAACAGCTCCTCGCCGAGCGGATGACCGAGTTCCGCGAAAACATGATCGACCGAGACGCGAGCGCGCTCGAAAAAGGCGCGGCGCGCCAGCGTGAAACCGTTGCTGTGGATGCCGTTGCTGGCGATGCCGATGACGCGGTCGCCAGGCACGATGTCGCGGCCGACCAGGATGCGGTCGAGCGGCACCGTGCCGACCGCGGTGCCGACGAGGTCGAAGCCTTTGACCATGTCGGGCAATTGCGAGATCTCGCCGCCGGAGATCGATACACCCGCCTGTCGCGCGCCCTCCGCAAGGCCGATCGCGAGCCCGTCGAGGATCGCGGCGTCGGCGCGATCGATCGCGATGTAATCGACCATCGAGACGGGCTTGGCGCCGACGCAGAGGATGTCGTTGACATTCATCGCGACGCAGTCGATGCCGACCGTGTCGTACTTCCCCATCATCTCCGCGACGATGGCTTTCGACCCCACGCCATCGGTGCAGAGCGCGAGCCCGGTGCCGCCGATATCGACAACATTCGCGAAATAGCCGATCGGCAATTGGACGGCGCCGAAGCCGGTCTTGGGCCAGGTCGCGGTGACGCGGGCGATGATGTTGCGCAGCCCGGCATCGGCCTCGGCGACATCGACGCCGGAGGCCTTGTAGCCGTCAGGAACCCTGTTCGATTGTGTCACGCCCGCCGCCCGGATCAGGAAATGCCGGGATCCCACCCGGCGACGCTTTCATATCACCACGCCGGCCGGCGCGGTGAACTCCACATCGGTGACATTGCCCGTATTGACCACACCGGCCGGCTCAATGAGCAGGATTTCCGCTTCCTCATCGGCACAGGTGCGATGTTCGACCCCGCGCGGCACCACGACGCACTCGCCCGGACCGAGCTCGACAATCCGGTCGCGGAACTCGACACGAAACCGCCCTTTCCAGACGATGAAGAACTCATCCTCGGCGTCATGATGGTGCCAGGGAAACTCGCCCTTGACCTTAACAATCTTGATCTCCTGACCGTTGGCAGCGGCGATGATCTTTGGCCGCCACTGTTCGGAGAACAGCGCAAACTTCTCGTCCAGATTTATCCTGGCGGTCATCGCCGTGCTCGGGCTGGGGCCGGCTTGCCGTAACGGGCCTCGAGCTCGGCGGCAATAGCGGCCTCGGGCAGAAGGCGGGTGCCGCCGAGCCAAACCTCCTCGACCGCGCCGTTCTTGCTGCGGTGGCGCCGAACCGGTTCGCCGTGGTTGCCAAGCCCAGTGGCCAGCGCGATGCGGCCCGCATCGGCGCCGGTGACCTCAAGCTCGCTGGCATCGGTCAGCGGGTTCATCAAGGCCGGGTTCAGCACCATGACGCGCTCGCCCATCGGCACGAGATCCAGCGAACTCCAGAGATACCACCAGCGTCCCGTCCAGTCGCGCAGGTGTTTTTCCGGAGCGCCACGGCGGCCGAAGGCCGAGAGGATGTGCAGAACGCCGTCCGACCATTGCTCGGCAAGACGATCGACCGTGTTGGTGACGATCGACACCGTCAGCCCATGCTGCGGCACGACCACCGTCCGGCTGATAAAACCCTGGAACGCGCCGCCGTGACCGAACCAGCCCAGATCGCCGGTCGTGCCGCACATGATCCCAAGCCCGTAATGACGCTCGACGGTGGAATAAGCATCCTGCCAGTGCTGCCGAGTCATCTCGCGCCGGCCCGCGACCGAGAGCGTGCTTTGTTTGGCATCGGGATCGAGCTGGCCGAAGAAGCGGGCCAAATCCGCCGCCGTGCTGACGAACCCCGTCGCAGCCGCCAAGGCGTGCGTCGGGTTGTCGCCGGGAATGACGAGCCGATGACCAAGCGGCAGCTTCGCGCCGTGGCCGCGCGCCATCGGCGCGTCCGCGGCGATCGGCATGTCAGGCTCGGTCTCGTGCAGGCCGGACGCTTCGACGACCTCGCGCCTGATCCAATCGCGATAACGCTCGCCGGTAATCGCCTCGATGACGAGACCGGCAAGACCAAAGCCATGATTGGAGTATTTGAACCGCGTGTTCGGCGGGACTGTCGGCGCCTCGGCGAGCGCAGCGCGCAATTCCTTTTTGCTGAGAAAAGGACGCCGGTCCTGCCACTGGCCGGCATCGGCGCCGTCGCGTACGAGCCCGGCGCTGTGCGACAGCAGCTGCGCGATGGTCGCCTCGGCGATCGCGGGATGGAGCTTCTCGACATAGCGGCCGACGGCATCGTCGAGCTCGAGCCGTCCCTGCTCGCGCAATTTCATGATGCCCGCGGCCGTGAAGCTCTTCGAATGCGAGGCGACGCGAAAGCGGTGACGCGGGGTCAGCTTTTCACCGGTGCCAAGATCGGCTACGCCGAAAGCCTGCTCCAGGACGATTTCGCCCTTCGCGGCGATCGCCATGACACAACCCGGTGTCTCGCTGTGGCGCATCTGAAACTCGATCCACCGCGGAATGTAGTCGAGCGCGGCGGGGAGCCACTTTCGCATCACGCCGCCTTTTAGTTCGCCGGAGTTGCTCACTGGAGCGGCTGTGACCGCGTGACGTCGAGCGGATAATCGAGCAGCGGCTCGACCCGCCTCAGGAAATCGACCGTATGCGGCATGCTGCCATGCGCCGCGAACGCCGCCTCTTCGACCCAACGCGAGTGGATGTAGAAGAGCGCCGGATCGCTCGTCGACCGAAACGCGCCGATCGCGAGGCAGCCGGCTTCGCGGCTAGTTGGGCCGACGACCTCGCGCAGGGCAGCGGCCAGGTCATCTGCCGCGCCGGCGCGGGCCTGGAAGCGGGCGAAGATGAACAGCTCCATTTGGTCTCTCCGCCCCGTTGTCCAGCGTTTGATTACGCGCGCACGGGCTTGCGGGCGAGAAAATCCCTGAACCCCTCGCGTGGATGACCGGCGGAGAGATAGGTCGCGCGCGCCTCGTCCTCGAGGTCGTAGCGGCCCTGCCAATCCAAACCCATGCCTTCATGCAGGAGACGCTTGATGCCCTGCACCATCCGGGCATCGTTCTTTGCGATCATCTGCGCCATCTCGACCGCCGCCTCGCGTAATTTTGCGGCGGGCACGATCTGGTTCAGGAGGCCGATGCGCTCGGCCTCCTCGGCCGCGACGACCCGGCCGGTGTAGAGCAATTCTTTCGCTTTCGGGACACCGACGAGCGCCGGGAGCGACCAGGTCGAATTGACCCGCCCATAGCTCGCCGCGAGAAAGCGGAACTGCGTCTTCTCGCAACCGACGCGCAAGTCGAGCGAAGAGGAGAGAAGCGCCGCGCCGCCATAGGCGAGTCCGTTGATCGCGCCGATCAGCGGCTTCGAATAGCTGGCGATATGCCAGCTGATATGACCGCGCGTGTCGCTGCGCTCGGCCAATTCTTCGCTGCTGAGTCCGGCCATTTCGTGAATGTCGGCACCGGCCGAGAAGGCGCGATCGCCAGCCCCGGTCAGGATGACCGCTTTAATCGCGTCGTCGGCTTCATATTCGGAGAGCGCCTCATCGAGCTCGGTCATCAGCGGGAAGGAGAGCGCGTTGAGCTTCTCCGGGCGGTTCAACGTGATCAACGCGCAGCCATCGAGGCGCTCGGTCAGAATGAAATCGTAAGCCATCTTCCTCTCCTTCCCTCGCGCTCGCGCCGGGCGCAATATCGTAGCCGAACCGGGAGGGTTGTCACCCCCGGGCGGTGCGGCACTGGGGAGAAGCGCGATGGGCGGATGCCTCGAAGGCGTGCGGGTATTGGAATTGGCGCGGTATCAGGCCGGCCCGCGCGGCGGCATGATCCTCTCCGATCTCGGGGCGGAGGTCATCAAAATCGAGAAAATCGGCGGGGAAGAGACCCGCCGCTCCGAGCCCGTGGTGCGCGGCCAAAGCGTCTATTTCGCGGTCTATAACCGCGGCAAAAAGAGCCTCTGCCTCGATATGCGCACCGAGCGCGGCAAAGAGATTTTCGCGGCGCTGGTGCCGAAGGCCGATATTGTGCTGCAGAATTTCCGCCCGGGAATCATGGAGAAAATGGGGTTTGGTTACGAACGTTTGTGCCAGCTGAAACCGGACATCATCCTGGTGTCGGTGTCGGGCTTCGGCCAGTACGGCCCCTATCGCGACCAGCCGGCATTCGATCCCTTGGGCCAGGCGATGAGCGGGCTGATGTCGCTGACCGGGGCGCCCGTCGGCCGGCCGTTGGGCGCCGCGACCTCGCTGGTCGACCGCTACACCTCCTTGCATGCGACGATCGGCACGCTGGCAGCGCTCCGGCATCGCGACCGCACCGGCGAGGGGCAGGTGGTCGATTGCTGTCTGTTGGATTCCGGTTTCACGATGGTCGAGATCCCGCTGTCCTATTATCTCGCGACCGGGCAAGAGGGCGGCGAGGCCGGGCGGCCGCCCTACAAGGCGAAGGACGGCTATGTCGTGATCTCCGCTTCGGGGCGCGAGATGGCGAGCCGCCTGATGCAGATCGCGACCGGTGACGCCAACGCGCGGGCCGAGGGATATACGAGCCGCGTCGGGCATAACGACCCGCGCAAGGTGGCGGTCGCGAAATGGTGCGAAGAGAATACCGTCGACCAC
>JBKOVT010000094.1:0-8596 GCA_046724035.1 Pseudomonadota bacterium | reverse complement strand
CCGCTCGCGGTGCCGCGCGTCGGACGCAATGTCGCGTGGTTTTCGTTCGAGGAATTGTGCGCGCGGCCGCTCGCCGCCCCGGATTACCTGGCAATCGCCGAGCGTTACGCGGCGATTGTCGTCGAAGGTATCCCGCGCCTGACGCCGCGCGAGCGCAACGAGGCACAGCGGTTTCACATCCTGATCGACGCGCTATACGAGGCGCGCGCCCTGCTGGTCGCCTCGGCCGACGTACCGGCCGAGGAGATCTACGTGGCGGGGGACGGCGCCTTTGAATTCGAGCGCACCGTCTCGCGGCTGATCGAGATGCAGAGCGAGGACTACCTCGCCAACCGCCGGGTCTAAGAGACAGTTAATGCCGAAGCGAAGGAAACCTGCGACTCACGCCGAAGACCCGGCGGTTGAAGCCGACCGGGCTCGCGCAGCCGCAGCACGAGCCCTCAAAAAGTTGTTCCAGGGTACGAGCCCTCAAGAATGGCGAGCCGAGTACGCCGGCGCGTATAACTGGGGGCCTGATGTCGGCCGCGAGGTAGTCGAGGAGTAGCGGCTCGCTGCCTTGCCCGGTCCGGTAATTCGCGGTAAGACCCGCGCCGTCTTGCGCCCGCCCTCCTAGACAAGGATTTCCCGATGGCACGCAACAAGATCGCGCTGGTCGGCGCCGGCCAGATCGGCGGCACGCTGGCCCTGTTGGCCGGGCTCAAGGAGTTGGGCGATGTCGTGCTGTTCGACATCGTCGAGGGTGTGCCGCAGGGGAAGGCGCTCGACATCGTGCAGGGATCGCCGATCGAGGGCTATGACGCGTCGATCACCGGCGCCAATGATTACTCCGGCATAAAGGGCGCCGATGTCGTCATCGTCACCGCCGGCGTGCCGCGGAAGCCCGGCATGAGCCGCGACGATCTGATCGGCATCAACACAAAGGTCGTCGGCGAGGTCGGGGCGGCCATCAAGCAGCATTGTCCGCAGGCCTTTGTCATCACGATCACGAACCCGCTCGACGCGATGGTGTGGGTGATGAAGGAGGCGACCGGCTTCCCGGCGAACCGCGTTGTCGGCATGGCCGGGGTCCTCGACAGCGCGCGCCTGCGCTATTTCCTCGCCGAGGAGTTCAAGGTGTCGGTCGAGGATGTCAGCGCCTTTGTGCTGGGCGGCCACGGCGACACGATGGTGCCGCTGATCCGTTATGCGACGGTCGCTGGCATCCCGGTTCCCGAGCTCGTCAAGATGGGCTGGACGAGCCAGGAGAAGATCACCCAAATCCTGGCGCGCACCCGTGACGGCGGCGCCGAGATCATCAATTACCTAAAGACCGGTTCGGCGTTTTACGCGCCGGCGAGCTCGGCGATCGCGATGGCCGAAGCCTATCTGCGCGACAAAAAGCGGGTCCTGCCCTGCGCCGCCTGGCTGACCGGCCAGTACGGGGTCAAGGAGCTCTATGTCGGCGTGCCGGTCGTCATCGGGGCCGGCGGTGTCGAGCGCGTTGTTGAATTGAGCCTGGCGGGCGACGAGAAGACAGCCTTCGACAAGTCGGTCGAGGCAGTCCGGGGCCTTATCGACATCGCCCGCAAGATGCGCGAGACGCAGGCGGCCGGGTGAGCCGCCCAGCATGAACATCCACGAATATCAGGCGAAGGAGCTGCTCGCGAAATACGGCGTGCCAGTGCCGCAAGGGGGCGTCGCCTATACCGCGGACGAGGCGGTCGGGGTGGCGCGCCGCATCGGCGGCAAGGTCTGGGTCGTCAAGGCGCAGATCCATGCCGGCGGCCGCGGCAAGGCGGGTGGCGTCAAGCTGGTGCGCTCGGAGGACGAGGTCGCAGCAGCGGCGAAGGCGCTCATTGGCAAGAAACTCGTGACCCACCAGACCGGCGCCGAAGGGCGCGAGGTCAAGCGGGTCTATGTCGAGGCCGGCTGCGACATCGCCCGCGAGCTCTATCTGGCATTGTCGATCGACCGCGCCACCGGGCGGATCACGCTCATCGCGGCCGCCGAGGGCGGCGTGGAGATCGAGGAGCTGGCGGAGCGCGCGCCCGACAAGATCCTGAGGGCCGCGATCGACCCGGCCGCCGGCCTGTCGCCCTTCTATGCACGCGAGCTTGCCTTTGGGCTGGGGCTCACCGGCGGCCAGGTGCGGGGGCTCGGCGATTTCGCGAGCGCGCTCTACCGCGCCTTCACCGAGCTCGATGCCAGCCTTGTCGAGATCAACCCGCTGGTCGTCACCGGCGCGGGCGAGCTCTTGGCGCTCGACGCCAAGATGGGGTTCGACGACAACGCCCTTTTCCGCCATTCCGAGATCGAGGCCTTGCGCGACGAGGACGAGGAGGACCCGATCGAGCTCGAAGCCGGCAAGCACGCCCTCAACTACGTCAAGCTCGACGGCAATATCGGCTGCATGGTCAACGGCGCCGGGCTGGCGATGGCGACGATGGACATCATCAAGCTTTATGGCGGCAGCCCGGCCAATTTCCTCGATGTCGGCGGCGGCGCGACGCGCGAGCGGGTGATGATCGCGTTCAAGCTGATCCTTTCCGATCCCAATGTCGAAGCGATCCTTGTCAACATCTTCGGCGGGATCATGCGCTGCGACGTCATCGCCGAGGGCATCGTCGCGGCGGCGCGCGAGGTCAATCTGCACGTGCCGCTCGTCGTGCGCCTCGAAGGCACCAATGTCGAATTGGGGCGCAAGCTCCTCGGTCAGTCCGGCCTCAAGCTGATCGCGGCGGAAAATCTGGAAGACGCCGCGCGAAAGGTCGTCGACGTCATCAAGGAGGCGGCCTGATGTCCATCCTTGTTGACGCCTCGACGACAGTCATCTGCCAGGGCTTCACCGGCGCGCAGGGCACCTTCCACTCCGAGCAGGCGATCGCCTACGGCACCAAGATGGCCGGCGGGGTGACGCCGGGGAAAGGGGGGACAAAGCATCTCGACCTGCCGGTGTTCGACACGGTGGAGGAGGCGCGCGCCAGGACCGGCGCCACGGCGAGCGTCATTTATGTGCCGCCGCCCTATGCCGCCGACGCGATCCTCGAAGCGGTCGATGCCGGGATCGAATTGGTCGTGTGCATCACCGAGGGCATCCCGGTCCTCGACATGGTGCGGGTAAAGCGCGCGCTTTGCGGCTCGAAGAGCGTCCTGATCGGGCCGAACTGCCCGGGGGTCATCACGCCCGACGAATGCAAGATCGGCATCATGCCGGGGCATATTCACAGGCGCGGCAAGATCGGCATCGTGTCACGCTCCGGCACGCTGACCTATGAGGCGGTGGCGCAGACGACCGCGGCGGGGCTCGGGCAATCGAGCTGTGTCGGGATCGGCGGCGATCCGATCCACGGGCTCGATTTCACCGATGTCCTCGAGATGTTTCTCGCGGATGAAGAGACCGAGGCGATCGTCATGATCGGCGAGATCGGCGGCCACGCCGAGGAGGACGGCGCGGCGCTCCTCAAATCGGCGAGGCGCAAAAAGCCGACGGTGGGGTTTATCGCCGGCGCGGCGGCGCCGCCCGGCCGGCGCATGGGCCATGCCGGCGCGATCATCGCCGGTGGCAAGGGCACCGCCGCGGACAAGATGGAGGCGCTCAGAAGCGCCGGGGTCACGGTCACCGAGTCGCCGGCCGCGATCGGCAGCATGATGAAGCAGGTGCTTGGGGGCTGATGAGCGTGGGGCAAGCGACGGTTTGAAAAGCTGGCTGCCCAGGCCCAGATTCGGGCCAAGGAGTTCCTAACCATGGCGCAACGAACCGAAGTCATTGAAACAACCGTGGCCGAAATCGCCGCAGAGCTGGCGCGGCGCGGGCTCGATCCGCAGGATCGGGTGACGGTCACTATCCAAGCCGACCAGCTGATCCCCGGCCGCCGCGAGGCGCGGCTGCGTGTCGTAGCGGCGGGACTAAGCGACGACGATATCGACCGGCTTATCGATGAGGCCCGCACCGAGGCGCAGCCCCTCATTCGATGAGGGTGGTTATCGATACGAACGTTTTCATTAGCGCCGGTCTTAAGCACGGATCACCGCCCAGTAACACGGTCCACCTTGCCGTAAAACATGACCTTCTTCTCAAATCCGAAGCCACTGAGCAGGAGCTCTTCATTACGCTCGCTCGCCCGCGCCTTGCGGTGCTGATCCCGTCGCTTTTCCAAGATTGGCTACGAGACGTTCTGGACTCGGCTGAACTGGTGTCCATTTCCGAGCGGATTGCCGCCTGCCGTGATCCTAAGGACGATAAATTCCTGGAAGTCGCTGTCAGCGGCCGAGCGGATCTGATTGTGAGCGGCGACGCCGATCTGCTTGCCATAAACCCTTTCCGCGGCATTCCGATTGTCACGCCCGCCGCGTTCCTGGAGGGCAGGAGACGGCAATCCAGGTAAGCTGCAACGCGAGAGGCGGCCACCGTCCAGGTCGGCGCGGGGCTGGGTTGAACGGTTTCGCGTCGCATTTGCGGGCGGGAAACGCCACATAACCCCCGGATTGCTTGTTTATCGGATCGTAAGCCGCGCCCCCGAGGATGCGGGCGCAGCACCGAGGCTTTGCCGATGCCCGAATTGAACGGAACGACGTTTCTGTCCGGCGCCAACGCCGAATTCATCGCCGAGCTCTATGCGCGCTATCTCGACGACCCTCAGGCGGTCGACCCGAGTTGGCGGCGGTTTTTTGCGGAAATGGCGGATGACGCGGTGGCAATCCGCGCCGAACGCGCCGGCCCGCCCTGGGCCCGTCCGCTGCCGCCCATCGAGCCGCCTGCGACGGCGGCGCCCGCCTCGAGCGTCAATGGGGCATCGGTCCAGCAGGCGGCGATCGATTCGATCCGGGCGCTGAACCTGATCCGCTCTTACCGGGTGCGCGGCCACCTCGAAGCCGATCTCGACCCCTTGCAGCTCGAACAGCGCCGGCCGCACAACGAGCTCGATTACCGGACCTGGGGTTTTAGCGACACCGACCTCGACCGCGAGATCTTCATCAACAATCTGTTCGGCCGCGAGCGCGCGAGCTTGCGCGAGATCATCCGGATCCTGCGCGAGACCTATTGCGGGCGGATCGGCATCGAATACATGCATATCCAGGTGCTCGCCGAGCGCCAATGGATCCAGCAGAAATTCGAGCACCTCGATGAGCGGCCGCAGCTGACCAACGCGGCCAAGAAAGAGGTGCTGCGCGTCCTGACCGTCGCCGAGACCTTTGAGCGCTTTCTCGACCGGCGCTACACCGGCACCAAACGCTTTGGTATCGAAGGGGCGGAATCCTTGATGCCGGCGCTCGAATCGATCCTGCGCTGCGGTGCCGAACTCGGCATTCGCGAATTCGTCATCGGCATGCCGCATCGCGGCCGGCTTAACGTGCTCGCCAATTTCATGGGCAAGCCCTTCGCCGCGATCTTCTCGGAATTCCAGGGCAACGCCGCCAACCCGGAGCACGTCCAGGGCTCAGGCGATGTCAAATACCATCTCGGCACTTCGGGCGACCGCGCGATTGGCGGGCGCAACGTGCATTTGTCATTGGCCGCCAACCCGTCGCATTTGGAAGCCGTCGACCCGGTCGTGCTCGGCAAGGTGCGCGCGAAGCAGCACCAGCGCGGCGACAGGGAGCGCAACCAGGTCGTCGGGATCCTGATGCATGGCGATGCGGCGTTTGCCGGCCAGGGGCTTGTCGCCGAGTCGCTCGAATTGTCGGATTTGCGCGGCTTCGGCACCGGCGGCACGATCCACGTCATCGTCAACAACCAGATCGGGTTTACGACGAGCCCGTCCTTTGCGCGCTCCAGCCCCTACCCGTCCGATGTCGCAAAGGGGGTGCAGGCGCCGATCTTTCACGTCAATGGCGACGATCCGGAAGCGGTCATCGAGGTCGCGCGCGCCGCGATCGAATACCGGCAACGCTTCAAGAAGGACGTCGTCATCGATTTGTTCTGCTATCGCCGGCACGGCCACAACGAGGCCGACGAGCCGGCCTTTACGCAGCCGCTGATGTACCGCACGATCGCGCGGCATCCGACGACGCGGCAGCTCTATGCGCAGCGGCTCGTCGCGGCCGGGGTCATGAGCGAAGCCGAGATCGAGGCGATGGCGAACGGGTTTATCGCCGATCTCGAAGCGCAATTCGCCGCTGCAGAGAGCTACCGTCCGAACAAGGCCGACTGGCTCGAAGGTGCCTGGGCCGGGCTGGGAACGGCTCCCGATGACGACCGCCGCGGCGATACCGCCGTGCCGCTCGATTTTCTGCGCGAGGTCGGGCGCGGCCTCGCCACGGTTCCCGAGGGCTTTCATTTGAACCGCAAGATCGCGCGGCAGCTCGAAGCCAAGCGCGCCGCGATCGAGACGGGCGACGGCATCGATTGGGCGACCGCCGAGGCGCTGGCGATCGGCACGCTGTGCGCCGAAGGCACGCATGTGCGGCTCTCCGGCCAGGATAGCGGGCGCGGCACTTTCTCGCACCGGCACGCGGTGCTGGTCGATCAGGAGACCGAGGAGCGCTACGTCCCGATCAATCACCTCCGCGATGGGCAGGCGCCCTTCGAGATCATCGACAGCCCGCTATCGGAGGCGGCGGTCGTCGGCTTTGAATACGGCTACAGCCTCGCCGATCCGATGACGCTGGTGCTTTGGGAGGCGCAGTTCGGCGATTTCGCGAACGGCGCGCAGGTTATCATCGACCAGTTCCTCAGTTCCGGCGAAGCCAAATGGCTGCGCATGAGCGGGCTCGTGCTGCTGTTGCCGCACGGCTATGAAGGGCAAGGGCCGGAGCACTCCTCGGCGCGGCTCGAACGCTATCTGCAGCTCTGCGCCGAAGACAACATGCAGGTCTGCAATCTGACGACCGCAGCCAATTATTTCCATGCGTTGCGGCGGCAGATCCGGCGGCGGTTTCGTAAGCCGCTCGTCATCGTCACGCCGAAATCGCTGTTGCGCGCCAAGGACGTCATGTCGCGGCTCGCCGATATGGGGCCGGGCACCACCTTCCACCGCGTTATCGGCGAGACCGAAACCATCGCGCCGGATGGTGAGGTACGGCGGGTCGTGCTGTCGAGCGGCAAGGTGTATTTCGATCTATTGAAGGCGCGCGCCGAGAAGGGTGACAAATCGGTCGCGCTGATCCGGATCGAGCAGCTCTACCCGTTCCCGTTCAAGACGCTGGCCGATGTGTTGCGGCGCTATCCGCGCGCCGACATCGTGTGGTGCCAGGAGGAGCCGCAGAATATGGGCGCCTGGGGGTTTGTCGACCGCCGCATCGAGCGCGTGCTGGCGGGGCTCGAGATCGCCGCCAAACGGCCGCGCTTTGCCGGGCGCGCCGAAGCCGCCTCGCCCGCGACCGGGCTCTTCAAGCGCCATCTGCACGAGCAGGCGCAGCTCGTCGAAGACGCGCTCGCGGCGTGACATGACTCTATGACGATCGAGATCCGCGTTCCCACGCTCGGTGAATCGGTCACCGAGGCGACGGTCGCGCGCTGGCTGAAGCAGCCGGGCGAGGCGATCGCGCGCGATGAGCCGATCGTCGAATTGGAAACCGACAAGGTGACGCTCGAAGTGCCGGCGCCGGCGGCCGGCACGCTGGGCGAGATACGCGCCGGCGAAGGCAGCAATGTGCCGGTCGGCGCGGTGCTCGGGGTCATCGCGGATGGCGCCGCCGCCTCGGCTGCGAGCCCCCACCCCAACCCTCCCCCGCAAGTCGGCGAGAGCAAAACGGCGCTCGAACGATCGGGGCCGGCGGCGCGCAAGCTGATCGCCGAGACCGGGCTCGACCCGGCACAGATCACGCCGAGCGGACCCGGCGGCCGCATCACAAAGCAGGATGTCGTCGCGGCGCGCGCGCACGCCGCGCCTTCTCTGGGCAAAGAGCCGCTCGCCGAACCGAATTCAGCGCCGCCGTCGCGCGAAGCACGGGAGCCGGCCGCTCCTCCGGGAACGGAGCCGCCGGCCAATCGACCGCCCGCCGAGCGCGAGACGCGGGTGCGCATGACGCGGCTGCGCCGCCGCATCGCCGAGCGCCTGAAAGAGGCGCAGCAGAATGCGGCGATGCTGACGACGTTCAACGAAATCGACATGTCGGGCGCGATTGCGTTGCGCGAGCGCTGGCGCGAGGCGTTCGAGAAAAAGCACGGGGTGCGGCTCGGCTTTATGTCGATCTTTGTCAAGGCGGCGATTGTCGCGCTGAAGGAATTGCCGGCCGTCAACGCGGAGATCGACGGCGAGGACCTGGTCTACAAAAACCATTATGACATCGGTGTCGCGGTCGGGACCGAGCAGGGACTTGTCGTGCCGGTCGTGCGCGATGCCGACGCGAAGAGTTTTGCCGAGATCGAGAAGGAGATCGGCGCGCTCGGCCGGAAGGCGCGCGACGGCAAATTGACCATCGAGGATCTGTCGGGCGGCACCTTTACGATCTCGAATGGCGGGGTCTACGGCTCGCTGTTGTCGACGCCGATCCTCAACCCGCCGCAATCGGCCATCCTCGGCATGCACAAAATCGAGCGCCGGCCCATTGCGGTCGGCGAGCATGGGAACGAAAAGATCGAAATCCGGCCGATGATGTATGTCGCGCTGACCTACGATCACCGCGTCATCGATGGGCGCGAGGCGGTGACGTTTCTCGTGCGGATCAAGGAATG
>JBKOVT010000285.1:0-7022 GCA_046724035.1 Pseudomonadota bacterium | reverse complement strand
ACTTCGTGACAGCTCTCGCGCAGCACCCGCGCCCGCGGATCGTAGTTCTTGTAGACGCGGTGACCGAAGCCGTACTGGATCTCGTGCTCGTTCTTGTCTTTGACGTGCTGGATGAAGTCCGGGATGTTTTTCTTGTCGCCGATGCGGGCCAGCATCTTGAGCACGGCCTCGTTGGCGCCGCCATGCGCGGGGCCCCATAACGACGCGATGCCGGCGGCGATGCAGGCGAACGGGTTGGCGCCGCTCGACCCGGCATTGCGCACGGTCGCGGTCGAGGCATTCTGCTCGTGATCGGCGTGCAGGATGAAGATGCGGTCCATCGCCCGCGCCAATGTCGGGCTGACCTTGTATTCCTCGCACGGCACGGCGAAGCACATATGCAGGAAATTCTCGGCATAGCCGAGATCGTTCTTGGGATAGATGAAGGGCTGGCCGAGTGAATATTTGTAGGCCATCGCCGCCATCGTCGGCATCTTCGCGATGAGCCGGTAGGAGGCGACCATCCGCTGGTGCGGATCGTGAATGTCGGTCGAGTCGTGATAGAAGGCTGATAAGGCGCCGGTCACGCCGCACAGCACCGCCATCGGATGCGCATCGCGGCGGAAACCGCGATAAAAGGTGCTGAGCTGCTCATGCACCATCGTATGGTGCGTGATGTCATAGAGGAACTGCTTCTTCTGCGCGGGGGTCGGCAATTCGCCGTAGAGAAGGAGGTACGACACCTCCATGAAGTCGCTGTTCTCGGCCAATTCCTTGATCGGATAGCCGCGGTACAGCAGGATTCCTTCGTCGCCGTCGATATAGGTGATGCTGGAGCGGCACGCCGCGGTCGCCATAAACCCGGGGTCATAGGTGAAGTACCCGGTCTGGTTGTAAAGCTTGCGGATGTCGATGACCTTGGGGCCGATCGAGCCCTCGATGACGGGCAACTCAAACGATTTTCCGGTTGCATTGTCGGTCAACGTCACCGTGCCAGCCGGAGCCATGACAGTGGTGTTGTTGCCGTCCATCGAGGTACCTCTATCGTTTCGCCCGGCTGTCGCTTGACCGGGGCGGTTGCCGCATCCGGCGCAGAATAGGCCGCCGTCGCCGCATTATCAAACGCCGTTCGGATTTTGCAATGCAATATCGCAGATGCGAGAACTCAGGCTGAGTCGTCGGCTGCGTCAACGATGCGGCCGAGGCTTTCGTCCCGGCCGAGCGCCTCCATGACCTCAAAGATTCCGGGCGATGCCGAGGACCCGGTTAGAGCGGCTCGAAGCGGCTGGGCAACCGCACCGAACTTAGTGTTATTGCTATCGGCGAACTCGCGTAGCCGCTGTTCGAGGGCGCCCGCCTGCCACTCGGCCCCGTTGAGGCTGCCCGCTAATTCGCCGAGCAGACGCCGCGCTTCGGCGTTCAGTAATTTGGCCGCGTCGGGGCTCGGCTGGATGGGCCGCGGTGCAACATAAAACCACGCCTTCTCGGCCAGCTGGACAATCGTTTTGGCGCGCGGCTTGAGGCCTGCCATAGCCTTTAACAGGCGCTCGCGTTCGACTTCCGAGAGCGCGCGGCCCAATTGCGCTTCAAGCCGTTCGGCGACAAGCGTGAGCAGCCGTGCGTCGTCAGCCTCGCGGATATAATGCGCGTTGATGTTGTCGAGCTTGGCCTGGTCAAAACGCGCCGCGGCGCGGCCGACATCCTTGATGTCGAACCAGCGGATCGCGTCCTCGGTCGAGATGATCTCATCGTCGCCGTGGCTCCAGCCGAGCCGTATCAGATAATTGCGTAAGGCTTCCGGCAGGTAGCCCATATCGCGATAGGCATCGACCGCCACCGTGCCGCGCCGCTTTGACATCTTTTTGCCGCTCTCGTCATGGATCAGCGGCACATGCGCGAACTCCGGCACCGGCCAATCGAGCGCGCGGGAGATCTGCGTCTGGCGGAAGGCGTTGTTGAGGTGATCGTCGCCGCGGATTACATGGGTGATGCCCATGTCATGGTCGTCGACAACGACAGACAAATTGTAGGTCGGCGTCCCGTCGGCGCGCAGGATAATCAGATCGTCCAATTCCGAATTCTGCACCGTGACCTCCCCCTGTACGAGGTCATGGATCGTCGTCGCGCCTTCCTGAGGTGCTTTCAGCCGGATAACCGGGGCGACGCCCGGTGGCGCCTCGGACGGATCGCGGTCGCGCCAGGGACTTTTGATGTGCACCGACCGCTTCTCGGCCCGCGCCTGGGCCCGCATTGTCTCGAGCTCTTCCGGCGTGCAGTAGCAGTGATAGGCGCGGCCTTTCGCCAGCATCTCGCGCGCGACCTCGGCATGCCGCGCCGCGCCGGCGAATTGATGGACGATGTCACCGTCCCACTCGAGGCCGAGCCAGGAGAGTCCATCGATGATCGCGGCCATCGCCTCGGGGGTTGAGCGCACCCGGTCGGTATCCTCGATGCGCAGCCGAAATGTTCCGCCGTGATGGCGGGCGTAGAGCCAGTTGAACAGCGCGGTGCGAGCGCCGCCGATATGAAGAAACCCGGTCGGGGAAGGGGCGAAGCGGACGACGACGCTCATGAGGGCTATTTAGGTTGGGGAGCGCCAAAAAACAAAAGCCCTCTCCCGCTAGGGGAGAGGGCTTTCGCGGCGGTGTAGAGCGATTAGTTGGTTGGCCGCGGGCCGAGATAGTCGCGCTTGCCGACCGCGACGCCGACATGGCGGATGAGGTCGTAGGCGGTTGTCGCGTGGAACTGCACCTGCAGCATCGCGAAATGATAGAGGTAGTTCTGCGCCTTTAAGGTCTGCGGCTGGCCACCGATCGTTACGGTGACCGGAGAGTCGTCCTTGCCGTCGATCTGGTTGGCCTTCAGCCCCTTCAGGAAATCGATCGTCTTGTCAAGGCGGGTCTGGATCTCGGCAAAGCTGTTGTCCTGATCGGGCAGGCTCGGCAGATCGACGCCTGCGACGCGCCCCGCGCCCAGCGCATGGTTGCAGACCTGACGGAACTGGCGCTCGAGCGTGAACATGTCGGGATAGAGCCGCAGATTGAGGACGGCTGCCGTATCCCATTTCTGCTCGGTCGCGTGCGCCTCGCACTTTTGCAGCACGGTCTTGAGCCCGGTGAGCAATTGCACGCAGACCGGCACAAAGCCGCTGTAAAGCGTGACCGCCATGGAACGTCCCTCCTGTGTTGTATGGAGCTTTGGGGAGAGGCAGTCTAGCCGGTGCGGCCGGGCCCGGAAAGCCGCGCATCGGTTGAAAAAAGCATAGGGCCGGGCGTTGAAAAAGAAAGCGCGGCGGACAAGCCGCCGCGCTCTGAGCTTCGGCTCTGCTAATCAGCCAAAATAATGCGAGGACGCCATCGCGTAGAGCATCGGGATCGACAGCAGCGTGTTGACCCGCGAGGCGAGGCCGGCGATGCGGCGCGCCGCGTTGACCTCATCCGGCGTCGCCGTGACCAAGCCCATGACCTTTTTCTGGTTCGGCCAGATGATGAACCACACGTTGAACCACATGATAATGCCGAACCACATGCCAAAGCCGATCAGCGTGAAGTGCAAATCGTGCTGGCCAATGCCGAGGCTCAGCGCCTGCCCGATAAAGCCGAGCAGCCACGCGAGGATCAGGCCGAAGATCAGCGTGAACATCGCGCCCCAGCGGAACCAGAACAGCGCCTCCGGCAGGATGTAGCGCACGACGGCCGGGCGCAATTCCGCCGGGATCTTCGGCATTGTCGGCGTCTGCGTGAAATTGAAATACCAAAGATGGCCGATCCACATGACACCGCTGATGATGTGCAGCCATCGGATCAGGAACGCCCACCACCCGAGATTGACGAATTCAACCCATTGCATGTCCCGTCCCCCCGGCTCAGCTGGCGATCGCGTGTGCGACAAGCACCATGATCACGGTCAGGACGATCCCAGCGGCGATCGTCGCCCAAAGATTGTTCAATAAGGCTTCCATGCCGCATCCTCCCCGATCGCTGGCGGGCCAATTCTCCGGCCGTCAGGATAGCAAGTTCATTACGCCTGTGAAATGTGCGTTTTAGGCGAGGCAGGGTTGATGCGCCATGACGGAACGGACGGGCGTCGCCGGCGTGCCGGTGAGGCCGCCGGTCGGCAATCGGCTGTGCGGTTGCCCTCGCCTGATCAAATCCGGGTCAGCGGCCCTGAAAATTCGGCAGGCGGCGCTCGGAATAAGCCTTGATGCCTTCCTGGAAATCCTCGGTGCGGCGCAGCCAATCCTGCTCGACCAGCTCGCGCTCGGTTGCCGCCTCGATCTCGTCGACGAGCCCGCGCCGTACGGTCTCGCGTGTCGCCAGCACGGCGAGGGGCGCCGATTGCGCGATTTCGAGCGCCAAGGCCTGCGCCGCGCTGCGCACCTCCGCCTGCGCGACGAGCTGGTCAGCGAGGCCGATGCGGACGGCCTCGTCACCCGGAATGCGGCGACCGGTATAGAACAGCAATGCCGCCTGCTGCGGCCCGACAAGCCGCGGCAAGGTAGCGGTCAGGCCGAAGCCGGGATGAAAGCCGAGCCGGTTGAAATTGGCGCTGAACCGCGCCTCGCTACAGGTGACGCGGAAATCGGGCACGAGCGCGAGACCGAGCCCACCCCCGACCGCCGTGCCGTGGATCGCTCCGACAATCGGCTTCTTGGTGCGGAACAGGCGAATCGCCTCCTTGTAGAGATGCCGCCCGGCGCCGCTGCGCGCCGCCTCCTGAACGGTTCCCGTGTCCATGCGCTTTGAGAAATCGGCGCCGGCGCAGAACGAGCGCCCTTCCGCCGCCAAAACAATAGTGCGGCAGGCCGGGTCGGCGTCGAGCCGCTCGAACGCCTCGCCGATGTCGGCGATCAGCGCGCTATCGAAGAAATTATGCGGCGGCCGGCGGATCTCGACGGTCGCGACAAGGCCGTCCAGGCTGACCCCGATCTCGCGGAAGCCGGTGTAATCGCTCATGGCGTTCTCCTAACGTTTGACGATCAGCGCGTCGACGATCGTGAGCCCCTCGCCGGCGGCATGGACGATGACCGGGTTGAGGTCGATCTCGGCGATCGCGTCGGCATGATCGGCTGCGAACCGCGACAATGCGACCACCAGCCGGGCGAGCGCGTCGCGGTCGGCGGCGGGCTCGCCGCGCACCGCGTCGAGCAGCGCGGCGCCCTTTAGCTGTCCGATCAAATCGAGCGCGTCATCGATGCCGAGCGGCACCGGCGCGAAGGCGACATCCTTCAACACCTCGACATGAATGCCGCCGAGCCCGACCATCAGCATCGGCCCGAAATCGGGGTCGCGCGTGACGCCGAGGATCATCTCGCGGCCGCGCCGTGCCATCGCCTGGACGAGCACGCCGTCGATCTTTGCGTTGGGATATGCCGCCTTCGCCCGGGCGAGCACGGTACGGTATCCGTCGCGCAACGCCGCCTCGCCGATGAGGCTGAGCATCACCGCGCCGGCCTCGGTCTTGTGCAATATGTCGGGCGACTGCACCTTCAGCGCGACCGCGCCGCCTATTCTGGACGCCGCCGCGATCGCCTCGGGCTCGCTCGTGGCGAGCGCCTCCGGCGGCAATGGCACGCCATAGCGCGCCAGCAATTTCTTCGACGCGACCTCCGTCAGCACCTTCCCCGCATCGGCGAGGCCGCGCGTGACCTCGTCGCGGGCCGCCGGCGCGGTCTCCTCGACCGGCTTGCGCCGCGCCAGCTTCTCGCGGAAGCACCCGTAATCAACGAGCGCCTTGATCGCGCGCGCACAGCTCGGCATGGACGTGTAGCAGGGGATTCCGGCGGCGGCGATCGCCGCGATCGAGGCCGGCGTCGCCGTCGTGTAGGTCGATAAGAGGATCGGTTTGTCGAGCATCGCCGTAAGTTCGGCCATTTCCGTGGCGAGCTTTTTCGCGCGGTCCGGATTGGCCAGCGAGCTGATCAAGAGGATCGTGTCGATGCGCTCGGATTGCGCGACAAGCTCGACCATCGGCGCATAGCCCACTTCGCCGATCGCCTGCGCCGTCGCGTCGACGGGGTTCTGCGCCGAGGCGTAGGAGGGGAGGAGCGCCATCAGGCGCTTCTGCAGGTCCTCTTCGAGGACCGGCAGTTCGAGCCCGTGCGCCGACAGGATATCCGCCATCCACACGGCGCTGCCGCCGGAGCCGGTGATGACCGCGACCCGGTTGCCGCGCGGCAACGGACAATATGCAAAGGCGCTCGCGACATCGACCATGTGGTCGAGGTCCTCGCCGCGGATGATCCCGTGATGTCGGAAGATCGCATCGTCCGCCATGCCGGCCCGCGCCAGCGCACCGGTATGCGAGGCGGCGGCGCGGCGGCCCGCATCGGAGCGCCCGACCTTGGCGAGGATCATCGGCTTGCCGAGCCGCGCCGCCTTGTCGGCCACCGCGCGGAACCGCTGCGCGTCGCGGATCCCTTCGAGATAGCCCATGAAGATGTCGGCGCCGCCGGCATCGAGCACCCAATCGAGATAATCGTGAGCTTCGAGCACGGTCTGGTTGCCGGCGCTGATCTGGTAAGTGAATTTGAGCTGCCGATCGCGGCCACGGGACAGGAACGCAAAGGTCAGCGCGCCGCTCTGACAGCTGACGGCTATCGGCTTCGCGCGGCTGTTCTGCGGCAGGAGCGGTTCCTTTACATCGTGGAACACCGGGCTGAACGTCGCAACGAGCGGCCGCAGCGGGTTGACGAGCCCCTCCGAATTCGGTCCCGCGATCACCATCCCGGTGCGCTTGGCGATCGCTCGCAAGGCTTGGTCGCGGGCCGCCGCCTCTTCGCTCTTCTCCTCGGCAAATCCCGAGCTGATGACGACCGCCGCCGGGATGCCGCGCGCGGCGCATTGCTCGATGGTCGAGACGACATGCGCCGCCGGCACCAGAATGACCGCGAGATCGGCCGTCTCGGGAATCTCGGCGACCGTGCGATACGCCTTGTGCCCCAGCACCTCGCTCTGGCTGCGCGTCACCGGATAGATGCGGCCGTCAAAGCCGTGCTCGACAAGCTGCTGCGTCAGCCTTCCACGCAACGAGCTGTCCGCCGC
>JBKOVT010000067.1:0-14558 GCA_046724035.1 Pseudomonadota bacterium | reverse complement strand
AAACCGCGCTCCTATGCGGCATTGCCGTGGTTCTGGAGCGAGCAAGGGGAGCTGCGGCTGCAGATTGCCGGGCTCACCGCCGGGCACGACCACACCGTGCTGCGCGGCTCGGTCGAGAGTGGCGAGTTCTCGGTCTTCTGCTATCGCGACGGGAAGCTGCTCGGCATCGAGTCGATCAACCGCCCGGCCGATCATGCGCATGCCCGCCGCTTGTTAGCGGCCGGCCGGCAGGTCACGCCGGAGCAGGCGGCCGACGACAGCTTCGATCTGCGCGCAGCCGCCTCGGCCCGACCGGGTTAGCCGCGAGCGGATGAAGCTCCCCCGCAGCCCGGCGGCTGTCATCTTCGACATGGACGGTCTGCTTTTCGATACCGAGGCGCTTTATCAGGAGGCGGTCGCGATGGCGGCGGCCGCGCGGGGCTACGATGTCGGTTCGGGTATTTTCGTCCGCACAGTCGGGCTTCCCCATCAGCACGTCCGCGGCCTGTTGCTGGAGCATTTCGGCGAGACATTTCCGATCGATGAATTTTTGACCGCCTGGACAGAGCATTTCTGGGTTTTGGCGGAGACCCGCCTTGGGCTGAAGCCGGGCGCGGTCGAATTGCTCGATACGCTTGACGAACTCGGGTTGCCGCGGGCGATCGCCACCTCTTCAATGCACCGCACCGTGCAGCATCACCTGACGGCGCATGGTCTGGCCGAGCGGTTTCACGCGATTGTCGGCCAGGGCGATTATGCAGAGGGCAAACCTGCTCCCGACCCGTTTCTCAAGGCGGCCGATCGGCTCGGTGTGGACCCTCGGCTATGCCTGGCCTTGGAGGATTCCCACAACGGCGTCCGCTCGGCATGCGCGGCGGGCATGATGACAATCATGGTGCCGGACCTGCTGCCAGCGACCGAGGACATTCGCGGCCTGTGCGTCGCCGTCGTCACCGATCTTCACGGGGTTAGGCAACTGCTCCTGGACACCGACGCGGAGCTGCGGGGCTAGATCAGGGCCGGCGGCTTGGGGCGAATTGACAAAGCCGGCGGGCGGCGGGTCAACTGCGGCCCGAACGATATTCGGGAAAGGGCGTCAGCGATGGGCATGCTGGAGGGACGGGTCGCAATTTGCACCGGGGCGGCGCGCGGGGTCGGCGCCGAAGTCGCCAAGCTGATGGCCAAGGAAGGCGCCAAGATCGTCGTCGTCGATCCCGGGGTCGGCGGCGCCGGTGAAGGGGGCGACACAAGGCCCGCGCAGGCGACGGCCGACGAGATCAAGGCGGCCGGCGGCGAGGCAGTCGCCAATTTCGGCTCGGTCGCGAAATTCGACGATTGCCTGCAGATGGTGCAGCAGGCGCGCGACACCTTCGGCGGGCTGCACATCGTGTTCAACGCCGCCGGCATCCTGCGCGACAAGATGTTCCACAACATGTTCCCGGAGGATTGGCAGGCGGTCATCGATGTCCACCTGACCGGGCATTTCAACGTCAACCGCGCGGCCATCAACCTGTTCCGCGAACAGAATTATGGCCGCATGATCCTCGTATCGTCCACCTCCGGACTGCTCGGCAATGTCGGTCAGGTCAATTACGGCACGGCCAAGATGGGGATTGTCGCGATGGCGCGGATCATCGCGATGGAGAACCAGTCGAAGGGCATCACCGCCAACGTTATTGCGCCCTCGGCCGATACCCGCATGACCCGCTCGGTGCCGACCCCGAAAGACCCGGCAGTGGCGGCCATGCGGGAAGAGCGGCTGCGCCGCAGCCGGGCCGATGCGATCGCGCCCTTATGCGTATTTCTCGCCTCCGAGCAGGCGAGCTACGTCAATGGCCAGGTGTTTCATCAGCGCGCCGGCGAATTGTCGCTCTACGGTCATATGCGGCCGGTGCGGATGGTGCATCGCAATGGCGGCTGGACCCCCGAGACGATCGCCGAAGTGGCGATGCCGTCTCTCGCCAGCGGCTTTACCTCGCTCGACTCGCGCAACACGCACGCCGGATTGCCGATGGAATAAGGCCGGGTCAGCCGGGTGTCGAGACCCGCGCTGCCCGCTCGGTCCTCGGCGGCGGGCGCCATCGCGCTCGCCGTTGCCGGGTGCACTCCCTACGGCTTGCTGATCGTCAGCCTGATCTACGGGCCGCCCGGCGGCGATCCGTCGCAATACGGCCCCGAAGACCGGCTCGACCAGTCGCTTGCCCAGCTTTACGCGATCTTTTTCGGCGTGATGCTGTGGATCGTCATCGGCATCGTGTTGCGGATCGCCGTCAGGACCGGGGGGCCGCGCTGGGCAATTATCGGCGCGGGCGTTCTCTTTCCCATTTCGGCGATCGCGGCATTCGTCGCGAGCGCGGCGAGTTTCGATTTGCCCGGCGGATGGTCGATCCTGGTTCCGGCGTTGCTGCCGCCGCTCCTCGCCGCCTGGGCGATCTGGCTGCGCAGCCTGCGGCTGCGCGCGCTGGTTACGATCGAACGCGCCAGCCTCGCCATGCTCGGCGCGGTCGCGGTCGTCTGTGCGGCGACAATCCCGCTCGACATTCTCGATCGGCTGCAAATGCCGGCGCGCGCCGCGGCGGCGACAAAAAACGAGGCGATCGTCACCCAGCTCGCCGGCGAGCGGGCGCGGCGCGAACGCGAGCAGCGCGATAAATTTGCCAGACTCACCCCGGAATCGCCGTTCGCCGATTACCTCGACTACCTCAACGCAAACCTCCCCGAGCGCGAGCACGAGAAGGCCATCGCCCAGGCGCGCCAGGCGCGGACGCGTCAGGAAGCCGCCGTCACGCTGCTTCAGGAGGAAAAACCTCCGCTATTCGAAATGCGGGAGCTGTGGCGGCTCGATGTCGCCGCGACGCCGGAATTATGCAGCGCCTTGAATGGCGCGCTGATCAATAGAGCCAACTGGGACGAGTTGAACCAGCTTGTCGGCGCCTATCTCGAGGACCAGCTCCCAAACATGAAATTCTTCACCGCGGCGGGCTGCAAGCTCGATCCCGCCCTGGATGCGGCCGCGGCGCGAGTGCAGAAGATCATTGTCCCGATGAGCAAGGCCGATCCCGATCGCGAGCGATGGGATGCGTTTATCGCCGCAATATCGGCACTGCGTCAGGTCCATTGACCGGCAGGCTGCGACCCAGAATCATCGCAGCGGCTCATCTCTCGCGGGTGGGCGGCTCGTCCTCAGGAGGGCTCTCCAACGCCTCGGCGGCGCGATCGAGCAGGCGGGCGACATCCCAACAGCGCGCGCCAGCGACCGGATCCTCCACCTTGACCGCCATTTCCCGGAAATTCGACGCGCGCCGCCGCAAATAGCTCACCGAGATCAGGCGGTCGGGATCGTCGAGACCGAGAGCGGAGGGCTGCGATGGCGCGCCGCCGGCGAGCCCCGGCCGCTCCGCCCCGGGGCTGCGGCCGAAATGCAACCATAGAAAGCCGGCCAGCGCCCCGAGCGCGAGCAGAAATAACAGGGCGGTCAGCCAATCCATTGTTGAGGAATGACGCGGGATCGCGCTGCGGTCAAAAAAATAGTGCTCTACGCAATCAAAAATAACGCTCGCGTGATTGTTGCGCCTGGCGAGCGGCGCCGGGGACCGGGCCGCGGCGGCCTAGAACGCGCCGAGGCCGAGGATGCCATCGACCGGATCGAGGCCGGCAATGACCCGCTTTCCAATGAGATCGCGCAAGGTCTCCGAAGTGCCGCCGCCCAAGGTGCCGTAGCGGGCGCCGCGATAGAATCGCGAGACCGGGAACTCGTCGGTAAAACCGTAGCCGCCATGCACCTGTATGGCGTCGCTGGTGACACGCAATGCCATCTCGTTGCAGGTCACCTTGGCGGCCGCCGCCAAGAGCGGATCGGGGAACGGGTCGGCGGCGGCGCAGGCGCGGTAGAGGATACTGCGCGCCGCCTCGATGTCGCGGTACATCTCGGCGATCTTCCAACGCATCCCCTGGAAATCCCCAATCGCACGCCCGAAGGCGCGGCGCTCCTTGACGTATTTGACCGCTTCCTCGAGCGCGCCCTCGGCGAGGCCCAATGAGATCGACGGGTTGAGGCAGCGCTGCGTATTGAAGGCCGAGAGCAGTTTGCGGAAGCCGTCTTCGAGAACGAGGTTCTCCGGCGGCAATTCGACATCGTCAAAACGGATCTCGTGCAAATTCTCGCCGCCCATCGTGTGATAGGTGCCGGTCACCGAGAAGCCCGGCATTCCCTTCTCGACCAAGACGCAGCCGATGCCCTCGCGGCCGGGCTTTTTATCGATGCGGGTGAAGACGACAAACATGCCGGCCTCCTCGGCGCGGCTGATCAAGGTCTTGACGCCGTTGAGGCGAAGCCGGTTGCCGATGCGGTCGACATTGGTCTTGTAATTGGCGACATCGGTGCCGGCGTCGGGCTCGGTCATGCAGATTGCGAGAAGGCACTCGCCGCTGCACACGGCCGGCATGATGCGCTGCTTGATAGGCTCCGGCGCGTAGGTCGCGATGATGCGGGTCTGGACGCCGACCTCGCCGAGGACGGCCATTGCCGTCACGTAGCAGGCCTTGGCGATCTCTTCGAGCACGAGCGCGGTGTCGAAAACCGGCAGGCCGAGCCCGCCATATTCCTCCGGCACCGCCATGCCGAGAACGCCCAATTCGGCGAGCGGCTTCATGTTGTCCCAGGGGAAGGTGCCGTCCATCCAGCGCGCGGCGCGCTCGCGGAACTCGCTTTGCGCCAATTCGCGTACGGTCGAGACAAAACGGCGCTGCTCGTCGGTCAGGGTCGGAAACACGGGAGGCCCTCCTGGGCTGCAGGCTCAGGAGTATGGCGTGGCGGCTACGCGGCTACCACTGCGAGTCGAGGAGGCGCCGGATCAGCGCGCGTAGCGCCTCGTGCGGGCGCGTGAGGCCGAGCGACGCGATCGCGTCGTCCCACTGGGTGGCAAGAGCTTGCGCCCGGTCGATCAAGGGCCCGCTGCCGAGGCCGCCGACCCAGGAGGGCAGATCGCGCGAGGCGAACAGCGCGAGAGTCAGCACCCCGAGAAAGGTCAGCGCCAACACCTGCCGCGCCGAGGCGCCGCGCCGCCGCAGGGCGAGCGGGATCGCATCGGCCGTTATCGTGGAAGCGGCGGGCGGCGAGGGTTCGCGCAGTTCGCGTTCGAGGGCGACCATGGCTCAGAAGCGGAAATAGATGAACGGGGCGACCCCTTCCGGGCCCAGCGCGTTGATCATCGCGACGACAATGCCGGCGATCGCGCCGAGCCCCCAGCTCGGGACGCGCGCGAAGGCGAGCGCGACCCGGTCGAAGAGCGCATCCGGGGCGAACTGGCCGGCGAGCCCGATGGCGATCAGCCCGACGACAAACGGTCCGGCTTGCTGCACACCCTCGCCCCAGCCGGAGGCGAGCCCGCCAATGTAGAGCGAGGCGACCGCGAAATCCTCGGCGCGGAAGAAGATCCAAGCGAGACAAACGAAATGAAAGACGATCAGCGTCGCGATAATTTTTGCAGCCGGGCTCAATGCACGCCGGCCGATCCACGGCTCCAGCATCCGTTCGACCGCGAGCCCGCCGCCATGCAACGCGCCCCAGGCGAGGAATTTCCACGCCGCGCCGTGCCAAAGCCCGCCGAGCAGCATCGTCAATAGCAGGTTGCGGTACGTGTTGAGCCGGCCACCTCGGTTGCCGCCAAGCGGCTTGTAGAGATAGTCGCGCAGCCAGGTCGACAGCGAGATGTGCCAGCGCTGCCAAAACTCGCGCAGCCGCTGCGCCCGGTAGGGCTGGTTGAAATTGGCCGGGAAGCGAAAGCCGAGGAGCGCCGCCAGCGCGATCGCCATGTCGCTATAGGCGCTAAAATCGCAAAAGATCTGCACCGCATAGCCGTAGGTCGCGAGCAAGAGATCGGGGCCGCCATAGCTCGTCGGCGCGCTGAACACCGGATCGACAAGGCCGGTCGCGAGGTAGTTGGCGATAACGACTTTTTTGAACAGCCCATTGAGGATCAGCAGCAAGGCCGGACCGACCGGGATCGGCTCCGTCGAAGGTCTGGCGAGCTGCGGCAGGAAATACGCGGCGCGCACGATGGGGCCTGCGACAAGCTGCGGAAAAAACGACATGTAGAGCAGCATGTCGAGCGGGTTGCGGCACACCGCGACATCGCGGCGGTAGACATCGGTGATGTAGGAGATGCCGTGAAATGTGAAGAACGAGATGCCGACCGGCAGCAGGATCTCGATAAACGGCACCTCGTGCTCGAGCCCGAGGAGCCGCGCCAGCTGGTTCGCCGAGGAAATAAAGAAATCGAAATATTTGAAGATCCCGAGGAGCCCGAGATGCAGCGCGACGGCGATCCCGAGGATCGTCCGGGCGCGCCGTTCGTCCGACGCCCGGTCGATTAGCTGTCCGGCGATGTAGCTGACAACTGAGCTGCCGGCGAGCAGAAAGCAGAAGCGCCAATCCCACTGCGCGTAGAAGTAATAGCTGGCAACGACCAGCACCGTTTTTTTCGCGGCGAAGCGCGTGCCGAGGGCCGCCATCGCCGCCGCGACGATCAGAAAGAACAGCAAGAACCCGAGGGTCGGGAACAGCATTGGGGTTCAGAGAGCCGCGAGCCGCGGGAATGAAGCGATAATTTTGGGCAAAGCGAATTCTTTACACATGCGGCGAAATCTTCCGATTCGCTTCTACCGTTCGGGGCGAGCCAGGGCAAGCGAGGATCGGCGGGATACCACGTACCGCCCCTTCCGAGGCTCGCAATGCCCCACGGATTGAATTTGCATCGCCATCGAGAACGGCTAAGAATCTGGGGAGAGGGGTGGATCGTGGGGCGCAATGCGGTGCGGGGGTCCGGTTGGTTCTGCGGCGCTGTGCGGCGGGTCGGGCGTGTCGCCCTCCTGCTCTGCTGCGTCGGCGCCATGGCCAATATTTCGTGGGCCGAAGAAATCGCGAATCGCACGACGATTGTGGTCTTCGGCGACAGCCAGGGAGCCGGTCTCGCTCGCGGATTGCAGCGCATCCTGATCGAGGACCAGCGCTTCCGCGTCCTCAACCGCACCCATGCCGGCGCCGCGCTGGTTCATGCCGAAAACGAGTGGTTCGGAGCGATCCAGAATTTTGTCGGGCACGAGAAGGCGGATATCGCGGTCGCGATGTTTGGCGCCAATGACCGGCTCGATTTCAAGGATGAATCGGGGACCACGTTACGTTTCCGCACCGAGGAATGGCGCACGGCATATGCCGCCCGCATCGACCAGCTGCTGAAAGCGATGACCGATGCTGGGCTCAAGGTCATCTGGTGCGGCAATCCGATCGCCCGCAGCGATACCTATTCGACCGATATGAGCTATATCAACGAGATCTATGCGGCCGAGGCGGCAAAATTCGGGGCTCAATTCATGCCATTGTGGAATGCGGTCGCCGATCGCGATGGCCATTACGCCGCCTTCGGAAAGGACCGCGACGGGGTCACCCAACGGATGCGCGCCGATGACGGAATCCATTTCACGGCGCCGGGCTACGAGCTGATCGCCGGGAGAGTCCTCGAGCTGATACCGCCGCCACCAACCAACATGCCGTGATGGGGCAATAATGCCGTGATGGCGCTCGACCCGCGGCTCAATGCCTATCGCGAGGATATCACCGATGCGCGGCTGCGCGGGCAAATAAAGGCGGGGCGCTTTGTCGAGGGCCGGCCGGCGCGGGTTGTTGTCGGGCGCGCGCCGGTCCGCCGCGTGCTGGCCGCGGAGGCGCCGCTCGACACCTACTACCATTATGGCGCCCGGGTTCTCGTGTTCGAGGAAGCCGGCGGCTGGGCCTGGTGCCAGTCGCTCGAAGACGGCTATGTCGGCTATGTCGAAGCCCCCCAGAACGCGATCGGCCAGCCCGCCGAACCGACGCATTTTGTCGCGACGATGGGCTCCTACCTCTATGCCGAGCCCGATATGAAATCGCCGCCGGTTGATTTCTTGCCGCGCCATAGCGCGGTCGTCGTCCTTGAGCGCGGGATCGTGACCCGCGGCAGCGACTATGCGCGGCTCGACACCGGACAATTCGTGCCGCTTGGCTGCCTGTCGGAGGAACCGCCTCGCTCCCCCGATCTCGTCGCCGCCGCCGAACGGTATCTCGGTTGTCCCTACCAATGGGGCGGCACGAGCTTTTTCGGACTCGACTGCTCCGGGCTGGTGCAGAACGCGTTCCGCGATCTCGGTATTATTGTGTTGCGCGACACCGACATGCAGCGCGACGGGATCGGCGAGGCCGTGGCGGTCGGCAGCGCGGCGGAGCTGAGGCGCGGCGATCTCCTATACATGCCGGGCCATGTGCTGATTTACGCAGGCGACGGCGTGGTCATCCATGCGTCCGACGCCACCATGTCGGTGCGGCGTCAGGCCTTGGCCGAGTTCATGGCGGGTCGCGGTTTCGAGATCGCAAGCTTTGTCGTGCGCCGCCACCCGGCGGCGTTCACTGAGGCGGAAACTGCGCCATCCAATGCCGCGCGATGTCCTCCCGCCGGCAGATCCAAACGCGGTCATGCGCCCGGAGATGCTCGATAAAACGGATCAGCGCCTTGGCGCGGCCGGGATGACCGCAAATGCGCATATGGAATCCAATCGACATCATCTTGGGGTGCTCGGCGCCCTCTTCGTATAAGAGGTCGAAGCTGTCACGGAGATAGGCGAAGAAATCCTCGCCCGGCCCGAAGACGCCGCGCCCGAATTTCACGTCATTGGTCGCGAGCGAATAGGGAATGACGAGGTGCGGCTTGCCGCTCTCTCGCACCCAGTAGGGTAGTTCGTCGTTGTAGGCGTCGCTATCGTAAAGAAAACCGCCATTTTCGGCGACGAGCCGGCGGGTGTTTTCGGAGGGCGCATAGCGGCAGTACCAGCCGAGCGTCGGCTTGCCGGTCGTCTCGCGGATCAGCGCGACGGCGCGGGCGATCTGGTCGCGCTCCTCGGCCTCGCCGAGCTCGTAATGCTTGATCCAGCGATAGCCGTGGCCGCAGATGTCCCAATCGGTCGCGGCAATCGCCGCGGCGGCCGGCGGGTTCGCCTCGAGCGCGCGGGCACAGGCGAATAGGGTCACGGGCACCCCGAACCGGGTGAAGATGCGATGGAGGCGCCACCAGCCGACGCGCGCGCCGTACTCGAACATGCTTTCGGCGGCTAGGTCGCGGCGGTTGCCAGCATCGGTGCTGGCGCTCTCGATGAGCCCGGTTTCCGAGACGCCGTCCCCGGCCGGGTGGGACAGCTCCGAGCCTTCTTCGAAATTGATGACGAAGTTGACGGCGATGCGCGCCTCGCCCGGCCAGCGCGGGTTGGGCGGCGCGGCTCCGTAACCGACAAAATCGCGGGCCATGTCCTTCTCTCCTCAGGTGGGTTCGGGCGCTTCTTCGGCGGCCGTCGCGGTCTCGGCAGCGCGGCGGGTAATGCGGAGGATCGGCACGCAGGCAAGCAGCAGAAAAATCGCGAGCACGACAAAGCTCTCCGTCGTGCCCCACCAATCCGCGATCACACCCATGATGGGTGGAATGACAATCGCGGCGAGCCGGTTCATTGTCTGGCGGAGGCCGACCACCGAGCCTTGGCGATAGCGCCCGACCGCCTTGGCCTGGACGGAGAACATCATCGGCTGCACGACCCCTTGCAGCCAGCCGCGCGCCGCCTGAGCCAGGAACAATAAGGCGAAGATGCCGCCGAGAAACGGCGTCGCGCAGATGAACAGTATCGACAGGACGGTGCCGCTCAACATCGTCTTCTGCGGGTCGCCGAAGCGCATCGCCCGCCCGGCAAACAGCGAACCGAAGCCGCTGGCCGTCTCGATTGCGGCGAACAGGATGCCGATCGAGGTGCCGGTCAGCCCGATCCCGTCGAGATAGACGATATAGAGCGAGAATTGCACGCCCGAGGTCGCCGTTCGCAAAAACATGATCGCCATCGTCGCGGCGATCGCCGGGATCGCCATCAGCGCGAAGCAGTTGATGTAGTCCGACAGGCGCGGCAGCGTGTCGCGCAGGCGGAAGGCGGGGGACGTCTCCGCCGGATGTGCCTCGCGCGGCGCCACCTCCGCTTCGGGCGCGCGCAATAGCGCGACGGTCAGCACGATGCCCCAGAAGGCGCCGATCAGATAAGCCGGCCAGACGCCGCCTAGATCCCAGGCCGCGCCGACGATGATCGGCGCGACCGCGGTGCCGATCCGCGCGAAAAAGCTGAACCGGCCGATATAGCCGGCATCGCCCTCGGCCAATTGCGCGATCAAGGTCTGCGACCCCGACCAAGCGAAGGACAGTGCCCCACCGTTCACGATCTGCAATAGCAAAAGCGGCCAGAACCACGGGGCGAGCGGGAAAACCGGCGCGAGACAGATCCCGGTCCAGACAAAAAACAGCGTGACGCGGCGCGTCCCGAAACGGTCCATCAGGACGCCGATATGGATCGACAGAAACACCGCAAGCGCCGAGCGCGCGCCCACGATCGTGCCGATCTCGCCGGCGCTCATGCCGAGCGACAGGCAATAGAGCGGCATCAGGAAAATATAGAAATCGACATAGCCCATGCTGAACAGCCCGACGACGTAGAGCGGCATCGGATTTTTCAGGACGGGTCTCGCTTCCGCCGTCATCGATCGGCGGCTTGTCGTGTCATCGGGCGTTTCCCCTTGCCGCGTCGGTGCGTGCTGCACCCATGCTATAGGCGTGGCCCGGCCCCGCCAACTTCCGGGGAACCCGAGTGGCCCAAAAGGTCTAAAGTCGCGTGCCGCGGCCCGCGGTTGCGACAAGGGCTTAGGAGCGATGGAAAGAATTTCCCTGTTCGGCGCGGCGCTCGCGGCAATGTGCCTGCTGCCCGTGCCAGCCAGCGCCGATGCGGCCAATGGCGAGCGGCTCGCCCGCCAATGGTGCGCGAATTGCCATGTCATCGATGGCAGCGGCCCGTCCGCTCGCCTGCCGCAAGGACCGCCGAGCTTTCGGGTGGCGGCGGGACACCTCAACCCCGGCGAACTGCGCGCCTTTCTGTCGCATCCGCACGGCGCGATGCCCGATCTGGCGCTGAGCCGCAGCGAAATCGACGATCTGATCGCCTATATCGAAGGGTTGCACTGAACCGCAGCCGCGTCAGTCGCCAAGTAGAGGATCATTACAATGCGCAGCTTTCCGGCGCTCATCGCAGCGCTCGCTTGGCTCGGCCTGATGATGCCGCTCCAGGCGGACGACACCCGAAGCGCCTATGCCGGCGAGCACGAGCGCAACATCAAAGCCCTATCGCAGGAGGATGTCGCCGCGCTGCGCAATGGCGAGGGCATGGGGTTAGCGAAGGCGGCCGAACTCAACGGCTATCCCGGACCGCGTCATGTGCTCGCGCTGGCACGGGAGCTGAAGTTGACCGAAAGCCAAATCGCGCGGGTCACGACGATCCGCGATCGAATGAGCGCGGCGGCGCGTCCGCTCGGGGATGAGCTGATTGAGCGCGAGCGCACTCTCGATCGGCTCTTCGCGGAACGCGAGATCACACCCGAGCGCCTGGGCGCCGCGACAGGGGCGATCGGCGACATCCAGGGACGCTTGCGGGCGGTGCACCTCGCGGCGCATCTGGACACGCGCGCTTTTCTGAGCTGGGAGCAGATCACAGAATACGACAAGCTGCGGGGCTATGCCGACGCGGGCCTCCCTGGCAGCCACCACCCTGCCACGCACGGGCATTGATCCGGTATCGCGCAACGCTGCGCCGAATACCCATTTACGCGAAATGACGTCACCCCGGCATTTCAGCTGATGAGCGCCGCCGATCCGCGCGATGGCAGCGCGGCGATCGAGGGCGCGCGCGATCCGGTCTGCGGCATGAGCGTCGATCCGGCAACAAGCCCGCATCGCGCCGAGCACGCCGGACACGCTTATTTCTTCTGCGGCGCGCGGTGCCGGGAACGGTTCATCGCCGAGCCGGAGCGCTTCGCCACGGGCGATCGGGCGCGGGAACGGTTATCGGCGACGCCAGTCGCGGCGGGCACGAAATGGACGTGTCCGATGCACCCGGACATCATCCGCGATGCTCCGGGAGCGTGCCCGATCTGCGGCATGGCATTGGAGCCGCTGACCCCAATTGCTGGCGAGGACTCAGACAACCCGGAGCTGCGCGATATGACGCGCCGCTTATGGGTCACGGCGGCGCTCTCCGTCCCGCTGTTGGTAATCGCGATGGGCGGGCATGCGGTCACCATGCTGTCGCCGCGCGCGGCGGCGGGGGTGCAGCTGGCGCTCGCAACGCCTGCGGTGCTGTGGGGCGGCTGGCCTTTCTTCCAGCGCGGCTGGGACTCGCTGCGCAATCGCAGCCTCAACATGTTCACGCTGATCGCGCTCGGCACCGGCGTTGCGTATCTCTACAGCGTCGCCGCCGCGGTGATGCCCGGGATTTTTCCGGCATCGTTTCGCGGTCCCGATGGAGGTGTGCCGCTCTATTTCGAGGCCGCGTCGGTCATTACCGCGCTGGTCCTGCTCGGGCAGGTGCTCGAATTGCGCGCGCGCTCACAGACCGGCGGCGCGATCCGAGCCTTGCTCGATCTCGCGCCGAAACAGGCGCGCCTCCTGCGCGAGGACGGGTCGGAAGCCGATGTATCGCTCGAGGCGGTCATGCCCGGCAATCGGCTCAGGGTGCGGCCCGGCGAGAAGGTGCCGGTGGACGGCATGGTGCTGGACGGCCGCAGCAGCATCGATGAATCGATGATCACCGGCGAACCGCTGCCGGTCGAGAAATCGCCGGGCGACAACGTGACCGGCGCGACGGTCAACACGACCGGCAGCTTTGTCATGCGCGCCGAGCGGGTCGGCAGCGACACGGTGCTCGCCCGGATTGTCCATATGGTCGTCGAGGCGCAACGCTCGCGCGCGCCGATCCAGAAGCTCGCCGATAAGGTTTCGGGCTGGTTCGTGCCCGCGGTCGTGCTTGTCGCGATTGCGTCCTTCGCCGGGTGGTCGATTTTCAGCCCGCCGCCGGCAATGGGGTTTGGGCTGCTCAATGCCGTCGCCGTCCTGATCATCGCCTGCCCCTGCGCTTTGGGGCTCGCGACGCCGATGTCGATCATGGTCGGCACCGGCCGCGGCGCGCATGCCGGCGTGTTGGTGCGGAATGCGGAGGCGCTCGAAGCGATGGAGAGGGTCGACACGCTGGTCGTCGACAAGACCGGCACGCTGACGGAAGGGAGGCCGCGTCTCGTCGGCGTCGTGCCGGTCGGCGGTGTGGCCGAGAACGAGTTGCTGCGGCTCGCCGCGAGCCTGGAGCGGGCGAGCGAGCATCCGCTCGCTGCCGCGATTGTCGACGGCGCAGAAGAGCGCGGATTCGTGCTCACTACTGCCACCGATTTTGCTTCCGAGACCGGCCGCGGGGTGACCGGGACGGTCGAGGGCAAGCGGGTGGCGGTCGGCAACTCCGCGCTGTTTGCCGCGCTCGGCATCGACCCGGGCGAGCTGACCAAACGCGCCGAAGCCCTCCGGCGCGACGCGCAGGGCGTCATGATGATCGCGGTCGAGGGCAATGCCGCCGGTCTCGTCGCGGTCGCCGACCCGGTGAAAGAGAATGCCCGCGCTGCGCTCGCGGCATTGCGCGAAGACGGCATCCGCATCGTCATGCTGACCGGGGACAGCCGAACGACCGCCGATGCGGTGGCGCGGCAGCTCGGTATCGACGAGGTGTTCGCCGAAGTGTTGCCCGACCAGAAGGCCGCCGCCATCAAGCGATTGCAGGATGAGGGCCGCTTTGTTGCGATGGCCGGCGACGGCATCAACGACGCGCCGGCTTTGGCGCAGGCTCAGGTCGGAATTGCGATGGGCACCGGCACCGATGTCGCGATGGACAGCGCCGCGGTGACGCTGGTCAAAGGCGACCTCCAGGGCATTGCACGCGCCCGGCATCTGAGCCGCGCGGTGATGCGCAACATCCGCCAGAATCTGTTCTTTGCGTTTGTGTTCAACGCGCTGGCGGTGCCGATCGCGGCCGGGGTGCTGTATCCGTTTACCGGGCTGTTGCTGAACCCGATGATCGCCAGCGCGGCAATGAGCCTCAGCTCGGTGACGGTGGTCACCAATGCGCTGCGCCTGCGCTCCGTATCATTGTGAAGCCGCGCGGCGGGTCAGCTCGATATAGCCGTAGGCATCGATACGGGCGTCGAAAGCGGGGCTGACGAGTGTCGAAGTCTCATCCTCGACGATGACAGCCGGGCCGGCGATGAAGGCGCCCGGGACGAGTGCGGCGCGCTCATAGATCGGCACATCGACAAAATCGGCAGTATCGGCATCGAAGACCGCGCGGCGGCGCGCCGGCTGCGGCGCGTAGCGCGGCGGCTCTGACGGAGGCTCGCCCGCATCGGCCGGGACCGGGCCGCTCAGCAGCAATACCCAGCTCAGCACCTCGACCTCGACGCCGGGAATAATGCGGCTGTAAAGCCTGCGATAAGCGGTCTCAAAGGCGGCGAGCAATTCGCCCGCATCCTCGTCGCGATAGTCGCGCGCCGGCACCGGTACGGCGATCTCGTGGCCTTGGCCGCGATAGCGCATGAAAGCCGAGCGCGTTTCGGTCAGCGGCGCCTTGGGCTCGCCGCGGCGGACGATCGCCTCGGCCTC
>JBKOVT010000263.1:0-16292 GCA_046724035.1 Pseudomonadota bacterium | reverse complement strand
ATCGAGCACGGGTTGCAGGTTAAAGGTCGATCGGCTGATGACTTTTAGGACATCGCTCGTCGCGGTCTGATACTCCAGCGACTCGTGCAATTCTTGTGTCGTGTCGCGGAAGGCGGCCAAGGTTCGCGCCATCGCGCCCATCTCGTCCGGTCCGGGCGCCGGGATATCCACGGCGGTATTGCCGGCATTGAGCCCGTCCATCGCGACGACAAGACGGCGCAGCGGCCGCGCGATCGAACGCAGCACAAAAAACGTCAGCAAAGCGCCGGCGAGAACCGTCGCGAGCGTGACGATCTGCGAGAGCCGTGTCGCGAGGCCCGCCTCGGCAACGACGCGGTCACGGGCGGCGACCGCCTCGTACGTCAGCTCGTTCACGATCGAACCGAGCAATTTATCGACGGCGACGCCGTGTTGGCGCGACTGCGCGAGGAGAGTATTGCCGATGACGCGGCGGTCGGCGGTGTATTCGTCGACCGCCTTCGCGGCGAGGTCGTCATATTGCGCGAGGTCCCGCCGCACGGCGGCGATCCGGTCCGGCTTGTGCGCGGCGAGCTGGTCGAGAAAGCGCTCCATGCGCGCATGCGCTGCCTTAGCGTTCTGCTCCGGCAGCGTCAGCAAGCTGACCGCGAGGTCAGCCATCCAATAGCGCACCTCGCCAAAGGCGATCTGGGCGTTGTTCGCCTGCTCGATCTCGCGAAGCAATTCCGCGCTTTCGACCATGCCGGCGGCATTCGTCGAGAGCTTCCGTGTCAGGTATAGGTTGGTCGCGACGAGGATGATCAGCAGCGCGCTCGACAACAGGATCAGCCGGGCGCGGATCGTTACCCTGCCGAGCAGCCCCGTCCGGGCGCCGGCCGTTCTCGCGGCCGTCCCGTTGGGTGCGACGGCGGCGGCAGGGTCCGGGTAGGACGGCGACACTGTCATCGAGCCGGGGTCATCAAGTCAGCGTCACTGTGCCGGCGTCATTGGGCCTGCGGCGCCCGGTACAGCGTGATGCTGATGACGCCGCCGAGATCGTTCTCGCTGGCGCCCTCTTTCGGATAGCCGGTGATGTCCATCTCGCCCTTCGGCCCGCCATGGCAGGTCAGGCAGGAGGCGGCGTAATATTCCGGCACCATGACGCGATAGGCGGCTCGGCCTTTGGCGTCGGTCATCTCGGAATAGGGTTGACCGCGCGGCCAGCTGGCCTCGACGAGCTTTGTCTTGATGATCTTCTCTTCAAAGGCGTCCGGGCGAGCCTTGCGGTTGCGCACGAGCTCGGGCGGCGCGGTGACCTTCAATTCCGCCTCGCCATTGGCGAGCCGCGCGAAAGACTCACCGACCAGCCGCCCGAACACCGCCGGGATGAAAGCCTTGAACCCGATACCCTTGGCGTTGATCGTCGATTGGTTGGCGTCCATGACCTCCGCGATTGCCGCCATCATCGCGCGCAGCAGCCGGCCGTGGCGCGAGTTGGGATCGATCGTTGCCGGATCCACGCCGGTGTTTTTCTTGTAGGTGTCCATCGCCTGGTCGAGCACGACTTTGGCGGTGAGCCCCTTGTCCCCGATCTCCGGGTCGTTGATCTTGGCCTGGTTGTTGGAAATGATTGCGCGCGCGTCGCGCAGCATCTCGGCGAGGCTTTGCGCGATCGCCGCGTCTTCCGCGGCGGGCTCCGTCGCAGCGACGGAAACCGACGCCGCGATACCCATCAGCAACAGGCCGATCAGCACGTTCACCAGACGACCCGTCCAGCCGCCCGGGCCCGGCAGTCTTTTACTCGCCATGAATGTTCTTCCCCCATATCCCGCGACTGTGCACGGTTGCCCGCGGAGAGGCAAGATTCCGCCTGGCTTAGAGGCCGGGGCGGCCAGCATCAGACGCCCAAATAGCGGTGCAGCAGCTCAGGGGCGGCAGCGAGTTCGGCGGAGGCGCCGCACCATACCGTTCGGCCTTTTTCGAGGATGTAATGGCGGTCTGCGAGACGCAGCAGCGGCACGATGTTCTTGTCCACCACGAGGATCGCCTGGCCGCCATCCTTGAGCCGCGCCAGCACCCGCCAGATCTCGTCACGAATACGCGGCGCCAAGCCCTCAGTCGCTTCGTCGAGCAATAACAGGCGCGGATTTGTCATCAGGGCGCGCCCGATCGCCAGCATCTGCTGCTCGCCGCCCGACAACAGCGCGCCGAGGCTGCCGAGCCGATCGCGTAATGCCGGAAACAGGCCGAGCACCGAATCGAGCGTCCAGCGGCCTTTTCCCTCCACACCGCGGACGGCCGTCGCGACCAGGTTCTCGCGCACCGTCAAATTGGGAAAGATCTGCCGGCCTTCCGGCACCAGTCCGAGCCCCAGCCGGGCGATGCGATAGGGCGGCAGGTCGTGAATCGGCGCGCCTTCGAAGCGTACCGCACCGCCCTGAGCCCGAAGGATGCCGAGGATGGTCGATAGCGTCGTGGTTTTTCCCATGCCGTTGCGCCCGAGGAGGGTCACGACCTCGCCGGCGCCGACCGCCAGATCGACCCCGAACAGCACCCGGCCGTCACCGTATCCGGCTTCCAGTCCGCTGACTTCGAGCATCAGGGCTGCGCCCCTGCGCCGCCGGATGCGTCGTGGCCCATCAGCCGCCTTCCTCGCCGAGATAGGCGCGGCGAACCTCGGGGTCGGCGCGAATCGCCGTCGGTCCGCCGGAAGCGATGACACGCCCGTAAACCATCACCGTGATCCGGTCGGCGAGCGCGAAGACCGCGTCCATGTCGTGCTCGACCAGGACGATTGAGAGCCGGCCCTTGAGCCCGGCGAGGAGACGCACCATTGAGGCGGATTCCTCGGGGCCCATCCCCGCCATCGGCTCGTCCAGCAACAGCAGCCGCGGCCGGGTCGCCAGCGCCATCGCGAGTTCGAGAGCGCGCTTTTCACCATGTGCCAGCGAGCCGGCCGGCAGGTCGGCGCGTCCGGCAAGCCCGACGATGCCAAGCGCAGCGAATGCCGGGTCGCGCAAGCTCGCATCGCGGCCGGCCGCGCGCCAAAAACGGAAGCTGTGACCGGCCCGCGCCTGAATCGCCAACGCGACATTGTCGAGCGTGGTGAACTCGCGGAAGATGCTGGTGATCTGGAACGAACGCGCGATGCCGAGCGCCGCGCGGCGCGCCGGGCCCAGCCGCGATATGTCGGCTCCCGCGAAACGGATCGCGCCCGAATCCGGTTTGAGTTCACCCGAGAGCTGGCCGATCAGCGTCGTTTTGCCGGCGCCGTTGGGTCCGATCACGGCGTGGATCTCGCCGGGCGCGAGGGACAGCGAAACATCACCGGTCGCGACGAGGCCGCCGAAACGCTTGGTGAGACCAGCAGTTTCCAGCAGCGCTTCAGCCACTGCGCCTCCGCGAGACCGCAAAGAGCCCGTAAAGGCCGGTCTTCGAGAACAGCACAACCAGGATCAGCAGCGGTCCGAGCACCGCCTGCCAATGCTCGGTCAGGCGCGACAGCACGCTTTCGAGTATCAAGTATGCCGCGGCGCCGAACACCGGGCCGACCTGCGAGCCGAGACCGCCGAGGATCACCATCATCATGATCTCGCCGGACCGGGTCCAATGCATGATCGACGGCGAGACGAACAAGGTCAGGTTGGCGAAGAGCGCACCGGCGATACCGCAGACCGCACCGGCCATGACAAAGGCGGCCAGCTTATAGCGGAAGGTCGGGAAGCCGAGCGCGATCATGCGGCGCTCGTTGGATTTGACACCTTGCAGCAGCATGCCGAACCGTGACCGCACGATGCGGTTTCCGAGCAACAGAAATAGCAGCAGCAGGGCGTAGGTGAAGTAGTAGAGAACGATCGGGCGGTCGAGGTCGAGCGCGGCCCCGAAATTGCTGTGCCGCGCGATGTTCAGCCCATCGTCGCCGCCGTACTCGTTGAGACCGATGCCCACGAAATACACCATCTGGCCGAACGCCAGGGTGATCATGATGAAATAGACGCCGGACGTCCGCAGCGACACGAAACCGATGAACAATGCGGCTATCGCGGCGGCAAAAAACGCGGTCGCGAAATGCGCGATACCATCGGTGACGCCGTAATAACTGAGGATGCCCACGGCATAAGCGCCGATGCCGAAATACGCGGCGTGACCGAAGCTGACGAGCCCACCATATCCGAGGATCAGGTCGAGGCTGAGCGCGGCAATCGCGAACACCATGATGCGGGCGAAGAGGCCGATGTAGAAGGGTGCCTCGGCCACTGTCGCAACCGCCGGAACCAGCGCCAGCGCGGCAAGCACGATAAAAATCGCGCCATATCTGCCGCCCATCAGCGACCCACCTTAGAGACCCCTGGGCGGAAACAGGCCCTGCGGCCGCACGAACAATACCGCCGCCATCAGGATGTAGATCAGCATCGACGCGAGCGCCGGGCCGAATTTGGCCGCCGCGCTGCCGCCCATAAAAATGGTCAGGAATGGGCGCAGAAATGCGCGCCCGGTCGCATCGACGACGCCGACCAGCAATGCGGCGATAAAGGCGCCGCGGATCGAGCCGATGCCGCCAATCACGATCACGACAAAAGCGAGGATCAAGACGCTTTCGCCCATGCCCGATTCGACAGTGAAGATCGGCCCCGCCATGACGCCGGCGAGCGCCGCCAGCGCGGATCCCAGCGCAAAGACAAGGGTGTAGAGGAGCGTCACATTGGTCCCGAGCGCGCCGAGCATGACCCGGTTGCTGGCGCCGGCCCGGATCAGCATGCCGATCCGGGTACGCGCGATCACCAAGTACAGCAGCAGCGCGATCGCGAGCCCGACCGCGATGATCGCGACGCGGTATGCCGGATAGGGTATGCCGGGCAGAAGCTCGACACGGCCGCTCAGAAAACTAGGCACCGGCATGTAGAGCGCGGTCGACCCCCAAAGGATGCGCACCATCTCGTTAAAAAACAGGATCAGGCCAAAAGTCGCGAGCACCTGGTCGAGATGGTCGCGTTCGTAGAGGGTTCGAAAAACGATGATCTCGATCGCGATGCCGACTAGCACGGCGGCGGTGAGCGCGGCGGCGAGGCCGAGAAAAAACGAACCGGTCGCCGAGAAAACGCCGGCGGCGACATAGGCGCCGATCATGTAAAGAGAGCCGTGCGCCAGGTTGATCAGGTTCATGATGCCGAAGATCAGGGTCAATCCGGCCGCCATCAGAAACAGCATGACGCCGAATTGGACGCCGTTCAGCACCTGCTCGATCGCGTAGATCATGGCTGAGGCGGCAAGGGAAGCGGCCCGGACGCCGATACGCCTCTCCCGCGGCGCGGGAGAGGGTCATCGGCTAGTGCTGCATCTTGCATTCGCCGACATAGGCGTCAGCGTGGTCGGCGAACACGGTCTTCTCCGTCTTACGCACATACCCGCCGTCGGGATCCTTCACGATGCGCAACAGGTAGAAATTCTCGATCGGGAAATGGTTGGTGTTGTACTTGAACTTGCCGCGCACCGAAGGGAAATCAGCCTTTTCGAGCGCGGCGATCATGCCTTTCTTGTCGGCTAGATCACCTTTTACGGCGGCGGCCGCGCGGTCGATCATCGCGATCGCATCGAAGCTCTGCGCCGCGTAATAGGACGGCCAGTAATTGTATTTCTGGCGAAACGCCCCGACGAATTCCTTGTTGCGCGGGTTGTCGAGATCGGGCGACCAGAAGCCAACCTCGTAATTGCCCTCCGCGGCATCCCCGATCGCAGGCAGCGTCGTCTCATCGACGGTGAAGGCCGAGTAGAGCGGGATCTTCTCGCGCATCCCGGCCTGCGCGTATTGCTTGACGAACTGGATACCCATGCCGCCGGGCAGAAAGGCGAAGACCGCTTTCGGGTTGGCGTCGCGGATCTGGCTGATCTCGACCTGATAATCGGATTGGCCGAATTTGGCATAGGTCTCGGCGACCACCTTGCCTTTGAAGAAGCGCTTAAAGCCCGACATCATGTCGCGGCCGGCGGCGTAATCGGGCGCGATCAGATAAACGTCGCTCATCTTTTGATCGTCCATGAACTTGCCCATCGCCTCCGGCGTCTGGTCGTTCTGCCACGAGGCCGAAAAGAAATTCGGCGCGCATTTCTCGCCGGCGATCTCGTGCGGACCCGCATTGGCCGAGATCAGCAGGGTGCCGGACTGGATCACTGGCTGGTAGATCGCCAGCAGGACGTTCGACCAGATGACCCCGGTCAGAAAATCGACCTTATCGCGCGTCAGCATCTCGTCGGCGACCTGACGGCCGATATCGGGCTTCTGCTGATCGTCGCCATAGACGATCTGGGCCGGCACTCCGCCCACCTTGCCGCCGAGCATCGACAATGCGAGCTCGCTGGCGTCCTTCATGTGCTTGCCGATGATACCGGCCGGGCCGCTCAACGTGGTGATAAAGCCGATCTTGACATTGTCCGCCGCGCCAGCCGACGCGGTAAACAGCAACAGCGAGGCTACAGCGGCCAGGTATTTTTTCATTCGTCCCCCTTACGCGAGCCGGTCGAAGCCTCCAACAGCCGTCATCCGCGGGCGAAACCGGAGATCCACGTCTTGATTAGAACGTGGATGGCAGGGTCAAGCCCGGCCATGACAACCAAGTGTCAGCCGGCCAGCTTCACATACTCGAAATTCCCCGGCATGCCGTCGATCCCGGCGCGCGGCGGCGCGATCCAGGAGGCGAAGTCGCCGCGCTCGGTCACCGGCCGCATCAGGCTTTCGATGAACAGATTGTCCTCGGTGGTCGGCAGGAATGCATCACGCCGCCGCCGCCATTCCTCCGCACCAAGCATATTGCCGTGGGGATCGGCATGGATTGCGGCGAACTCGCCGATACGGCGGTTGAACGCGACGTGCGGCAGCTTGATGCGGAAGTCGAAGCCGGCGCGCGCGATGATGCGGTTCCACCAGCGCTCGATCGCCGAGGACGCATCGGCGATGTAATCGTCCCGCAATCGCATGTTGAGCGCCGACAATGCTGCGGCGTCTTCCTTGACGATCCGGCCGTCTTTGAGGCGCAGCACCGGATAGGTATTGTTCAGCAGCTGGTGATCGTCGTCGATCTGATCTTCGAGATAGCGGCCCTTAAGGCTCGCATTAAAGGCATTGGCGGCGTTCGTGCTGATCTCGCTGCCGAACAAATCGAGGGTCAGCGAGAAATGCAGATTGGCCTTTTTCTGCATCGTCGGCAGATCGACGACGCCGAGCGCCCGCACCCTTTGGATATCGGTCGGGTCGTCGATGCCGGCCTCGCGCATCGCGGCGCAGCTGCGCTCGATGATGCGGCCGACGCCGGACTGCCCGACAAACATGTGATGCGCTTCCTCGGTCAGCATAAAGCGGCAGGTGCGCGACAGCGGGTCAAAGCCCGATTGCGACAGCGCATGCAATTGCATCTTGCCGTCACGGTCGGTGAAGAAGGTGAACATAAAGAAGGACAGCCAGTCGGGCGTCGTCTCGTTGAAGGCGCCCAACAGGCGCGGGCTGTCGCGGTCGCCGGAGCGGCGGCTCAGGAGTTCCTCGGCCTCCTCGCGCCCGTCGCGGCCAAAATATTTCTGCAGCAGGTACACCATCGCCCAGAGATGGCGGGCCTCCTCGACATTGACTTGAAACAGGTTGCGCAGATCGTAAAGCGAGGGGGCGGTGCTGCCGAGATGGCGCTGCTGTTCGACCGAAGCGGGCTCGGTGTCGCCCTGCACGACAATCAGGCGGCGCAGCATCGCACGGTATTCGCCCGGCACTTCCTGCCAGGCCGGCTCGCCCTTATGTGTGCCGAAGCCGATCTTGCGGTCTTCGACCGCTGGCGCCAAGAGGATGCCCCAGCGGTATTCCGGCATGCGGACAAAGCCGAATTTGGCCCAGCCCTCGGGTTCGACGCTGACGGCGGTGCGCAGATAAACCAGCTTTTCCTGGAAACCCTCGGGGCCGCGGTCGCGCCACCAATCGAGATAGCCCGGATGCCAGCGCTCCAGCGCGCGGCGCAGTCGGGGGTCGGCATTGAGCCCGACATTGTTCGGGATCATCCCGTCGTAATCGACTGTCGTCGCGTCGCTCATGTGCGGTCTCTTTCAGCGAGCGGGTCAGCGGCCAGGCCGAGCCCGCGGCATCATGTTCGTTCAGGGTCGAAGCTCGGGCGCAGGCCGCTACCATAGCGCTTCAGGGCGCTGGTTTCCGCCGCCGCGTTCGGTCGGCTAAAGATCCAGTTCTGCCATGCCGTGAGCCGCCCGAAAATCTTGGTTTCCATCGTCTCCGGCCCGGCGAAGCGCAGATTGGCTTCGAGCCCGGTCAACGCGTCGGGTGAAAAGCTGGCGCGCTCTTCGAGGGCGAGCCGGACCTCGTCGTCCCAATCCACCTCGTCATAGGCGGCCGTGACGAGACCCAATTCCGCCGCAGCTTCGGCATCGAGCGGCTGGCCGGCAATTTTTTCGGCCCCCTCCAGGCTGTCCGGCTCGCCGAGAAACCGCGTCGCGAGCCGGCTAAGCCCGTTCGCCATCGGGTAGGTGCCGAAATTTAGCGAGGTCAGGATCAGGGTCGCCGGCCCGCGATTGTCGCCACTGCGCGTGCCGGAGAACATGAAGGCGCGGTCGGCGGCAAAGACCAGCTCGGCCAAGACACCGGCAAAACAACTGCCCGGCTCGATCAGCGCAAACAGGCTGCGCGCGGTCAGGTCGACGCGCTTGAACACGCGCTTCAGATAAAGCCGGATTTCGCGCACGAGCCAGTCAGCGGCATGCGTCTCGAGCAGCGCGTCCGCCGCGAGCACGGCGGCGGGATCGCCTTCACTGCGAAAGAGGATGATGCCAAGCTCGGGTTCGTTGAGGCGCAGATGCAGGATCGCGTCGTCGAGCTCGCGCGCCATCGCCAGCGGCCAGAAATCGGCGCCGGCGCTGTGGATACCGGCGACGTCGGCCGGCAATTCGTTCGGGTCGAGAACTGTGATCTCCGCCACCCGGCGCTCGCGATCGAGCGCGACCCGCAGGTGTGGATACGTCATTGCGTCAGCCTTGATCTGCCGATCGAGCGGCGGCAGCGCAATGCCGCTGACCTCCGCAGGCCGGTCGGAAGAAGCCGCCAGCGCGAGTGCGCGCTCGCGCAATTTCTCCTCCCAGGAAGAGGGCGGCACAATTTCGTCGACGAGCCGCCAGTCGAGCGCCCGGCGGCCGCGCGCCCCCTCCTCCGCCGCGCACAACACATCGGCGAGATCGCGCCGCACGCGTCGCTTGTCCGTCACGCGGGTCAGCCCGCCTGTACCGGGCAGAACCCCGAGCAGCGGCACCTCGGGCAACGCCACCGCTGAGCGGCGGTCATCGATCAGCATGATCCAGTCGCAGGCGAGCGCCAGCTCGTAGCCGCCGCCCGCCGCCGTGCCATTGACCGCCGCCAGATAGCGCTGCCCGGAATGCTCGGACGCGTCCTCGATCGCGAGGCGCGTCTCGTTGGTGAATTTGCAGAAATTGACCTTGTGCCCGTGCGAGGCCTGGGCAAGCGCGCCGATATTCGCGCCGGCGCAGAACACATTGTCCTTGCCCGAGCGGATCACGACGCAGCGTACTTCGGGATGCTCAAAGCGCAGGCGCTGCACCGCATCGGCCAATTCAATATCGACGCCGAGATCGTAGGAATTGAGCTTCAATTCGGTGCCGGGGAACAGGCCGCCCGAGGGATCGACGTCGAGCGTCAGCCAGGCGAGCGGCCCCTCGCATTCCAGGCGCCAATGGCGGTAGCGGGCGGGCTCGGTCGCAAAATCGATGCGCATCCCCGGAATATAGCGCCGGCCCGTGCGGTTCCGTAGTCCTGTCGATCGCCTTGAGGAGCCTTGCCGGAAGCGGGGGTCTGACCGGCCCGGCCCGCGTTTGACTTGATCACCCACCGCTCCTACGCTTTCCGGCTGAAGACGGGGCCCGCCCGTCACCTTCCGGGAGGAAAGCATGAGCGCTCACAAGAGCCCCGAGCAGATCCGCTCGCAGTTGAAGCATCCGGTCGTCGATGGCGACGGCCATTGGCTCGAATACGCTCCGGTTTTCAGTGAGAAGATGCGCAAGGCCGCTGGCGACAAATCGGCCGAGGGCTTTCTCGCGGCGCTGCGCTCGACCACCGACGCCCTGAAGATGACCCCGGAGGAGCGGCGCCGCCGGCGCGTCGCGATGCCCAATTTCTGGAACCGGCAGGCCGAGAATACGCTCGACCGCGCGACCGCGATGATGCCGAAAATGCTCTATGACCGGCTGGACGAGATCGGTCTCGATTTCGCGGTCGTCTATCCGACCGCGGGGCTGCGGCTGCCGCGCATCAAGGACGACGAGACGCGCCGCGCCGTCATCCGTGGCTACAACATCGTCTCGGCCGAGTATTTCAGCGGGCTCGAGGACCGGCTGACCCCGGCCGCGATCATCCCGATGCACCATCCCGAGGAAGCGATCGCCGAGCTCGAATTCGTCACCAAGCAGCTCGGCTCAAAGGTCGGCATGTTCGGCAGCGGCATGTCGCGCCCGGTGCCCGCCGCGGCCGCGAACGACCCGGAATCGCAGCGGTTCACGGTCTCTTACGACGTGCTGGCGATTGACAGCCAGTACGATTACGACCCGGTCTGGAGGAAATGCGAGGAACTCGGTATCGCGCCGACATTCCATTCGAGCGCGAGCGGCCAGGGGCTGCGCAATTCGCCCTCCAACTTCGTCTACAATCATATCGGCCATTTCGCGGCGGCCGGCCACGCCGTCTCAAAAGCGATCTTCCTGGGCGGGGTCACGCGGCGCTTCCCGAAGCTGCGCTTCGCCTTCCTCGAAGGCGGCGTCGGCTGGGCCGCCCAGCTGTTCGGGGATCTGATCGAGCATTGGGAGCGGCGGGGCGCTCCGGCGCTCGAACGCATGAAGCCGGAAAAGCTCGACCGCAAATTGCTGATGAGCATGGTCGAGAAATACGGCTACCGCGACATCGCCGACGCGCTGAAGGCGCGGGACGGCTGGCCCAGTCCCGACACCCAGGATCTGACGGGCAACCGCACCGAACTCGACGATTTCGCGCCGTGCAAGATCACGCGGAAACAGGACTGGATCGACCTCTACGCGAACCCGTTCTATTTCGGCTGCGAGGCCGACGACCGCATGAACGCGACTGCCTTTGGCAAGGGCAACCCGTTCGGCGCGAGGCTCAACGCGATCTTCAGCTCGGATATCGGGCATTTCGACGTCATCGATTTCCGCGACCCGCTGCCGCAGGCGCATGAACTCGTCGAGAAAGGGCTCATCACCGACGACGATTTCCGCGATTTCGTCTTTGCCAACTCGGTGCGGCTGTGGGGGACGCAGAACCCGCGCTTCTTCGAGGGCACGAGGGTCGCGAAGGAAGCCGCCGCGGTCCTCAACACACCGGTCATCAAGGCCGCCGCCGACTAAGGCAGCCGACCCGAGACGGAAAACCCCCTCTCCCGCCGCGGCGAGAGAGGGGTTTTCTCTTGCTGTGCTCGCGCGGAAACTAGCGCCGGGTAGCCTCGCGTTCCGCCGTGCTTCCGATCGTCGCACGATCTGGAGACCCGGTCGGCGAGACACGGCTTACTACCCAGCGCTCGCCGACGAGGGTCGCATCGGACGGGATTTCACGAGGGACGCCATCTCTTCCGAGCAGCCGGTCGAGGCTCCATTCGCCGCCGCCGGCGAGCCAGAAATACAGAAAGGCGAAGCAGTAGACGATCGCCAGCTCGCCGCCGTTGAGCAGTGGGAAAAACCCGCGCGGGGCGTGCGCCATGAAATAGGCGACCGCGACATCGCCCGCGAGGATGAAGGCGACCGGCCGCGTGAACAGCCCGACCGCGAAGAGGAAACCGCCGATCAGCTCGATCAGCCCCTGAGCGCCTGGGTTGAGGGTCAGCAGATCAAAGACTTTGTGCGTCTCCTGGTGCGGGAAATCGAGCACCTTAGCGGTGCCGTGCTCCATAAACAGAAGCCCGATCATGATGCGGCTGATGCTGAGCAGGCGCGGCTCCCAGACGAGCCGCAGGCGGGCGAGATCCGACACGGCGATGCTCCGATTGCGTTAGCCCCGGACGTTAATGCTTAAACCGCCGCGCCGTTCCCGCCGCAAGAACAAGTGATCGCCGGTGTACCCCCGCGCCCGAGTCGCTATAGTCGGCTTCTCAAGCCGAATTCATCGGCTCAGGCGTAGGGAGAAGACCGATGGCCCTGACACTCGACGAAGCCAATCGCGTGCTTGAAGCCACTTTGGCGAAAGCAAAGCAACTCAACATCAAGGTCAGCGCCGCGGTTGTCGATGCCGGCGGACGGCTCGTCGCCTTCCAGCGTATGGACAACGCGATCTGGGCCGGCGTCTATGGCAGCCAGGGGAAGGCGGTCGCCTCGGCGGCCTTCGGGCGGACCAGCGGCGAGATGCAGGCGCGGGCCGACCAGCCGACACCGCGCGGCATCGCCGCCCGCTCGGGTGGCGAGATGATCATGGGACAGGGCGCGGTCCCGATCATCCGCAACGGCATCGTCGAGGGCGCTTGCGGGGTCGGCGGCGGCACCTCGCAAGAGGACGAAGACTGCGCCCGCGCCGGGGTCGAGGCGCTCGGCCGCTAAGTCCTCACAAAGCCCTTCTCTCGCAATGCAGGAGAAGGGCTTTTATCGCGCCTCGGCCTTCGCCAAATCCTCTAGCCGATCGGCGAGGCGGTTGAGTTCCCAGTCCCGGGCGAGCGCAGCTGCTTTTCCCCAGCTCGGCGCCTGGTCGCCGATCGGCGGCAAGGGCGCCGTGGCATCCATCACCGCGATGCGGCGATATAGGCGGAGCTGTTCGGCCTGGCCGGCAAGATGCCCGGCTGCAAACGCGTCGTCGAGCGTCGCGTATTTGCGCAACAAGGCCGCCGCGCCCTTGGGCCCGACACCGCGCGCGCCGGGCAGGCGGTCGGACGGGTCGCCACGCAACGCGATGAAATCCGGGACTTGGCCGGGCTCGACGCCATAGCGTTCGCGCACCTCGGCCGGCCCGATGCGCGCCATCTCGCCGGCACGCACCGGGTGGAGGATCGTCGTTCGGTCGGAGGCGAGCTGAAAGGCATCGCGGTCGCCCGTCGCGACGAGCACATGGCCGCCTCGCCCCTCCTCCGCCGCAACCGCCGCGGCGAGAAAATCATCGGCCTCGTAACCAGGCGCCTTCGCGAAGGCGAAGCCGCATGCCGCGACGAGCTCGGGCAGGATTTCGAGCTGCTCGACCAGCTCGTCATCGAATTGCCGTCCACCCTGGTAGTCCGGGAACAATTTCTGGCGATAGGTCGGCGCGCCAAGCGTGTCCCAGCCGACCAGCACGGCGCGCGGCCTTTCGTTGGCATAGAGGTTGAGCAGGAAATTGCTGAACCCGATGATCGCGCCGCCGCCGCGATTGCCCTTGCGGCGGATCGTCTTCGGCAAGGCGTGATACGAGCGATGCGCAAAATTATCGCCGTCGACGACGAGCAGCGGCCGGGCCGTTGCGTTGCTCATAGCGCGGCGCTTTTAGCGGACGGTTTGACGCTGCGGAAGGTCACCGAATAGCGCAGCTGCTCGAGCGGAGGAATGCTGTGCTCCCACTCGCGGCGCACCGGCCCGCGCAGCAGATAGGCCGAGCGCGGTTGCAGCTCGATCGCAGCGCGCTGCCAGATGTTCCCTTGTTTGCGGCGCAGGCGAAAGCGGCATGGCGCGCCGAGCGAGATGCCGATGACGTCATCGAATACCGGACGGTCGCGGTGCCAGCCGATGCCCGCTCCCGGCGCGTATTCGGTCACCAGCGCCTGTTCGAGAGCGTCTGGTGGAACGCGAGCAAAGGCGGCGGCCCGGTCGCGCAGCCGCAGCAGAAAGTCCGGCATGTCGGAGGCGGGTCGCACCCGGCTCGAGGCGAAATCGTAATGCCAGCCAAAAGACACGGTACGGCGGTTGCCGAAATAGCCGTGAAACTCGAACGGTCGGAAGTCGAGCGCGCGAAACGCCTCGATCAGGTCGGCTTCGTTCTCCGCTGACACCAATCCCGGGCGGTATTCGAACCCGTCCGGCAATCCGGCTGTCTGCTCGTCGAGCAGGCTGAGTTGCGAAGCGCTGGACATAACAATCAGGATTTAGGCACGGCACGGTGCCATTCCAAATCCGTGTCGCGGCGAACCCGGGACCCACCCTTCAATTGTTCGTGCCTCGGACGAATGGGTCCCGGCTTTCGCCGGGACGCGTAATAAGGAAAGGCGGTTGGGGCCTCCTACCCCTTGATCTCCATGTCCTCGTAGGACGGAAAGGGGCTCATCCAGACATCGGTGACGGTATGCTTGGTGACGCGCGGCCCGATCCCCATCAGCGCGCGCAGATCCATGACAGGCGCGAACATCGCGCGGTCGATCGTCGCCTGCTGGATCTGGAAAAGCATCGCCTCGCGCTTCTTCGGGTCGCGCTCGCCCGCCTGCTTCAAAAACAGCTCGTCGAGATCCGGGTAGCCGCCAAACGCATACGCGCCCTTCGAATAGATGAACGACTCAACGCGGCTCGCCGCGTTCCCGGAATTGCCGGCCCCGATCATGACGACGCCGTGCAATTTCTTTTCGATCCAGTTCCCGTAGAAGGTCGCGCGCTCCATCTGCCGCATCTGGACGCGGATGCCGGCCTTGTTGAGATCGTTCATGATCGCGTCGGCGACCGTCGGGAAGCCGGGGTTCGGCGTGAAATCGCCGGCGTCTATGCCATTCGGGTAGCCCGCCTCGGTCAGAAGCTGCTTCACCTTTGCCAGATCCTGCGGCAAGGCCGGTGCTTGTAATGCGTATTCCATGACGCGCGGCACGATGACGCCCGCCGGGGGGCACAGCCCCATGCAGGCCGCTTCGTTGATCGCCTGCCGGTCGAGCGCGTAATTGACCGCCTGCCGCAGCTTGATGTCGTGCCACGGCGATTTCGGGTTCCATTGGTCGGGGAATTCGATCCAGAAGATCGAAGCGTGCTTCGACGGCACGATCTGCAGGCCGGGGGTCTTCTGGATGTCTTCGGCATCGGGACCGTCGAGCGCATAAGCAATATCGGCTTCGCCCGTCTTCAGCATCAGCGCGCGGGTTGTCGCCTCCGGCACGCTGCGCATGACCAAGGTCTTGACGTTCGGCACCCGTCGCCAATAGCCGGTGAAGGCCTCCAAAACGACCTCGACGCCAGGCTGAGTGCTGACAAATTTATAAGGGCCGGCGCCGATCGGGTGTTTCTTGAAGCCGTCATCCCCGACCTCGGTCATGTATTTTTTGGGGACGACGATGCCCGCGGCGGTGGCGGTCGTGCCGTAGAACGTCATGAAATCGGGCCACGGCTCCTTCAGGTGAAACCGCACGATCCGCGGATCGACGATCTCGACCTCCTGGACGTGCTCTTTCAGGGTCTTGGCGCCGGTTCCCTGGTAGCGCTCGAAGCTGAATTTGACGTCTTCGGTCGTGACGGGGTCGCCATTGTGGAAGGTGAGCCCCTGACGCAGGCGGAACTCGTAAGTCTTGCCGTCCTCGCTCTCCTCCCACGATTCGGCGAGGCTCGGCCCCATCTTCTGCCCGGGATACGGGCGGACGAGCGCGTCATGGATCGCGTAGAGCATGCCGAAGGGCGTGATCTGCGCCGGCGCGCTCGACGGATCGAACCAGGCAGGCGCGATCGTTACATGCCAAGCCATGACGGCGCGCCCCTTAGGCGCCGGACCCTCGGCAGCGGAAGCCGCCGTCGCGAAGGCGAAGATCCCGAGCGACAGCAGAACCGCCGCCACGCGGCGGCGCAGCCCGAATACCGTCATCCAGCTTCTCCCGCTCGACCGATGCTTTTGCCAGAGGCCATCGGGGGCGGGATTGTCGGCCGATTTGCCGGGTCGCGGCAACCGGCTTGGCGCCGCCCTCTCCGCCGGGAGAGGCGCGCCCACACCTAAGGTATTTTCCGTTGCGACTGCCCCAGGGCCACCGGCCTCAGCGGTCGGCGGCCGGAGTCAGGATCTTATCCCCAGCAGAGCGGCCAGGGCGTGCACACGGGCCGGTAATAGTAGGGCCGGTACCAGCCGTAATAATAGGGCCGATAGTAGTAGTGGCGCGGGTACCAGTACCGCGCGTGCCAATAGTGGTGCCGATAATGCGTGCAGTGCCACCGAAAGCCGTTCCACCAGCAGCGCGCTTCGGCCGGCTGCGACCAGAACAGCCCGGCAAACATGACGACAGCGAGTGCCATAAGGATCTTCTTCACGGCATCCTCCGCGGTATAACGCCTCGCCGCTAACGCCCGGTTGAGTAGATTGCTCCCGGCTCGATAACACCGAGGGAGGCTCCCATGACGAGCGTCGACCAGCAGAAGATAAGACGCACGCG
>JBKOVT010000150.1:0-5438 GCA_046724035.1 Pseudomonadota bacterium | reverse complement strand
CGGCCCGCAATTCCCATGGGGGACGATCCTGATCAACATCATCGGGTCGTTCATTATCGGCTTTTTCGGTACCGTCACCGCCCATCGCTGGCCGGTTTCCTTTGAGCTTCGCGCCTTTGTCATGGTCGGGCTGTGCGGCGGATTTACGACATTCTCAGCCTTCAGCTTGCAGACATTGGAGCTGGCACGCTTCGGGCGCTGGCTCGAAGCGAGCGGCAATGTCCTGCTGTCCGTCGTGCTGTGTCTCGTGGCCGTATGGATCGGCCACGCACTGGCCGACCTGATGAGCGGCCCCAATCCGGCGTCGGGGACCGAGTAAGTTAATCCGCGAAGGCGGGCATGACCTCGCAGGTGTACACGACCCAGCTGACGGCGCATCGGCGACGCGTCGTTCCGACGCTGACCGAACCGGCCACGAGGAGGAACCCTAACCGTGCGGGTAGGATAGAGGCTGTGCCCAAGGCGCGCTAATCTCGGCATATGGCCGTGTCGCTTCTCGTCGACGATCTGCCGAGGCTGCCGGAACCCTTGCCGGATGGCAGGCTGCTATTTCACGTCGCCTTGCCGGCGCGGGAAATTCGCATCATCTCCGGCTTCGGCCGGCCGGTCGATTTCGGCCACCCGGTGGACCAGCGGCGATTAGGGGTCGCCCTGCTCGGCCTTTCCTGGGAGCAGGGCGGAGAGACGATCGATACCCCGATTGACTCGCCTGCCTTCATCGACGGGTTCCAGCATGTTGAACACCCGGCGGCCAGCGAGGAGGTGTTCCGCTGGACCAACGGCAACGCGGCCCTGCCGCCAAGCCTCTTTCCGCCGTGGCGGGGCGAAACGCATCTCTATCTAAACCTGAAAGAATGGGACGGCAGCTCCGCCGCGACGCCGCTCGGGCCAGAGGCGGCGGCGCTCAGCGCATTCGACAGCCTGGGCGAGAATTGCGAACTCGCTATGGCGCAACGGCATTATGGCGTCGAGCTCCCGCTGAGCCTGCTGCGCTGGGCCGGTACCACTTACGAGAATGTTGTGCGCGGCTTGGAGTGTCGGTTCGAGGGGCTGGCCGACCCCGCGACGACGACCGCGGCGTGGATCGAGATAGATTACCGAATCCAGACTCCCTACCTGCGACTGCACACCACCGTCATCGAACCGCGGGACGAAGAGGGCGTCGCCGAACTTCTGCATCACGGCTGCGCAACGCTGCGGCTTTTGCGGCGCAAACTGCTGCGCGACATAGCAGATGCACGGCGCATATTTGTGTTCAAAAGCGCCGACCCTGGCTTCGGTCAAGCGGAGATGCGCCGGCTGAAGGCGGCGATGCGCACCATTGGTCCGGCCTCGCTGCTTTGTGTCACGCAGAAGGATCGGGCCGAGGCGTGTCGGGTCGAGAAGCTAGACGACGGGCTTTATGCGGGCCGGCTGGAAAGATTTGTCATTCCCCACGGACCGTTCGACGAGTGGGCGGCATTGTGTTCCGAGACGCTCAAGCTGCACCGGGCGAGCTGAGCACGAGCCAGCAAGCGACACGTGCGATGAGCAAGCCCCGACCGAGGCATAACCCTAGCCCCGAAGCTATTGTGAGGGCGGTTTCCGACATGCTGTGCCGGGTTTGCGAGCGGGCGGCGGTCGCCTTACCGCAGGACCTGCCGTTGGCCGACGTTCCGAATATCGACAGCCTGCGCCTCCTACAAACGATAGCGCTGCTGGAAGAGCAATTCTCGATTGAGATCGACGTCGTAGCGTTGGAGCGGCTTCACCGGGTTCGCGACATCGTTGAACTCATTTCAGATGCGCTGCCGGAGGAATGAGTGATGCCGAGTGCGCTCCTGAACGACGAAGGGATCTGGGGGCTCCCGGACGCCAAAGTCGCCGAGCGTCATAAGGGCGCCGACACGTTTTGCGAGACACCGCTGTTGGAGCTGCTGCGCCAGGGCGCGGCGCATAACCCGGACGCTGTCGCGCTCGTCAGCCGCAGCGGCGCGTTGCGATACAGTGATCTGCTGCGCATCGCGCAGAACACCGCGGCGATGCTGGCGGAGCGGATCGCGCCCGGCGAGGCGGTTGCATGCCTGTTGCCGCGACAGCCGGATGCCATCGCCGCGTTGATCGGCTGCCTGGTTTCCGGCCGGGTCTGCCTGATCCTCGATCCGGCCAATCCTGCGCTGCGGCAGCGTGATTTGCTCATGGACCTCGCCCCGGCCGCCCTGCTGCTGGCCGAAGCGTTACCGTTTCGGTACGAGGCGCCGGCGCTGATGCTGACCGATGTCTTGGCCGGTCCTGACCGGATCTGGCGGCCCGACGCGGCGCCGGATCCGGACGCGCCGCTCAGCGTCCACATGACATCCGGCAGCTCCGGTCGTGCCAAGGGGATCGTACTGTCGGCTCGCTCAGTGCTGTACCGCGCCTTGTCCAATGTGAATGACATGCGGCTGACACGGGCCGACTGTTTCGTGATGCCGTCGGGGCCATTCGCCGGCGCCGGGCTCTCCGCCTTGATCGGCGCTCTGGCGTGCGGCGCGCGGTCTGTCTTGACCTCATTCGCCGAAGACGGCGCCGGCAGGACGCTGAGGCTCATCGAGCGGGAACGCGTCACCTGCGCTGTTTTCCAGCCGCCGATGCTGCGCGTGCTGCTGTCGTTGGAGCGAGCCCCGGCGGCGTTCGCGGCGATGCGCTGCGTGCGGATCGGCGCCGCGGGGTTGCCGCGTGCCGAGCTTATGGCATTGCGCCGGTCGCTGCCGCCGGATTGCGCGGTCTGGCACACCTATGCCTCGACCGAAGCGCTGTTCGTGGCGAGTTGGGAGGTGCCGCCCGACCACAGCGGTCCGGAAGCGACCGTCGCTGTTGGAATGCTGCAGCCCAATCACGAGTACGCATTGCTCGACGAGGCTGACCGCCCCGTCGGCCCGGGTGAACCCGGCGAGCTGGTGTTGCGGAGCCGCTATCTCGCGCTAGGGGAATGGCGTTAGGGGCGCGTCGTGCCGGGCAACTTGGTCCCGGCTCCGAACCGCCCGGGCTGGCGCTGTTTTCGGACCGGCGATTTGCTGGAGGTGCAGCCGGACGGGATGTTGCGGCTGCTCGGTCGTGTTGACCGCCAGGTGAAGATCAACGGCGTCCGCATCGAGCCGGCGGAGATCGAGGCCGTCTTACGCACCGAACCGGGGGTCACCGATGCCGCCGTCGTTGCGGTGCCGCGGTCAGGTTCGGTGACGCGGCACGGGTTTGTCGCCTCGCTTGAACCCGACCCCGCCGCTCTGGGCGTGGCATTGCGGCACCGGCTCGCCGCAAGTCTGCCGATGACGTGGCGACCCTCGAAGCTGACAGTCCTGCAGCAATTGCCGTCGCTGCCTACCGGCAAGACCGACGTCAGCGCCTTGGCGCGACTTGCGGCATCACAGCAGGACAGGTGATCAGCTTGTGCCGAAGGCGGGCATAACCTCGCGGGCGAAGATGCGCAAATGCTCGCGCGAGCCGGCGAAGTCGATCACCATAATGTATTCGACACCGGCCTCTTGCAGCCGCTTGATGCGACGGATGACCTCCTCGGGCCGACCGATCAGCGCGTCCCGCTCCGTGAGCGCGTTGCGCTCGGCATCTGTCATGCGCTTGCGCGGCCGCCCCAAAGTCGGCGAGTCGCCGGTCGGCGACAACGACAATTCCTCGACCTGCGCCATGAACTTCGCACGCAACGCCAGCGCCGCCTCGCGCTCCTTGTCGTTCATCGCTATGTGCAGCGCGCGCGTTAGCCCGACCATCGACGTATCGAAAACCCGGCCCTGCGCCTCGACGGCGCGGCGATAGATCGAAACACCTTCAGCGACGGTCTCCGGCCCGCCCCCCTGACCCAGCAAGAGATTATAACCCTGCTCGGCGGCGTAGCGGATCGAGTTGGGGCTGGCGGCGCCGATCCAGAATGGCGGATGCGGCTTTTGCACCGGCGCCGGCTCGATGACGACATCCTCGTAATGCCAGTATTTGCCGTGATGCGAGAAGCGGCCACCGCTGGTCCATGCCTTGCGCAGGAACGCCAGCGTTTCCTGATAGCGCTCCTCCGCCTCCTCCACCGGAATGCAGAAGCCGTGAAACTCGCCCCAGCGATAGCCCTTGCCGACGCCGAAATCGAAGCGGCCGTTTGACAGGAGGTCGAGGGTGGCGGCCTGCTCTGCCAGAAGCGCCGGATTGTGCCAGGGCAGCACGAGGACGGCGGTGCCGAGGCGCATCTTCGTCGTCTTCGCGGCGAGATAGGTCAGGAAATTCAGCGTCGCCGAGACCTGACCGAAACCGGTGAAGTGATGCTCGACGAGGAAGACGCTGTGAAAGCCGAGCTCTTCGGCTTCGCAGATGTAATCGATGTAGTCGCTGTAGATCCGGCTGTCGCTCGCTTGCTCGCCGGGATCGGTCCGCGCGCCACCGAACAATCCGAACCGCATGCAATACTCCATCCGAACAAGCCCCTCTCCCGCATTGCGGGGAGAGGGGCTGTTGCCCTAACAGGCTATTTCTTCGCGTCGGCGTAGGGATAGATCGCCTTGCCGGTCGCGTATTTGTCCGGCCACAGGATGGTCTGCTTCTCGTCGGTCTTCCACTGGTCGAGGTCGCTGCCCTTGACGTCGTGGAACTGGATCTGCAGTACGCGCGCTTCTTTCCACTCGCCGTTGGAGCCGAAAGCGATGTCGCCGACGATTGTCTTGATCGTGTTCTTGCGCAGCCAATCGGCGAGCTTGTCCTGATCGAGGCTCTTCGTCGCCTCGACCGCCGCCTGCAATACCTGCAGGTTGGCATATGCGAAAGGCGGCAGGTAATAGCCGAGCGGGTCGACGCCCTCGCTCCCCGCCTTCGCCTGGTACTTCTTCAGGAAGTCCTCGACGCCAGGGAAGTCCAGCGTCTTCGCCGGCTCCCAGAAATCATAGTCGACGATACCGTTCAGCATCGGCCCGAGCTGTTGCTTGATCGAGGCGTACTGCAATCCGACGAGGCCGCCGCCAAAGAGCTTGGCCTTGAGGCCGATTTCGTTGGCGGCGCGCACGATGCCGACGGCGTCGGGCGGATAGGAGGCGCTGAACACGACATCGGGCGTTGCGGCGTCGACCGCGCGCACGATCGGCGTGTAGTCGGTCGTGTTCGGCGGGTAGGTCTTGTCGTAGACGATCTGCAGACCGGCTTTCTTCGCGTTCTCGCGTGCGCCATCGGCGGCGTTGTGCGGGAATTCCGCATCGGCGGCGATAATCGCCAAGGTTTTCGGTTTCGGGTTCTGCGCCGCCGCGACCTCGAAAAAGCCTTGCGAGAAGGCGGCCGACGGGTTCGGGCCGCCGGCCGGCTGCATCGCGAAATAGCGCGGGTACTGGAACTCGCGGTTCACATCGAGCCCGAACAGCGCGAAGAAGGTCATGTTGTGCTGAATGACCACCGGCATCGCCGGCGCCAGCAGGTTCGTGCCGTAATCGCCG
>JBKOVT010000018.1:0-14292 GCA_046724035.1 Pseudomonadota bacterium | reverse complement strand
CTCGTCGCTGTTCTGATAGGTCTGGTGCAACACCATGCCCTGCGTGAACAGGCCGGCGAAGGGCTCGGCGAGATCGATATAGCCGCAGCGCGTCAGCGCGCGGGTGAAGAAGCGCGAATAGAGCAGGTGTAGGACGGCGTGCTCGACGCCACCAATATACTGATCGACCGGCATCCAGTATTCGGCCGCGGCGCGCTCGAACGCGACCGGCGCGCGCGCCGAGCAGAAGCGCAAGAAATACCACGACGATTCGAAGAACGTGTCGAAGGTGTCGGTCTCGCGCTGCGCGGCGCCCTGGCAGCGCGGGCATTTGACATGTTTCCAGGTCGGGTGACGATCGAGCGGGTTGCCGGGCTGGTCGAAGCTGACATCCTGGGGCAGCGTGACCGGAAGATCATTCTCGGGCACGGGCACGATGCCGCATCGCGCGCAGTGGATGATCGGGATCGGGCAACCCCAATAGCGCTGCCGAGAGACGCCCCAATCGCGCAGCCGATAGGCGATCGTTCGCTCGCCGCGCCCGAGTTGTTCGAGCCGCTCGCCGACCGCGCGTTTCGCCTCGCCAACGGAAAGACCATCGAGGAAGTCGGAATTGAAGGCGGCGCCGTCCTCTAAATACGGCGTGTCGCCGATCGCGAAATGTTTTGGGTCTTCGCCCGGCGGCAGGATGACCGGGATGACCGGCAACCGATATTTGCGCGCGAAATCGAGATCACGCTGGTCGTGCGCCGGACAACCGAAGATCGCACCGGTGCCGTATTCCATCAGCACGAAATTGGCGACATAGACCGGCACGCGACGCGTGTCGTCGAGCGGGTGAACGGCTTCGAGCGGCGTGCGGTAGCCCCGCTTCTCGGCCGCCTCGATGACTGCTTCACTGGTGCCGAGGCGGTCGCATTCCGCGATGAACTCGGCGAGCTTCGGGTCGCTCGCGGCGAGCTGTTGCGCCAGCGGGTGATGCGGCGACAACGCGATAAACGAAGCGCCGAACAATGTGTCGGGGCGCGTCGTGAAGATGTCGATCGTCTCGTCACGGCCGGCGATCGGGAATTGCACGCGCGCGCCTTCCGAGCGGCCGATCCAGTTCTCCTGCATCAGCCGCACGCGTTCCGGCCAACGGTCGAGCGTTTTTATCGCCTCGAGCAATTCGTCGCTGAACGCGGTGATGCGCAGAAACCATTGCGACAGGAGCCGCTTCTCGACAAGCGCGCCGGAGCGCCAGCCGCGCCCTTCGATGACCTGCTCATTCGCGAGAACGGTGTGTTCCTCGGGATCCCAGTTGACCCAGGACTCCTTGCGATAGGCAAGATCCGCCGCGAGGAAATCGAGAAACATCTTCTGTTCGTGTCGGTAATATTCCGGATGGCAGGTCGCGACCTCGCGCGACCAGTCATAGGAGAAGCCCATGCGCTGCAATTGCGCGCGCATCGTCCGGATGTTTTCGCTGGTCCACACCGCGGGATGCGTGTTGCCAGCAATCGCCGCGTTCTCGGCCGGCAGCCCGAACGCGTCCCATCCCATCGGGTGCAAGACGTTGTTGCCCTGGGCGCGGCGATAGCGCGCAACGAGATCGCCCATCGTGTAGTTGCGCACATGCCCGACATGCAATTTGCCGGACGGGTACGGAAACATCTCGAGGACGTAATATTTCGGCCGGGCCAGATCCTCGCGCGCAATGAAGCTGCCGCGCTCCTGCCAGGCGCGCTGCCATTTGGCTTCGGTTTCGCGAAAATTGTACCGCGATGTGCCGGCGCCGCGGGCGGTGCGGCCTCGTTCCGGCATTGCTTCGACTGTGTTGGCGTCGCTCATGAGGTATCGCGATAACGTTCGGCGCGGATATGGCGCGCCCGCAGCAACACCGCGCTTTCCAATTCGGCGATCGCATCCCGGGAGATCGGGGCGTCGCTCCATTGCCCGGTCGGCGAGCGCTGCTGGCGCTCGATCGATATCGAGAACGAATCCGAGCGCAAGGCGCGCGACAGGATGAAGACCGCGATCCGCATGCGCTCGTTTGGTTTTCCCGGCGGCGAATACCAATCGGTCTGCAAGACCCCCGTCATCGGGTCTTCCGAGGTTATCTTGACGAAATTGAGCGTGTCATGCGCCGCTTCCCAAATGATCGGGCTGACCTGATCGCCGGTTTGCGGACCAATGGCGCGCTGCGACGGGCGCTTGGCCATCCCGAGCACGGTCCAGATCGTGCTCTCCGTATCGATGTCCTCGGGTTGAGCGCTCGCCGCCTGCGCCGCGAGGGGCGAGGTGGGCGGCGGCGGTGCGGCAGGCGGCGCCGAGCCGCAGCCCGCGAGCAGCAACGAAAGACTTGCGGCCAGTGCCGTCAACAGAGGGTAATAACGAGCGGACATCACATAATCCCGGGCGCCGCGGCCAGCCGGCCGCGAGCTTGGGCATGCCTTGTGCCAGGAATGGCCTCGTTATGGAAGAGGTGCCGTCATGGAACCGATCAGCGCCAATCTCGCGACGGTGCGTGGGCGCATTGAGGCGGCCGCGCGCGCCGCCGGCCGGCCAGCGGATGCGGTGACGCTCGTCGCCGTCAGCAAGACGCAGCCGGCCGACAGCGTGCGCGCCGCGCTCGCCGCGGGGCAGCGTGTCTTCGGAGAGAACCGGGTGCAGGAGGCGGTCGCAAAATTTCCAGGGCTGCGCCGCGACTACCCCGATCTCACGCTGCATCTGATCGGACCGCTGCAGACCAACAAGGTCAAGGATGCGGTCGCGCATTGCGATGTCATCGAAACCGTCGACCGGCCGCGCCTCGCCGAGGCGCTGGCGCGCGAGATGGAACGGAGCGGCCGCCGGTTGCCGTGCTTTATCGAGGTCAATACCGGCGAAGAGGCGCAGAAGGCCGGGGTGTTGCCGGAAGCGGCCGATGCCTTTATTGCCGATTGCCGCGGCCGGCTCGGCCTGCCGGTCGTCGGGCTCATGTGCATCCCGCCCGAGCATGAGGAGCCGGCATTGCATTTCGCCTTGTTGCGCGAGATCGCCAAGCGCAACGGGCTCGACCAGCTCAGCATGGGGATGAGCGCCGATTTCGAGACCGCGATCCGCTTTGGTGCGACCTATGTGCGGGTCGGGACGGCGATCTTCGGCGCCCGCCGCATTCCCGCCGGTGCCGCTGCCGCGGCTAAATAGCGGAAGCAGCCTTACAGGAGGTGGCCGCTGCGGGTTGCCTTGGTGCGAAGGTAGCGCTCGTTGTGCCCGTTGGCGGGGAAGACGTGTGGCACACGCTCGACGATATCGATGCCGTAGCGCTCGAGCGCGGCGACCTTGTCGGGGTTGTTGGTCAAGAGCCGCACCGAGGTGAAGCCGAGCTGGCGCAGCATCTCGGCCGCCGGCAAATAGACCCGCTCGTCGGCATCGAAGCCAAGCTGCTCGTTAGCGTCGACCGTGTCGAAGCCGGCATCCTGTAGCTGGTAGGCGCGCAGTTTATTGACCAGCCCGATGCCGCGGCCCTCTTGCGCGAGATAAAGCAGAATGCCGCCGCCGGCGTCCGCGATCGCCGCGATTGCGCCGCGCAGCTGGTCGCCGCAATCGCAGCGCAGGCTCGCCAAGAGATCGCCGGTGAAGCATTCGGAATGGAGCCGCACGAGGACCGGTTTTCCCGGCGCGGGGGTGCCGATGAGGATCGCGAGGTGCTCCGTGCCGCCATCCCCAGGGCGGAAGGCGATCAGCCGGGCATCCTCGGCGTCTGCCAGCGGCACGCGGGCTTCGGCGACCTGGGTGAGGCCCGTCATCGCGGCGCGCCGGCTCAGCACATCGGCCGTGTCGACTGGCGCGAAATCGCGGCGGCGCCGCGCTAAGGCCGCTTCGGATGGCGCGAGAGGCAGCACCAGCACGGCCGGCAGCAATGCCGCCAGCTTCGCCAAGGCAACGGCAGCGAGCTCAGGGCCCTCGGCGATGGCGGGCTCAGGCCCGAGACCCGGCGGGTCGGCGCCGAGCGAGGCGGCAGGGTCGGCGAGATTGCGGATGACGCCCGCCGGGAGCTCCGGCGCGAGCGCAATCGACACGGCGCCCGACAACGCTTCGCGCCGCGCCAGACCGAGCGCGACGGCACGGCGGCGGGTCAGGACCGCGCGCAACGGCCGCGCCGAGACTTGGCGCAGGCGCTGCAGATTGTCCTCGTTGACGAATTCCGCCGCGAGGGCCAGCACGGCCTCGCCCTGACCGTAAAGCAATACCGGCTCGCCGCGCCGCAGCGCGGAGAGGGCAGCGTCGATCGCTTGGCCAGCTCGGCCTGGGTCGCGCGATGGGGGGATCAGCGGTTCGACCAAGAGATACCTCGTTTCGTCCAATATCATAGGGTGTGGCGAGCGGTGCGCCAGCCGTTTCGGCGCATGCCTGCCACTCCTCGCGCCCGGCGGGCAGGTGCGCGGCCGCCGGAAAACGGCTAATTTGGCCACAGCCCCGGTCCGCAGCCGGGGATAGATTCCGCCCATCGGGCGAATAAAGCGGTAATTCGCCCGCAATTGGTGGAACGGCCGGGTGGGGCAACAGGGCAGAGAAGGGTATGCGCAGTCTTCGCAAGATCCTGATCGTCGATGACGACCCGGCATTGCGTCATTCGCTGGCCGAGCAGCTGGAGCAGCACGGCGAGTTTTCCGCCGTCGAGTGCGATACCGCGATGGAGGCGCTCGCGACGGCGGGGCGCGAGCGGTTCGACGCGATCCTCCTCGATATCGGGCTCCCGGATATGGACGGACGCGAGCTGTGCCGCCGCATGCGCAGCGCCGGGGTCAGCGCGCCCATTGTCATGCTGACCGCCGCCGACAGCGAGACCGATACGGTTACGGGGCTCGATGCGGGCGCCAATGACTATGTCACAAAGCCGTTCCGGTTGAGCGTGCTCCTGGCGCGGCTGCGCGCGCATCTCCGGCAGAGCGAGCACAGCGACGATGCCGTGCTGACGATCGGGCCCTACACGTTTCAGCCCGGCGCCAAGCTGATGATAGACGGCGGCGCCCGCAAGAAGGTGCGTTTGACCGAAAAGGAAACTGCGATCCTCAAATATCTCTATCGCGCGGGCGACCGGGTCATCGACCGCGACACGCTGCTCGGCGAGGTCTGGGGATATAACGCCGGGGTCACGACGCATACGCTCGAAACGCATGTGTACCGCCTGCGCCAGAAGATCGAGCGCGACCCGGCGCATGCCGAGATCCTGATAACCGAGCCCGGCGGCTATCGCCTGATGCCGTGACGGATGCCGTGCCTGGCGCCGGCGGCCTGATCGTCGTCAGCGCCGCCGACAGCGGCTATTTTGCGCTATTGCAGGATGCGGTCGCCTCGGTGCGGGCGCTCAACCCAGAGGTCGCGATCGGGGTTCTCGATCTGGGCCTGAGCGGGGCTGAGCGAGACTGGCTGGCGGGACAGGCGGCACAGGTCGTCCGCCCGGGCTGGGATGTCGATTTCCCCAACCGGGAGCGCACGCCGGAAACGCTGAAGGCGCAGGTGGCGCGGCCGTTCCTGCCGCGGCATTTTCCAGGGCACGAGATGTATTTCTGGCTCGATGCCGATGCCTGGCTGCAAGACTGGCGCACCGTCGAGCTCTATTGCGCCGCGGCCGGCCAGGACCGACTGGCGATCGTGCCCGAGATCGACCGTGCCTATAAGCGCCATTACAAGCGTCCGAAACTGTTCGGCTGGACGTTGGCGTGGAAATGCTATCGCGAGGCGTTCGGCTGGCGCGTCGCGGACCGGCTCGGGCGCAACCCGATGGTCAATTGCGGCGTCTTTGCGCTGCATCGGGACGCGCCGCACTGGCAGGCCTGGGCGCGCATCATGGCAGGCGTGCTGCAGCGGACCCGGTTTTTCTATGTCGAGCAGATCGCGCTCAATTACGCGATTTTCGCCGAGCATCTGCCGGCCAATTTTCTGCCGGCTTACTGCAACTGGATGCCGGGCGATGCCGCCCCCGGCTTTGATGGACAGCGCGGACTCTTTGTCGAGCCCTATGCGCCGCACGAGCCGATCGGAATCATGCACCTCGCCGGCACGGAGCAGAAGGAACAGGTCTTTACGCTGGCGCGGCTCGAGGGTGGGACGATCACGACCGGGCTGCGCTACCGCGATACGCAAGCGCTGCGACGCGCGGCTGCGGAGTAATCGGAGCGATCTAGCCCCGCCGCTGCGCCGGGGCCGACGGCCCGCGATAGCCGCGCAGAATGTAGAGCGCATAGGGGCGCTCGCGGACCGCGCCGGCATGGCTCCGGATCGTGCCGAGCGGCACGATCTCGGCGAAGACGGGGCGCATCTCCTCGATCAACCCATGCTTTGTCACGGCGAGGAAATCCTCCCCGACATGCCCGGCGAGGTTGTTGGCCAGGAGGAACTGGTCCCAGATACCGGGGATCGGGTTCCATTCGACCGCGTCGAGCGGGTGCGGCCGGACGTAATAGACGAGCGCTGCCAGGAGCTCCCGATCATCGGCGAGCAGGCTCAGCCCGGGATGCGCCGCCAGGGCGGCCCCGACCTCCTGGCCGAACGCGCGCCAACCGCGCAACCGGTGCAGCGGATCGTATCTCGCCGGCATGGTGATCCCGGCCGCGGCGAGCGCGTCGCCGACGCCGAACAGAGCGACTGCGCCGGCGAGATTGATCGCGATCGCGATGCGCAGTCCTCGCCGCCACTCCCCCCGGAGCGCCCAGGCAACGACAAGCACTGTCGCCGAGACGTAGGTCGGCGCCGCCCAATTGGGCTGAGCCCGCGACAGCAAGCTGACACCGAGCATCATCGCGAGCGCCGGCAATGCAAAGGCGGCGAGCAGGCGGGCGCGCGGTTCGGCGAGACTGCGCAGGCGCGCGGCGATCGCGATCAGCACCGCAAAGAACAGCGGGCCGAACACCGCGAATTGCGAGGCCAAGAATTCGAGAAAAGCGCCGGGATGGAACAGGACGCCGGCGATCTCGGCGTTGTCGCGCACATGCCGGTAGCTGACAAAATCGTGCTGCCAGTTCCACCAAAGGTTCGGCAGGTAGAGCAGCAATGCGACAAGGCTCGCGCCGAGCAGACGCGGCAAGTGCCGCCGCTCGTCGCGCACCAGCAGCACATAGCCGAATGCCGAGAGCAGCCAATAGGCCATCGCATATTTCGCGAGCAGGCCGAGCCCCGCGGCGATCCCGACCGCAAGCCACCACCGCTCGCCGCCAGGCTCGCGCGCTCGAATGAAGGCGTAGAGCGCGGCTGCCCAGCAGGGCAGCAGCACAGCATCGGTCGAGATCAGAAAGGCAGACAGCGAGACGCCGGGCAGGGTGATATAAGCCAAAGCGGACCAGAAGCCGGTGCGGCGATCATAGAGCCGCGCCGCAATGCCGTAGACGAAGGCGGCGGCGATGGCGTGGAGGAACGGTGCCGTCAGCCGGATGGCGAATTCGCTGTCGCCCAGCACCCGCGTCGTCAAGCCGATGACCCAGGCGACCAGCGGCGGCTTTGAATAGTAGCCGAGCGCCGGGTGCAAGGACCAAAACCAATATTGCGCCTCGTCGGGGTAAAGCTCGGCGGTTGTCGCGGCGAGCCAGATGAGCCGCGCGACGGTCAGCGCCGCGATCGCGGCGGCCGCCCACACCCCGTAAGAGCGCGCGAGCCTGTGATGCGGCGCTGCGGCTGCGGCATTCGGCTGGACCGGCTCGGCCGCGGATAAGATGCCCCCCTGCATGCGGCGCCGAGCATAAGCGAAACTCGCCCGGCAACAAGCCGCACCAGCACCGGTGCGGCTCGCGCCGAAGTGAGCGGCGGCATCGCTTGGATGCCTTGCCTTCGGGAAAAACAACGTCCCTTATAGTTGGGTGACCGTAGGGCCCTATCGCGCCCTGCGGGCGTAGACTCGACAAAAGGGGAGGTGCACATGCGCAAAACGGCAACGGTAATCGGTCTCCTGGCGGCTGCGGCGGCCTTCACTTGGGCAAACGCGGCGACGGTCAGCTACAAGGCCAATCTCGCCAGCAACGCCGAAGTCCCGCCGGTGCAGAGCCCGGGCAAGGGCAGCGCGCAGGTCAATGTCGATACAGCGACGAAGCAGGCGACATACCGGGTGGAATTCACGGGGCTGACCGGTCCAGCGGCCGCCGCCCACATTCATTGCGGCGCCGCGCCCGGCGCGAATGCCGGGGTAGCGGTGCCGCTCGGCGCGGCCAACCCCGCCAGCCCGATCACAGGCTCGGCGGCCTTGACCGATGCACAGCTGGCCGATTTGCAGGCCGGCAAATGCTACGTCAATGTCCACACCGCCGCGAACAAAGGCGGCGAGATCCGCGGCCAGCTCGCGCCGTAAGCAGCGGAAGGATAGCCGACAAACCTCCGGTCAGCGGGCGCGCGGCGCGGGACAGGATGCCGCGTCGCCGCCCGGCGGGCTGATGCGCACGAGGAGCTGCGCGGTCAGCCCGCAGGGCCCCGATGTCAGATCGCCGCCGAGGCAGCCCTCGACGGCTTCCAGTGAGGTGCCGCGGAAGACGGCGCGGATCACAACGCCGTCGCGCTGCCAGATCCGGTCGGCGGCGGTCTGATAGCCGCCCGCCGGGCCTGGGCGGATGCCGCACATCAAGTCAGGCGCGCCGTAGGTAGACTCGACGGTCTGCGATGCGACCGGGCCGGGCTCGACCGATGGATTCTCTTTTGAGTGCGTGAGCTAATGCTGCGGAAGGAAGCGCCCGGCGATTATCAAATTGGGATTTGCGTTTGATTGTCCGGACGATCATTAGGGCCTCACGCCCCCAAAATGGCGCGAAACACCGGCGGGTTGACGCCGTGGCGCGGCCGCTCGAACTGAATGCGCTTCAGCCCACCCGTCCTTTTATCCATCTGGAAATAGGCAATCAGCGGTACGCCGCCGAGCGTCACGTTGCGCAACACGATCTCGGCATAGCTGTCGCCGAAGTCGAGGGGCCGCGGCAATACCGTCGCGCGGGCGCCAAAATGGGCGAGAAGCGCGCGGCTCGACTCGCCCCATTGCGCTCCCTGCCAGAGCCCGGCGGTGTCCTGCGCGAACGCCGTGGCGCCGAGCGGACACAGCACGAGCGCGAGCCGCACGAGCGCGATTGTATGCAGGAGAATTCGGCGCATCGGCAGCGCGAGCCTACACTCCTCCGCAGCGCCGGATCAGCCCCCTTGAAGAACATAGCGCCGCGAAATCGATCGCTTTGCGCGGAACGCCCGGTCGGTGTTCATCCCGGCCGTTTCAGCCCGCTCACCGCTCGCGGCAACGCGGCTCGCAAGACGGCCTGAGCAAGCGCCGCACGACGACCCCCACAGCGCCCGGCTGAGCGGTTTCAGTTTCATCGCGAGGCGGCCCGGGCGACTTGGGGTCGCAACCGGAGACGAGCGCCGGCCCGCGCCGTTTGCGGATCGCGCACCGCGTCCGCTGTGGGGTGGAGTATGGGCCAACAACCATGAAAATTGCACAGATCTGTCCGCTTTACGAAAGCTGCCCGCCGAAGCTTTATGGCGGCACCGAGCGCATTGTGTTCTACCTTACCGAGGAACTGCTCCGGTTCGGACATGACGTGACATTGTTCGCGAGCGGCGACTCGCGGACCTCGGCAAATCTTGAGCCGCAATGCGACGAGGCCTTGCGGCTCAACCAGAGATGCAAGGACCCGCTCGCGCATCATTTTGCGATGCTGCACCGGGTGTATCGCCGCAAGGCGGAGTTCGACCTGATTCACTTTCATACCGACTATCTGCATTTTCCGCTGTTCGCCGACAGCTGGCAGAAGACGCTGACGACCTTGCATGGCAGGCTCGATCTTCCCGATCTGGCGGTCATTGTGCGCGAATGTCAGATGATGCCGCTGGTCTCGATCTCGGCCTCACAACGGACGCCGCTCGCCTGGGCCAACTGGTACGGCACAGTGCAACACGGGCTGCCGCGCGATCTGCACCGCCTTGGCGACGGCGCGGGTGGGTATCTCGCCTTTCTGGGCCGCGTGTCGCCCGAGAAAGGCCTCGACCGGGCAATCACAATCGCGCGGGATGTCGGGCTGCCGCTGCAGATCGCGGCGAAAGTCGACCCTGTCGATCGCGATTACTTCGAGGAGGCGATTCTGCCACTGCTCGACGATCCGCTGATCGAGTTCGTCGGCGAGATCGGTGAAGACGAGAAAGGCCGGTTTCTCGGCGATGCGGTCGCGCTGCTGTTCCCGATCGACTGGCCGGAACCGTTCGGGCTCGTGCTGATCGAGGCGATGGCGAACGGAACGCCCGTCATTGCATTTGGCCGCGGCTCGGTCCCTGAAATCATCGAAGACGGGCTCACCGGCTTTATCGTCGATGACATTGCGAGCGCGGCGAGAGCGGTGCCGCTTGCCGCACGCCTCGACCGCCACGCAATCCGCCGCCGCTTCGAGGAGCGCTTCACCGCCGACCGCATGGCGCGCGATTATCTCGCGCTCTATCAGCGCGTGTTGCACGGCGATGTGCCGGTAAAAGCCGATCCGCTCGGCGATGTCGCATCTATGCAGCCGGAGCGGTTCAGGAGCGACGGCGCAGAAAATTTTTCGCACGCGGCGGATTGAGCGGCCGCGAGCGGGGGTCGAGCGATGGCGCGCGCAACGGCAGAAGCCAGCGAAGGCGACTCGCAATTCCGCATCGAGGCGACCGGCGCCTTTCGCGAGCCGCGCACCCGCATCCTTAAGCACGGCAATACTTTCGCCGTCCTCAACCAGTTTGGCGATCTCGCAGGCGACCGCGGCAGCCCTGACGGGCTTTACCACCACGACACCCGCCACTTGTCGCAGCTCGAGCTTTATCTTAACGGCGACCGACCGCTGCTGCTCAGCGCCAACCCGGGTGAGGACAACGCGCTGTTGACGGTCGATCTCGCCAACCCAGACATGACCGACTTGGATGGCCGTGCGTTGCATCGCGAGCGCATCTACATCAATCGTCGGCAATTCGTCTGGGAGGACGCTTATAACGAGCTGGTGCTCGTGCGCAATTTCGATGTCGAGCCGCATGTCATCACCTTGAGCCTGCGGTTTGCCGCCGATTTTGTCGATGTGTTCGAGGTGCGCGGCCAGCACCGCGCAAAACGCGGACGCCGCTCCGCCGAGCGATTGTCGGGCGATGCGGTCGTGTTGCGCTATCGCGGGCTCGACGGCATCGAGCGCGACACGCATCTGCGCTTTGAGCCGGCGCCCGCTCGGCTCGATACGAGCAGCGCGCAATTTGTCCTGAAGCTGAAAGGCGGCGAGGCAACGCGCATCGTGCTGCGCGTCGATTGCGGGGTGCCGAGCAAGGATAAATGGGGGGTGCGGCGCTATTACGGTGCCTTGCGCGCGGCGCGGCATGCGGCGCGGCAGGCCAGCGCGCGGGCTGCCAGGCTCGAAGGCTCGAACGCCGTGTTCAACGAGCTGGCGCGCCGCTCGGCGGCCGATCTTTACATGCTGATGACCGAGACGCCGCACGGACCCTACCCGTATGCGGGCATCCCCTGGTACAGCACGGTGTTCGGCCGCGACGGCATCATCACCGCGCTGTTGACGTTGTGGACTGACCCGACGATCGCGAAGGGCGTGCTCTCGTTTCTCGCGGCGGAGCAAGCGACCGAAATCGATCCCGAGCGCGATGCCGAGCCGGGAAAGATCCTGCACGAGATGCGGCAGGGTGAGATGGCGCGGCTCGGCGAGGTGCCGTTCGCGCGCTATTACGGCAGCGTCGATGCGACGCCGCTCTTCGTCATGCTCGCCGGCGCCTATTACACGCGAACCGGCGATCTCGACGCGGTCCGCGGCATTTGGCCAAACATCAAAGCGGCGTTGCAGTGGATCGACACCTATGGCGATCCGGATCATGACGGCTTTGTCGAATACGACCGGCAGAGCGCCGCCGGCCTCGCCAATCAGGGTTGGAAGGATTCCGGGGACGCAATCTTTCATGCCGATGGCGAGCTCGCGACGGGCCCGATCGCGCTGTGTGAGGTGCAGGGCTACGTCTATGCCGCGAAACGCTACGCAGCGGAGCTGGCGCACGCGCTAGGCGACGACACGATGGCGGCGCGGCTCGAAGAGGCCGCCGAGAGGTTGCGGCGGCAATTCGAGGACGCCTTCTGGTGCGAGGATCTGTCGACTTACGCGATTGCGCTCGACGGCGAGAAGCGGCCCTGCCGCGTCATCACCTCGAATGCCGGGCACGCCTTGCTGACCGGCATCGCGGCGCCGGGCAAGGCGACGCGAGTGGCTGAGACGCTGTTCCGCGTCGGCTCGTTTTCCGGCTGGGGCATCCGCACCGTTGCGACGTCGGCGGTGCGTTACAACCCGATCTCGTATCACAATGGGTCGGTGTGGCCGCACGACAACGCGCTGATCGCGCTCGGGCTGGCGCGCTACGGCTTCAAGGAACCGGTGCTGCGGATCCTGACGGGGATGTTCAACGCCGCTTCATACTGGGAGCCGCGCCGGCTGCCGGAGTTGTTCTGCGGCTTCGCGAGGCGGCGTACCGGCCCCACGATGTACCCGGTGGCTTGTTCGCCGCAGGCCTGGGCGAGCGCCGCGGTCCTCGCGCTGGTGCAGGCGAGCCTCGGGCTGCAATTCGCTCCAGAGGCGCGCGAGATCCGCTTCGAGCAGCCGGTGCTGCCCGCCTTTCTCGATCACCTGCATGTGCGGGGGTTGCGGCTCGGCGATGCCGAGGCGGATGTCCTGCTGCACCGTTCCGGTGAAGAAGTTGCCGCCACGGTCACCCGGCGACGCGGCAAGGTGCGTATCGTCATAGTGCACTAGGGCTTAGGGTACCGGCAGGTCGCGCACCCGCTCGCCGTAGAAGTGTTGCGGCTGGGACGGCAGGACGCGCATTTCGGCTTCGCGCTGCCGTACGCATGCGTTCGTGATATCGAAAACGCCGTGCCAGAGCCGGGCTCGCGGCAAGGCCGCGAGGAGGCACTCGTCGAATACCGTATAGGTGCGGTCGGCTTGGCAACCGAAGGAGGGGCGGTCGGCGCGCGCCGCGGTCATGATGATGCGGTTGGGCGCCGGCATCGGACCTGCCGCGAAGCTGCCGCTGTAGCAGCCCGAGGCGATCACAACGGTCGGCACAGTGGCGCAGCCGCCTGACAGCGCATTGGCCAAGGCCGCCGGCGTCAGAAATTCCTCGGCATAGGCGAGCACGAGCCCTTCGCCGTGCTCGCCATGCGAGGTGACAAAGATCAGGCACCGATCACCGGGCCGGGCGGGAAGCGAGGCGATGCGGCGGAGCAATTGCTGCGCCGAAGCGGGCTCAGCCGGAAGCTCGGCGCGGGGTGGGTTGGCGCTGAGGCGATGAATATCGCCGGGGAGAACGCCGCGGCTGGTGAGCCATGAGCTGAGGGCCGCGACGGCATTGTCAAAGACCGGCTCGGCTCCGTCGCCGGCCGCCAGCACGGCCTGCCAACGGCCGTTCGCCGGGACCGCGCTCTGCCCGCCTGCGGCGAGCACGATCAGCAGAAGGGCGGCACAGAGGCAGGAGGCGAGGCGCAGCGGCATCGGTGGGCGATTTCGAGTGTTTGCGGGATGACGCGCGTCGCGCGTCGACACGAATGTACGATGCGGCGCACTATGGCACTGTTGCGGCGACAGCGTCCAATCGCGTGTCATACCGCGCCGTTCCGGAGAAGGAAGCATAGCGATGGCCGCGACACTCGCCGAACAAAGCTGCACGCCCTGCCGCGGCGGCATCCCGCCCCTGAGCCGCGAGGCGGCCGAGGACTACCACCGGCAGGCGCCCGAATGGGGCTTGCTCGACGAGGCGACGCGGATTGAGCGCACCTACCGGTTCAAGAATTTCGCCGAGGCGTTCACCTTTACCGAACGCGCCGCCGCGCTGGCCGAGGCGGAAGGGCATCACCCCGACATCTGCTTCGGCTGGGGCTACGCGACGGTGTCGCTGCGCACCAAGAAGATCAAGGGCCTGCACGAAAACGATTTCATCATGGCGGCGAAGCTCGACCGCATCGCCGTCGCATCGCCGGGCTGAATCGGGCGTGGCCTAGGCTTTCAGGCGGGTATCGAGGAGATCGCGGATTTCTGTCAACAGCACTTCCTCGCGCGGCGGCGGGGGCGGCGGGGCCGGCGCCTCATCCGCCGTGCCCGGCCAGCGTATCCGGTTGACCTGCTTGACCAGAATGAAGATCGCGAAGGCGACGATGACGAACCGCAACACCGCGTTGATAAACAGCCCATAATTGAGCGTAACCGCACCCGCCGCTTTTGCCGCCTCGGGGGTCGGGTAGGAGCCGCCCTTCAGGGTGATGAAGAAGCTCGAGAAATCGAGACCGCCGATCAACAGCCCGAGCGGCGGCATGATGATGTCGTTGAC
>JBKOVT010000323.1:0-12529 GCA_046724035.1 Pseudomonadota bacterium | reverse complement strand
GGGAACGATGCGGCGCAATGCGGCGGCGATCTCGTCGCGCCGGGCGATGACAGCCTGATCGGGGGTTGGCATTTCCATGGCCGCGGGTCCCTGGTTCCGGGGGCGACCGCTGCGGTTGGTCCGGAGACCTCAGCCCTGGCGGGCCTTGAAGCGCGGATTGGTCTTGTTGATGACGTAGACGCGCCCCTTGCGCCGCACGATGCGGCAGTTCTTGTCGCGCTTTTTCAACGTCTTGAGCGAATTGGCGATCTTCATGACACCGGTCCTCGGAAGGCGCGGAACATAGGGAGCGCCGTCCGCCCGGTCAATCCTTTCGACGAGCCGATTTCGCGTCCCACCCTAGGGTGATAGGCTTCCGCGCGGCGGGGTAAATGTTACTCGCCTTCGGGGTAGGGTCCGACGAGTTTGGACAATGCCCGGTGCTTCCGGCGCGCGCTGCCGGCTAATGAATGCAGCGCCGCCAGGCCGACAAACAGGGGAGGCTGCGATGTTTAAAAGACCGGTATGGAGCTTGCTCGCGCTATTGCTGACCGCGCCGCTCGCGACGGCTGCGGCCAATGTCATCACCGATTGGGACGAGAAGGGCGTCGCGGTCGTCCAGACGAAAATGCCGCCGCCATCCTCCTACCGAGTCATGGCGATCATGCACCTCGCAATGTTCGAGGCGGTCAATTCCGTCGAGCCGCGTTACAAGCCATACAAAGCGAAGCTCTCGGCAGCCCCGGATGCATCAAAGGAAGCCGCCGCCACCGCTGCGGCTGCAATGGTGCTGCGAAAGCTGGTCCCCGACGCTGCCGCCGATATTCAGAGCGCCGCGACGACCGCGCTCGCCGCCGTGCCTGACGGCGAGCCGAAGGCGAATGGCATCAAGCTCGGCGAAGAGGCCGCGTTGGCTCTGCTCGAGGCGCGCGACAAGGACGGTTTTTCGGTGGCGGATGCTTATCGGCCGCGAACCCTGCCCGGCGTTTACATCCCGACGCCGCTGACCGTCGGGGCGCAATTCCCCGGCATGACGCCGTTCGCGATGACCAGCGCCTCACAGTTCCGGCCGAAGCCGCCGATCTCTCTGAAGAGCGCGCAGTGGGCAAAGGACTACAACGAAATCAAGGCGCTCGGCGAGAAGAACAGCACAAAGCGCACGACGCGCCAGACCGAGGACGCGAAGTTCTGGGTCCTAACGGGGCCGGCCTCGACGCATCCGATCCAGCGCCAGATCGCGCTTGCCAAGAACATGGATGTCGTCGATACGGCGCGCTTTATGGCGCTCGCCACTGTCGCCGAGGAGGACGCGATCATCGCGGTCATGGACGCGAAGTACAAATATCAGTTCTGGCGGCCGATCACGGCGATCCGCAACGGCGACATCGACGGCAACCCCGCGACCGAGCGCGAGGCGGGCTGGTAGCCGATCGACAACACGCCGATGCATCCGGAATATCCCTGCGCGCATTGCATCGTCAGTTCGTCGCTGGCCTCCGTGATCCGTGCCGTGTTGGGCAGCGACGACATTCCCGAAGTGACGATGACAAGCCCGTTCGCGCCGGGCGTGACGCATCGCTTCACCAATCTCCACACTTTCACCGAGGAGGTCGCCGAGGCCCGGATCTTTGCCGGCTTCCACTACCGCTTCTCGACCGTGGTCGGCAAAGAGATGGGCCAGAAAATCGGCAGCCATGTCGCCGCGTCGATCCTGCAACCGAACAAGCAGGTTGCCTTGGCCCGCTAATGCGGGCGATGGGGCGACGGCCGGGGATTTCCGGCCGTCGCCTCAATCCTTGTCGATGTTCCAGAACACGATCGGCGTCGATTTCAGGATACCGTGCACGTTGCTGCGGGCCGCGTAGGGTGTCACGTAGGAGCCGATCGGGATCGTCGGCAAGGCCTCCCAGAGCCGCCGGTGCAGGGCGACCAGCGCGGCGCGGCGGGCGGTCTCGTCGGGCGCCCGGAGGTAATCGCGGCGCAGCGCCTCGCTCTGCTCGTCGCACGGCCAGCCAAACCAATTCGTGCGGCCGCAGCCGGAATCGATCGTGAAGTTCGTCACCGGCGAATAGACGCTGGCGCCGCCCGAGGTCGTGTGAAACAGGTTCCAGCCGCCTTTGTCCGGCGCCTCCTTCTTGGCGCGGCGCGCGACCAGACTGCCCCAGTCGCTGTCGGCGATCTCGACATTGATGCCGAGCTTCTTGAGATTGTTGGCGGTGACATCGCCGAGCGCGCCGATGCTGGCGATCTCATGCGTGTTGATCAGCGTGACTTTCTCGCCGTTGTAGCCGGCTTCCTTCAACAGCTCCCGCGCCTTCGCCAGATCCTGCTTCTGATAGGGCTCGGAGCCTGCTTCGGTCTCGTTCGGGCTGCCGCAGACAAAGAACGAATAGCAGGCGCGCCACCAGCGCTCGTCGCCAAAGGCGGCGCTGAGGTATTCCTCCTGATTGACCGCCATCGCGAGCGCCTGCCGCGCCTTCGGATTGTCGAAGGGCGGGTAGAGGTGGTTGGGCCGGATATAGCCGATCGCGGCGAGAAACGAGGTGCGGTCGAGGACGATGTCCTTCGATTTTTCGAGGACGCCGATCTGGTCGTTGGGCAATTGGTCGATGATGTCGACTTCGCCGCGCTGGATCGCGCTGGACTTGGTGAACGGGTCGGGGAGGACGATCCACTCGACGCGGTCCACTTTGGCGAGCTTGGCGCCGGCATTGCCGTCGGGCGGATCGGCGCGCGGCACATAATCCTTGTTCTTCTCGTAGACGGTCTTGGCGCCCGGGTTCCATTCCGCGGCGACGAATTTGAACGGGCCCGAGCCGATCGTCTCGGTGATGTTCTTGTAGGGATCGGTCAGCGCGTCCTTCTCGCGCATGATGACCGGCGCCGTGCCGGCGCTGATCGCCAGCGCCGTCTCGACAAAGCCAAAGGGCTCCTTCAGGCGCAGCACGAAGCTCTTATCGTCAACGGATTGGAATTCTTCGACAAACGGGCTCATCGCCTGGCCGAGCACATCGCGCGCCATCCAGCGCTTCAGGGACGCGATGACATCGCGCGTCGTGACCGGCTGGCCGTCGTGGAATTTGAGCCCCGGCCGCAATGTGAACGTGTAGACGAGCTTGTCGGGCGAGATCTCGTAATGATCGACCATCTGCGGCTTGGGCTCGAGCTTCGAGTTCCAGGCGAACAGCTGGTCGTAGATCATCTGACCGTGCATCAGCGTGATCGTCGCGGTCGTCGCATAGGGATCGACGATCTTCAGATCGGCATGCGGCACGACGCGCAACACCTTGTCGGCGCGCGCGCCGAGCGGCACGGCAGCGACCAGCGCAAGCAGCCCCAGCTTCAGCCAGAATTTGGCCATGCCGCCCTCCTGTCCCCAGTCTTCGTTGCCATCACAATACCAGAGCGGGCCTTCCGGGATGCACCGGTTCGCCGATACAGGTCCCGGCGTAGGCCGGGACCCAATTTTCAGCTCCTCGGATGCGGAAGAAAGGGTCCTGTCTTCTAATTTCTTTACAGGCTCGTGCCGAGGCGGCCCTAAGATCGGCCCAGAGCAATCCAGGAGACCCGAACCGTGAAGCGCGTCCTGACCGGCCGGTTCATGCACGAGACCAACACGTTCAGCATCCAGAAGACCGACATGGCATTGTGGCGGCGCCGCGATTTTCACCGCGACAACGAGATTCCCGTGGCGTTCCGCGGCACCCGCTCGGCGCTCGGCGCCACCTTCGAGGCGGCCGACAAATATGGCTGGACTCTGATTCATCCGGTCTCGGCCAACGCCAACCCGTCCGGCACCGTCACGGACGACGCGTTCGAACAGATCGGCGGCATGATGCTCAAGGCCGCGCGCGAGCAGGGGCCGATCGATGGCGTGCTGCTGCATTTGCATGGCGCGATGGTCGTCGAGAGCTACGAGGACGGCGAGGGCGAATTGCTCGCACGGCTGCGCCATATCCTCGGCCCCGATGTCCCGGTCGTCGTCACTCTCGACCTGCACGCCAATGTCACGCAGCAGATGGCCGACAATGCGAGCGCGCTGATCGCGTTCCGCACCTATCCGCATATCGATCAGTATGAGCGCGCCTGGCAGGGCGCCGAGCTTCTCGAACGCGCGATGAACGGCGACGTAAAGCCAAAGACCGTCATCGCGCGGCGGCCGATGATCTACGGGCTCGACCGCGGCCGGACGCAAAAGGGGCCGATGGCGGAATTGATCGCAAAGGGCGAACAGCTGGAGAAATCCGGCGAGGTGCTCGTCGTTAGCGTCTGCGCCGGGTTCAGCCGTGCCAATATCCGCGATGTCGGCCCGTCGGTGACCGTGACGGTGGACACGGCACGCGGCGATGCACGGCCGCGAGGTCAGGCGGTCGCCGAGGAATACATGGATTACGCCTGGGAGACGCGCGATTACGAGAGCTTCACATTGCTGTCGGTCGCGGAGGCGGTCGCGCGCGCCAAACAGGGCAAGCCGGGCGACAAACCGCTGGTGATCGCCGATTACACCGACAATCCCGGCGGCGGCGGATACGGCGATGCGACGGCGTTTCTAAAGGGGCTCGTCGAGGCCGGCGTCGAGCCGGTCGCGTTTCATGCGATCTGCGATCCTGAGGCGGTCGCCGAAGGCATGCGCGCCGGCATCGGGATGCAGACGACGATCGCGATCGGCGGCAAGACCGACCCGAAGATGGGCGGCGGGCCGCTGCTGCTCACCGGCGAGGTGACCCACCTGACCAACGGCAAATTTATCGCCTATGGCCCAATGGGCGGCGGCGTCGAGCGCGATTACGGCCCGTCGATGGTGTTTCGCGTCGGCGGCATCGACATCATCTGCATCTCGAATAACGGCCAGGCGGTCGATCTGGCGCAATTCACCTCATTGGGCATCGACCCGACGCGCTACCCGACGGTGTGCGTCAAGTCGATGCAGCATTTCCGCGCCGCCTTCGAACCGATCGCGCGCGAGGTGATCCTCGTCGACACCGGCGCCTTGTGCTCCGAGATCTACACGCCGGAGCTGTTCGACAAGGTGCACCGCCCGGTGTGGCCCCTCGATCCGATTTCCGACGGAGGAAAGCCATGATCACCGTCATCGATCTGAAAGCCGCGGTCGGTGAGCTTCGAACATTGCGCGGGCGCACGCCCGAGACGGCGGAAGCGGAGCGGGAGGGCGCCTTCGCGAAATTGTCGCAATACCGCGACGGCGGCATCTTCGCGGCCAAGTTCTCCGGCGAGAGTGCGTGGGAGCGTCACCCGAACGGCGACGAGATCGTGCAGATCGTCGAAGGCAAGACGATCGTGCATCTGCTGACCGATGACGGACCGCAATCGATCGCGGCCGGCGCCGGGACGGTGATTGTCGTGCCGCAGAACACCTGGCATCGCTTCGAGGCGCCCGACGGCGTCGCGCTCGTCACCGCGACGCCGCAGCCGACCGAGCATCTCACTTTCGCGATCGACGATCCGCGCAAGCTCGACAAACCGCGCTGAGCGAGCGCCTCCATCGGGGCTTCAAAGCAGCGGGGTATCGGGCTCCAGCCCAAACAGGACCCGACCCGTCGTTTCCAACACGCGCGGGTTTACCCCGATATGCTGGGTAATCGCATGCACATCGCGAAACGCCCGTTCCAGCGGACAACTCGTGTAAAGCGACGTCGCGCCGGCGCCGACATAGAGGAGATCGACGGCTTGTACGGCGTTGGAGACCGCATGCGATGCCGCCAACCGAGCATGCGCGCGCGTCTCCATCGAAACTTCGCCGGTCGCGAGCAGCCGCCCCCATAGGCGTTCCAGACTGTCGAACAGGAACAGCCGGGCGGAGCGCACGAGCGATTCCGCCTGAGACACCCGTATTTGTGCACCATGAGTGTCGCGCAGCATCTGGGTCGTGCGCTGCGGCGTCTTCGCGCCGGCGATCTCGCCAAACGTGTCGATAGCGGTTCGCGCAATCCCGAGCGCCATCGCGCCGAGGCCGGGAATGACGCGGGAAAATGGCGGGATGCGGTAGCGCGGCTCGGGCAGGACATAGGGATCGGTAAAGCCCGACCCATAGCTGTTCGGCACAAAGACGTCGCGCACTAAGACATCGTGGCTGCCGGTGCCGCGCAGCCCGCCGACCGTCCAGGTGTCGATGATTTCGCACGCGGCGGACGGGATCAGCATAAACCGGTTTTCGGGTATGCCCGCCGGCGTCAGCCGCGGCTTTCCGTTCTCATGGACGACGCACAGGAGCACCATCCAGCTCCCGAGCTCGCAACCGCTGACCAGAGACCAGCGGCCGCTTACCCGAAAGCCGTCCGGCACGATATGGGCCTGACCCGAAGAGCGGGTGCTGTTTGCGGTGATCACATCCGGGTCGGCGTGGATGGCGCGCGCGGCTTCCGGCGACAGCTGGGCAGCGGTCCAATGGGTGTTGCCGTTCCACACGCACCACGCGACCGAAGCGTCCGCGCCGGCCAATTCATCGAAGACCTCCAGCGCCGCCATCGGCGTCAGATCGAGCCCGCCATAGGCTTCGGGCAAAAGCAGCCGGAAAAAGCCGGCCCGCGCCAGTTCCCAGGCAAGGTCTTCCGGTATCCGCCGAGCCGCCTCGATACGGTCGCGCTCGGCGATAATACGCGGTCGAAATCTCCGCGCCGCCTCCAACAGCGCGGCGCCGCTTTCGGTATCGGGCATCGATGCCTCCCTCCGCGCCCGGCAGCAGCCGAGAGTCGTACGCCAGGCGCCACATCGCGGGTCGTAGCTGCCGAGATATGCTACGCTGCCCCCTGCGTGCCGGATAGCTGGGGAGCAGAGCGCCCCGGCCTCTCTCGCACCACCCTGAACACGCGTCCCGGCAAAAGCCGGGATCCACCGATCAGCAAAGCCGGGGAAGGATTGTTGCACAGCGTCGCACGGCCTCCTATATAGGCGCATATGCGCGTATAGGGGAATTTGCACAAATGCGCCTGCCGCTTCGCTGGGGATTGCCGCTCGCCGCCGCCGCGATCCTGTTGGTCACGACCGGCGGGCGACAGACGATCGGCCTTTTTGTCGCGCCGCTCGATGAGGCGACCGGGCTCGGCATTGTCGGGATCAGCCTTGCGGTCGCGATCGGCCAGTTCGTATGGGGCGCGGCGCAACCTTTTTTCGGGGCGGTCGCCGACCGCTTCGGCCCCGGACGCGTCATCGTGCTCGGCGCCGTGCTGCTCGCGCTCGGCACCGCTTCGGTGCCGTTTGTGCACAGCGAAGGCGAGTTGATCGCGGCGCTCGGCATTGTCAGCGCGACCGGGGCGGGCGCGGCGAGCTTTTCGATCCTGATCGGCTCGATGATGCAGCGCCTGCCGCCGGAGCGGCGCTCGTTTGCCGCCGGGTTTGTCAATGCCGGCGGCTCGCTCGGGCAATTCGTGTTTGCACCGATCGTGCAGGCGGTCATCTCCAGCTTTGGCTGGGTGACGGCGATGTTCGCCGTCGCGGCGGCAAGCCTCTTGACCGTGCCGCTGGCATGGCCGATGCGCCGCCGCGAGGCCATTCATGTCGCGACCGGCGCCGCCGCCGTGCCGACGACGACCCTATGGTCGCAATTGCGCATCGCCGCGGCGGAGCCGAGTTATTGGCTCCTGCATCTCGGCTTTTTCACCTGCGGCTTTCACGTCGCCTTTCTGGTGACGCATCTGCCGGGCGAAGTGCGGCTGTGCGGCTTGCCGGCGTCGATCTCGGCGAATGCGCTGGCGATCATCGGCCTCGCCAATATCGCCGGCAGCCTCGGCTCGGGCTGGCTCGGCAACCGCGTCCGCATGAAGCACCTGTTGTTCTGGCTGTATCTGTCGCGCGCCGTCGCCGTGCTGCTCTATCTGATGGCGCCAAAGACCGCACTGACCTTTTACGTGTTCGCCGGTGTACTCGGCGTGACATGGCTGTCCACTGTCCCGCCGACGGCGGGGCTTGTCGGCAAATTGTTCGGCGTGCGGTATCTCGCGACCTTGTTCGGGCTGACCCTGTTGTCGCATCAGCTCGGCGGGTTTTACGGCGCCTGGCTCGGCGGCCTCGCGGTGGCGAATTTCGGCGATTACAGCTGGATGTGGTACGCCGACGCACTGCTCGCGACGATGGCGGCGCTCACCAATCTACCGATCCGCGAGGCGCGTGTCGTGCGCGCCCCCGCAGCCGCGGCAGCAGCGGAATAAGATTTCAGTGGCGGAAGTGGCGGATGCCGGTAAACACCATCGCAATCCCCGCCTTGTCCGCGGCGGCGATGACCTCCGCGTCGCGGCGCGAGCCGCCGGGCTGGATCGCGGCGGTGGCGCCGGCTTCGATCGCCGCTTCGAGCCCATCGGCAAACGGATAGAACGCGTCGGAGGCGACGACCGAACCGCGGGTCGGCGGCTCCGTTAATCCCGCCATCCTTCCCATCTCGACCGCTTTCGCGGCGGCGATCTTGACGCTGTCGACACGGCTCGGCTGGCCGGCGCCGATGCCGACTGTCGCACCATTTTTTACGAACACGATCGCGTTCGATTTGACATGCTTCGCGACGGTGTCGGCGAACAACAGATCGGCGATCTCGGCCTCGGTCGGCGCGCGGTTCGTGACGGTTTTCAGCATATCGTGCGTCGCCGTGACGCGGTCGCGCTGCTGGATCAACAACCCGCCGGACAGCGAATGCACCATCCAGCTCTCGGCTTTCGGGTCGGGGATGCCGCCGGTGACGAGGAGGCGGAGGTCGCGCCGGCGCGCAAGCGCCTCGCAAGCCGCGGGATCGGATTCGGGCGCAATGACGACCTCGACAAAGATCTCGGCGATCGCCGCCGCGGTCGCGGCGTCGAGCTTGCGGTTGAGCGCGACGATGCCGCCAAACGCGCTGACCGGGTCGCAGGCGAGCGCGCGCTGCCACGCGTCGCTCAAATGCTTGCCGAGCGCAACGCCGCACGGGTTGGCGTGCTTGATGATCGCGACGGCCGGCTCCGAAAATTCGGCGACGAGCTCGAAGGCGGCGTCGGTGTCGGCGTAATTGTTGTAGGACAATTCCTTGCCCTGAATTTGCCGCGCCGTTGCGACGCCGGGGCGTGTTTCGTCGTTGCGGTAGAGCGCCGCCTTCTGGTGCGGGTTCTCGCCGTAGCGCGTCTCCTCGACCAGCCGCGCGGCGCCCACCAATGTCTCGGGAAAGACGACGCCCTCGTCCTTCGCGAACCACAGCGAAATCGCCGCGTCGTAGGACGCGGTCAGCGCATAGGCCTTGCGCGCCAGGCGGCGGCGCAAGGCGAGGCTCGTCGCGCCATTGTTCGCCGCCATCTCCGCGAGCACCGGGTCGTAATCGGCGGGGTCTGTGAGGACTGTTACGAATTCATGGTTCTTCGCGGCGGCGCGGATCAAGGCCGGGCCGCCGATATCGATGTTCTCGACGCAATCTTCGCGGCCGGCGCCCGAGGCGACGGTCTGCGCGAACGGGTAGAGGTTGGAGACGAGGAGGTCGATCTCGCCGATGCCGTGCTCGGCGAGGGTCGCGAGGTGGTCGGGCCGGTCGCGCCGCGCCAGCAATCCGCCATGGATCGCGGGATGCAATGTCTTGACGCGGCCGTCGAGCATCTCGGGCGAGCCGGTCACGGTGGCGACCTCTGTCACCGGCAGCCCCGCCTCGGCCAGCGTGCGCGCTGAATTGCCGGTGGAGATCAGCGCCACGCCGCGCTCCGCGAGCGCGCGCGCGAACGGCACGATGCCGCTCTTGTCGCTGACCGAGATCAGCGCGCGGCGGATCGGGCGCGCCCCGGTGGTCGGCGAGTCGGGCATGGCAGCGACTCCTGATCGGCAGGATGCGCGCCGGTATAGAATGCCGCAGGGACGCTCACAAGGGCGTCACGCCCGGCTCGATGCCGGCGCGATCGGCACGCGCGCCTCGATCAGCTTGATCAGATCGTCAACGACAAAACGGGCCTCGACCAACTCCAGCCCGGCCGGCCGGATATAGGCCTCGGTGTTACGGTCGAAGCTCGCGCCGTAGGCCCAGGCGATCCAAGGCTCCCACAGCCGCGCGAGGAAGCGCCGCCAAAGGCCGCTCGGCCGGACATATTCGAGCAGGCGAATCGACCCTCCCGGTTTGACCACACGCCCGAGCTCGCGCAATCCCGGTATCTGTAAATTGTCCTCGAGCACGCAAAACAGAAAGGTCGCGACCGCCGCGTCAAAGGAGGCGTCGGGAAAATCGAGACGGGTTACATCCATCCCGAGCAGCTCTACGGGCGCGGTCGCTTCGTTCAGCCGCCGCTCGGCTTCGGCCAGCATCGCCGCGCTGAGGTCGATGCCGACCACCGTTGCGTCCGGCGGATAGAACGGAAAATTGCGGCCGGTGCCGACCCCCGCATCCAGGATGCGGCCCGACAGGCCCTGGAACATCAGCGGCCGCAGCGGCCGATACCGCTTTCGCTCGAACGGCAGGTCGAGGAGGTCGTAAAACCGCGCGATGCGGCGATAGCGCTGAAAATTGGTCAGCGCCATCGCTCACCGCGCCGCGCGGGCGGTTGCGAGCCAGCCGAGCAACAGCACAACGGTGATGCCGCCGATGGCCAAACCGATAATCGGCCAGCCGTTTTCGGCAACCCAGCCACAGCCGATCAGCACGATATTCGCCGCGATGACGCGCTCGACAATGGCGGCATGGCCAAAGCCGCGCTGCACCGCGCGCTGGTAGAAATGGCTGCGGTGCCCTTCCCACACCCGCTCGCGGCGCGCAAGGCGGCGCAACAAGGTGATCGTCCCATCGGCAAGAAAATAGAGCGGCAGGATCAGCGCCAACTTCCAGCGGCCGCGCGCCGCTTGGTCGAGCAGCAGAAACCCGAGCAGATAGCCGAGCGGCACGCTGCCGACATCGCCGAGAAAGATGCGGCCGGGCGCCCAGTTCCACACGAGAAAGCCGCCGGCCGCCGCAACGATCGCCGCCGCCAGCACGGCGAGGCCGGGGTTCTGTCCGACGCCGATCGCCGCGAATAGCAAAAGGCCCACCCCGATCGCCGCCGCTTCGCTGCCGGCGAGCCCGTCGATCCCGTCCATGAAATTGAACAAATTGACAAACCAGAGCCAGACGACCGCTGTCGCGATGCCGTCCAGGGGTGGCGACAGCCAGCCCTGGAACACGGGGCCCGCCGGAAGCTGCGCGCGCAGCACAAGACCGATCGCGACAAGCTGCACGGCAAGCCGCACCACCGCCGGCAAGCCGCGCAGATCGTCGGCCCAGGACACCGCCGCGAGGATCAACGCGCCGACCAGGATCGGCGCCGCGGGCGGCGGCAACAGCCCGAGCCGCGTTAGCGCCCACCACGCGACGACGATCGCCGAAACGACCGCGATCCCGCCGCCGCGCGGCGTCGGGATTGTATGCAGCGAGCGCTCGTTCGGGCGGTCGAGCACGGCGCGCCGGCGCAACAGCGGGATCAGCGCGCCGGTGCCAAGCCAGGCGATCAGCCCGGCGCCGACAACGATTGCGGCGACCAGCTCAAAGGGCATCATCGCCGGGCGGCTCGCGCCCGGTCAGCTTCTTGGGGTCGGGCGAGGCTCGCGCCGGAGCGCCCAGCGGATGACGGCGCCGTCCGGCCCGGTGGTGCCGCTCAGGACAATTTGCTGCGTCTTTTTTGCTTCGCCCGAACCGAGATAGATGCTCTCGCCGAGGCTCATCGCGGCGCCCGTCGCGCGCAGCCGCCAGACCGCACCGCTCGGCAGCCGCAGCACCGCCGCGCCATTGTCGGCGGCAAGCGACGCCTCGACCGCGGGATGCAAGTGGAAGCGCACGGCAAACTCGCCGCCCGCGCGCCCGCTCAGCTTGTCCTCGCCGCGCAGATCGTCGCCGTCCGGCGTCAAATAGAGCTCGCGCGCATAACTCAGGCCAAAGCGCGGCTCGTACAAATCGTGCCGCGCCATCAGCCATTGATGCCCGGCTTCCTCGGCGCGGTCCCAATGTACCGTCGCGGCGGCCTGGCCGACCGAGCCGTCTTCCTGAATCTCGACCGCATTGGTGTCGCCGACCACCAGCACCGAATGCGCCGCGCTCGCCCGCGCAAGGCGGCGCCAAGCCGGTTTTGGGCCGCGATAGCCGCCGCAATTGACGATGAGGCGCTCGCGATCGCGGCTCAATTCGAAGGACAGCATGCCGGCATGCGCATGCCCGTCGAAACCATGCGGCGGCGGCTTGCCGGTATCGACCAGCACCAGCGTCTGCCCGGCCTGCAGCCGCTGAAAGCCGGCATGCGGCGCCTGGGGCGGCGCGGGACCCTTCGCCTCCGACCGGGTCAGCACAAGGTCGATCAAAACCCCGTCTTCCTCGACCGAATTGTTGAACAGCGCGAGGCGGCGGTCGCCATGACGGAAGAGGCGCAGTACCGGCGCCATCGCCTCGATGGTGTTGCGTAAGGCGGCTGGCGGTTCGATGCGGGCGGTCCGCAATGCGGTGCGGATATCGATCAGGTCGCGCAACACCTCGAGCTGAACCGACGGGCTGCGCGTGCGGTGCCCGCCATCGGGCAGGATCTGCCGCCGCAGCTCGCGATCGAGGAGGCGCAGCGCTCGGGTCATGCGCCGCTCCGAC
>JBKOVT010000151.1:0-10181 GCA_046724035.1 Pseudomonadota bacterium | reverse complement strand
TTAGGAAACCGATGCTCTATCCGGCTGAGCTACGGGGACAGCGCCGATAGATCTGCGCGCCGGAGCGCGCCATCGCTCCAGATATACTCGGGCACTGCGGCTGCCGCCATAGCGGACCCGCTATCTCTCATTGTTTCTTTGAGCGCGCCGCGGCGATGGTGCGCCAGACGCAATAGGCGGTCGCCGGCCCGTCGATCTTGCCGACGCCGAGCGGCGCGAGTGCATCGAGGATTGCGTTGGCGATCGCCGGAAAGGCGCCGACCATGCCGGCTTCGCCGCAGCCTTTGACGCCGAGCGGGTTGGTCGTGCAGCGCGTCGGGTTGAAGCCCAATTCGAACGGCACGAGATCGTCGGCGCGCGGCAGGGCGTAATCCATAAACGAGCCGGCCAGCACCTGCCCGGAATCCGGGTCGTAATGCGCGGCCTCGAGCAAGGCCTGGCCGATGCCCTGCGCGATCGCGCCATGCGCCTGACCGGCTGCGATCATCGGGTTGACCATGATTCCGTAATCGTCGACCGCGGTGTAGCGCGCGAGATTGACTTTGCCGGTGTCGCGGTCGATCTCGATTTCGGCGACATGCGCGCCGTTAGGAAACGTCATCCATTCGCGCGTCCAGGCGTAATAGGTGTCGAGCGGATCGCCGGTCTCGCGCGCGATCCGCGCGACCCGCAACAGGTCGATCGCGCGGTCGGTGCCGGCGACGACAAATTGCCCGTCCTCGAAACGGATGTCGGCCTCGGCCGCTTCCAGCGCCTCGGCGGCGATATGCCGCCCCTTCTCGATAATGATGTCGGCGGCGCGCCAGATCGCGGTGCCGCCCATATAGGTCGCGCGCGAACTGCCATGGCCGCCGCCCATCGGGATCACATCGGTGTCGCCCTGGACAAGCCGGATCATGTCGTTCGGCAGGCCCAGCCGGTGGGCGAGGATCTGCGGAAACGTCGTCTCGTGGCCCTGCCCGATCGTCTGCGTGCCGGTGATCAGCGATACCATGCCGTCCGCATCGAAGCGGATATCGACGTTCTCGCTCGGCGCGCCGCCGGTCGCCTTGATGTGATAGGCGAGGCCGAGCCCGCGCAACCGGTCGCGCCTTTCGCTGTCGACGCGGCGCGCGGCAAACCCGGCGATATCGGCCGCCGCGAGCGCGCGATCCAAGGTCTCCGGAAAGGCACCGCTGTCGATCTTGTTGCCAAAGGCGTTCGTGACCGGCATTGCCGCGGCAGGCGGCATGTTCATGCGGCGCAATTCGGCGCGGTCGAAGCCGCATTGCCGCGCCGCAGCATCGACCAGCCGCTCGATGATGTTGACGGCCTCGCCATAGCCGGGTCCGCGCAAGACGCCGATCGGCGCCGTGTTTGTGAACACCGCCGCGACGATCAGCTCGATCGCCGCGATGCGGTACACCGTGCCGGGCAGAAAGGCGTATTGAAAGGTCTGCGCCCCGCCGGCGCTGCCCGAGAGGTAGGCGCCGAGATTGGCGACGCTTCTGATCCGCAACGCCAGGAAATGCCCCTCGGCATCCAGCGCGAGCTGCGCCTCCGCCTGATGGTCGCGGCCCTGATGATCGGCGACAAAAACCTCGCCGCGCCCACCGATCCACTTCACCGGACGGCCGACTCGCTTTGCCGCCCACGGGATCAGCACCTGCTCGGGATAGATGAAATTCTTGGCGCCGAATCCGCCGCCGACATCGGGCGCGACAAACCGCAGCTGCGCCGGCTCGATTCCGAGCGCTCGCGCGGCATGATCGCGTGTCGCGTGCAGACTTTGTGCGGACACATGAGCGGTGTAGCGGCGGCTCGCGGCATCATGCTCGCCGACAACGCCGCGCGGCTCCATCGGGTTTGTCACGACGCGGTGATTGTCGATCGCGAGCGAGACGACATGGGTCGCTGTCGCAAAACCGCGCTCGACAGCCGCAGCATCACCGGCATGCCACTCGAAGCACAAATTGTCGGGCACTTCGGATGACAACAGCGGCGCGCCCGGCATTCGCGCCGCCGCACCCGTCGTGACCGCCGGCAGCGGCGCATAATCGACAGCGATCTGCTCGGCGGCGTCGAGCGCGTGATCGCGGCTCTCGGCGACGATCAGCGCCACCGGCTCGCCGACATAGCGCACCTTTCGCTCGGCGAGGAGCGGTTGCGGGATAAAGGCGAAGGGCTCGCCGGTCACGGTATTGGCGTCGACATAGGGCAGGAGCGGTTTCAGCCCATCGCCCTGCGCATCGGCGGCGGTCAATACTGCCAGAACCCCCGGCATCCTCTTTGCCGCGGCGGTGTCGATCGCGCGGATCTCGGCATGCGCGTGCGGCGAGCGCAGCACAACCGCATAGGTCACGCCGTCAAAGGCGAGATCGTCGAGATAGCGGCCCTGCCCGGTCAGAAAGCGCAGATCCTCGCGCCGCTTCGGTCTGTCGCCGATCCCCGATCGCATAATCCGCCCCGCACTCTTTCTAGAACCCGTCAATGGCAACTATAACCGTTTCAGGGCTATGCTCCGATCACGACGCGAGCGGAGGACAGCACCATGTTCGAGGGCTTCACGACCACCGATATCGAGACCTCTTCCGCCAATCACGGCGGCGCGCGCATCCATCTGCGTCATGGCGGCGACGGTCCGCCGTTGTTGCTGTTGCACGGCAACCCGATGACGCATGTCGCCTGGCACAAGATCGCCAACCGGCTCGCCGAGCATTTTCATGTCGTCGCGGCCGATCTGCGCGGCTACGGCGACAGCGTCGGCCCCGACGACGCCGGCCCCAACAGCATCAACTACTCGTTCCGCGCGATGGCGCAGGACCAGGTCGAGGTGATGGAGAAGCTCGGCTACCGCGAGTTCTTCGCCGCCGGCCATGACCGCGGCGCCCGTACCGTCGCACGCATGTGCCTCGACCATTCCGACCGGGTGAAGCGCGCCGCGGTCGTCGACATCCTGCCCAACCATCACATCTGGACGCACACCTCGCGGCAATGGGCGCTGCGCTCCTGGCATTGGGCGCTGATGGCGCAGCCCTACGATTTCCCGGAGCGCCTGTTGGCCGGCGTGCCGGCGCAGTGGTTCATGGAGCGGAAATTGTCGAAGCCCGGCATCGGGCTCGGCTTTTTCGACCCCGAGGCCTTTGCCGAATATGTCCGCTGCTTCAATTGGAAGACGATCAGGGGCTCCTGCGCGGATTACCGCGCCTGCGCGACCTGCGATCTCGAGATGGACAGCGCCGATTTCGAGGCCGGCCGCAAGATCACGCTGCCGCTTCTCGTGATCTGGGGTGCGCGCAGCCATACCGAGGGCGTGCATGGCGATGTGCTCGCGGTCTGGAAGCGCCATTACGCGACCGACGCCTGGGGCGGCACCCTGCCCTGCGGTCATTACGTGCCGGAGGAAGCACCGGACGAGACCTACGACAATTTCATGCGCCACTTCGGCGAGCGCGCGTGAACCACACGTTTTTTGAACACGCTTCGGGGAGGACCGCAAACGATGCCGACGATCGATGTTCAGGTGCATGCCTATGAGCGCAACCATCCCGGCCGCCCGTGGGTCGGCACATTGGTTGGCCCGGAGGAAGTGACCGGGGATGAAATGGTGGCGGCCATGGACGAAGTCGGCGTCGACGGCGCGATCCTCGTCTCGCCGTTTTCGATGTACGGCTATGACGCCAGCTACGCGCTCGAGGTTCGCGCCAAGCATCCCGGCAAGTTCGGGCTCGTCAAACCGGTCGATCCAAACGATCCCGCGGTTGCCGACACGATCGCCGACTGGGCGGCGAAGGACGGCACGGTCGGCATCCGCATCATGATGCGGGACACTGTCTCGACCGATCCGGCCGATCCGGGCCTCAACCGCGTGCTCGCCGCCGCCGCGCGGCACTCGATGCCGATCAATCTCTTGTGCTGGGGCCGTTTGGAGCAGGCCGGGCAATTGGCGGCGCGTCACCCCAACACCCAGCTCGTCATCGACCATCTCGGCCTGCAGCAGCCCTTCGAGCCGCCACCGCCCGCCGAGCCCTGGGCCGAGCTGCCGAAGGTGCTGGCGCTCGCGGCTTATCCGAATGTCGCGATCAAGATCAGCGGCGCCTGCACGCTGTCGCACGAGAAGTTTCCGTATAACGACATCTGGGATCCGCTGGCGCGGATCTTCGACGCCTTCTGGTTCCGCCGCTGCATGTGGGGCACGGACTGGACGCGCGCGGTCAAATTGCTGACCTACCGGGAAGGCGTCGAGGCATTTCGCGTAACCGACCGCCTCACCGACAGCGACCGCGCCCAGTTGATGGGCGACAGCCTGACGCGCATCTACAACTGGTCACCGTCAAAAAGCTGATGGCCTGGACTGGGGAGACCGCGATGAGCTCATCATGCAAAAAACTCCGCTGGAAGCGCAGGGCGATCACGGCGGTGCTCGCGCTCGTGCTGAGCTCGGGCGCCGCATTCGCACAGAAATCCGGCGGCATCCTCAAGATCCCGCATGGCGACAGCCCGGCCTCGATGTCGATCCACGAGGAATCGACGATTGTCTCCGAAGGGCCGATGATGGCCGTCTTCAACAATCTCGTGATGTTCGACCAGCACATCGCGCAGAACCGCCTCGACACGATCGTGCCCGATCTCGCCAGCGAATGGTCGTGGAACGAGGACGGGACAGTCCTGACCTTCAAATTGCGCCAGGGCGTCAAATGGCATGACGGCAAGCCCTTTACCGCCAAGGACGTCAAATGCACCTGGGATCTGTTGCAGGGGAAAGGCGCCGAGAAGCTCCGCATCAACCCGCGCAAATCCTGGTGGCAGAACCTCGAGGAGGTGAAGGCCACCAGTGATTACGAAGTGAGTTTTCAGCTGAAGCGGCCGCAGCCCGCGTTTCTCGGGCTGTTGGCATCGGGCTGGTCGCCGGTCTACCCATGCCATGTCAATCCGCGCGACATGCGGCAGCACCCGATCGGCACGGGCCCGTTCAAGTTCGTCGAGTTCAAGCCAAACGAGTCGATCAAGCTGACTAAGAACCCCGGATTACTGGAAACCGGGCCGCCCCTATCTCGACGGTATCGAATACACAATCATCCGCAACTCCTCGACCTGGATCCTGGCATTGGGGCTCAAGCAGTTCGATCGCACCGGGCCGGGCTTTCTGTCGGTCGCGCTGTCGAAGGAGGTGAAGAAGCAAGCGCCCGATGTCGATTGCGAGATCAACAGCTGGAACACCAGTCGTACCGCAATCGTCAATCGCGCCGTGCCGCCCTTCGACAATCCCGATCTTCGCCGCGCGATCATGCTGTCGCTCGACCGCAAGAGCTTTATCGACATTATCGGCGAAGGTCAGGGCGAGATCGGCGCCGCGATGCAGCCGCCGCCGAATGGCGTATGGGGCATGCCCGCCGAGATGCTGCGCAGCTTGCCCGGCTACGATCCCGATGTCGCAAAGAACCGGACGCAGGCGCAGGACCTGATGAAAAAGCTCGGCTATGGGCCCGAGAAGCGCCTGCCGGTCACCGTGACGACGCGCAACGTCGCCGCGTACCGCGATCCCGCAGTCATTCTGATCGATCAGCTGAAGGAGATCTTCATCGACGGTACGCTGAACGCGATCGACACGACTCAGTGGTATCCCACCGTCATGCGCAAGGATTATGCGCTCGCCTTCACCGTCACCGAAACCGGGCTCGATGACCCCGACCAGATGTTTTACGAAAACTACTCCTGCGGCTCGGAGCGCAACTACACCGGCTATTGCAACGCCGATGTCGACAAGCTGATCGACCGGCAATCGGTTGAAACCGATGCTGAGAAGCGGCGGCGGCTCGTGTGGCAGATCGAGAAATATCTCGCGGAAGATGGCGGCCGGCCGATCATCTTTCATCCGCGCTCGGTGACCTGCTCCTATCCTCAGGTGAAGGGCATCACCGTCGGCGTCAACAGCCCTTACAATTTGTGGCGCATGGAGGATGCCTGGCTCGACCGCTGACGATGCGCCGCGCGAAAAGCCGAGCGCCGGAGCTGTGATGCGCATCGTTATCTGCGGCGGCGGCGTCATCGGCGCCTCGATCGCGTATTTCCTGAGCCGCCGCGGCGCGAAACCGATCGTCGTCGAGCGCGCCGGCATCGCCTGCGCCGCGTCTGGCAAGTCCGGCGGCTTTCTCGCGCGGCATTGGTGCGACGGCACGCCCTTGCAACAGCTCGCGCGCCACAGCTTCGATCTGCACGCCGAACTCGCCGAGCACAGCAGCGAGGATTGGGGCTACCGCCGCGTCACGACTTACGGTGGCCAGGGCGCCGCGACGGCACATAGCCGCGGCGCTACGCAGAACACCCTCGGCTGGGTGTCCTCGCATGTCGAGATCGGGCAGCGGCTCGGCTCGATCCAGGACACCGCGCAGGTCCACCCCGCGCTGTTCACCGCCGCGATGATGCGCGCGGCCACGGCGCATGGCGCCGAATTGCGCCTCGGCACCGTCACCGGCGTGAAACACGCGGCAGGCAGTGTTTCGGGCGTCGAAATCGATGGCGATGTCATTGAGGCCGACGCCGTTGTCATCGCGATGGGGCCGTGGTCGATCCTCGCCGCTGCCTGGCTGCCCTTGCCCGCGGTTTATGGCTTGAAAGGCCATAGCCTCGTCTTCGCGACCAGAGAGAGAATCCCGCCGGAGGCGCTGTTTCTCGAATTCGAGGAAATGGGCGGCGCGGTGCAATCGCCCGAATTCTTTCCGCGCCCCGACGGCACGATCTATGTCTGCGCGATTTCCAGCGAGAGCCCGCTACCGATCGATCCCGCTTCGGTCGTCCCGGATCCGGGCGCGATCGAGCGGCTGGAGCGGATCTGCGCAGCTGCCTCGCCGGCGCTCGCTTCGGCGAATATCGTCGCGCGTCAGGCCTGCTTTCGCCCGATCGCGCGTGACGGGCTGCCGCTGATCGGCCGCGTGCCGGGCGTCGAAGGCGCTTACATCGCCACCGGCCACAGTGTCTGGGGCATGCTCAACGCGCCGGCGACCGGCGAAGCAATGACCGAGCTGGTCCTCGACGGCGCGGCGCGCACAATCGATCTCGCGCCGTTCGATCCCGGCCGGTTGCGGCCGCTCGATCCGGCGCGGCTGCGCTCTATTCGGTCGTGATCGATAGACCCGCGGCTCGCGCCTCGCGGGAGCGGTTTAGCGCCCCGGAATGATCAGCGGCGCCGGCCCGCCATAATCGACCCCGCTGAAATCCAGCTCGCGGTCCCACCCCGCGCCCGGCAGCAGCATGGGCGCCTGCGGGTTTATGGATGCGCCATATCCCGGCAGCAGGATTGGGCCCTGCGGATTGTTCGAAGCGCCGTAGCCCGCACCATTCAGGTTGGACCCGGACGGGAATGTGTTGGGGGTCACGGGAGAGCGGCTGCCGCGCAACACGACCGTGCCGCCCGACGCGACTTGCGGCCCGCGGCGCTCGACAATCAGCTCGCGGCGTTCGACGACGTCGCCGCGCGCCGGCAGGACGATGCGGTGGAGCCGCGTCGCGTGAGCCCGACTGTGGCGGCCATCCGCGGCATCGGCGGCGCCGACGCCATAAATGAACGCAAGACCCAGCAAAACGGCGGTGAAGCATCCGGTCGGGGTAATCCGACGGCCGGCTTTCTTGACGCGCAGCGGTGTCACGACACGACTCCTCCGGGCATGTCCTACTACCGTCAACAACGGGAAGGCGATTTCGGCTCAGTTGAGCCGCTTCGCACCGCGCCGGCACAACCGGAGCAGACGGAACTCTCAGTAGTGGACGCGCGACCGGCCGGAGGCGGCGGCGAGGTGCGTGCGGCTCCGTACGCTCCGCGCATAGGACGCGACCGCGTGGGCCCGCGCCCGGCTGGCGCTCATCGCGACGCGCGCGGCAAAGGCGGATCTCGTCTGAGACTGCGCATAGCCCGGCCGGCTGTACCGCGAGACCGCGCTGCGCGCGACTGCCCGCGAGGGCTGCGGGGTCAGTATCCGCGACAGCGTATGCACCGCGCTCGCCGTCGCGATGACGACCGGCTTTGAGGCCGGCGGCATGATCTGCGGCGAGGCCAACAGCAGCGGCGCGTTATCGAGCCGCTCCGGCGGCAGGGACACCCGCGCCGGCGCAATAGCGCGCGCGCCGGCAAACACCGCCCGCGGCACAACCGTCGCGAAGCGCCGGTTCTGATAATGCGCCGTGATCAATTCTCCGGGCGGCTCGCTGCCGACCCCGGGCCCGATCTTCGCGACCTCCTTGACCGCGCCGGCATTGATGCGGCGGATCAGCCCCAGATCGCTCGTATAGCTCGGCCAATAAACCTCGCCCGGGGCCAGCGGAAACCACGCGACGACCGGCCCGATCGGATCGGGGGCGCTGAGCCCCACCCCGGCGCTGCCGATAAAGTTGACCGCCGCCGGCATATACACCGGATGCGCGACCTCGGCACCCGGGACCCAGGCCCACCGCTCGGTTCCGGAACTTGCCCCGGCGATCCGCGCCCAGCGCCCGTAATGCGACGGCGCGAAGCCCCACGCCATGTCGTCGACCCAGTTCCAGCCCCACGGCGCGGCCCAGCGCCAATGGCCATAGCGGTAGGGCGCCCAGTCATCGGGGACGCTCTTCGGAACCCAGACCTCGCCGACCCCCTCGGCACTCTCCCAACCGCCGGCCGTATCGAGCGCGTCCCACCCCGTCATCCCGGCCGAGACATGCTTCAATGCGATGGGTTCGGCAGGATCGGCGGCGGGCCGCCAAGACGTAACGAAATCATCCGCGCTGGCGTTGGCGGGCGTTACCGCCCCTTTCGAGGTCACCAGCACAGCCGCGCCGGCGGCCAGCGTCCGGTCGGTGCCGCCGCCCGCAAAACGCGCTTGCCCGGCAAAAACCGCGGTCCAGCCAGGCACCTGGTCGCTGCCCGTGCCGATATCGTAATCGCCCGGCGCGAGGAGCCAGACCGCGCCTTGCGGGAGGTCGATCTCGACCGCCGCGCCCGGATCGAGCCGCGCCAGGTGGATGCCGATGCGGCCCTGCTTCAAGGCAATCTGAACCATGGCATCGTCGAGCCGCGCAATTTCGGCCTCGCTGCCGCCCGCCAGAACGCTGCGCAATGCGCCGATGCCGATCCCGGCGCGCGCCCGATCGGCGGTGCGGACCGCCATCCCCGTCGCGAGCGGATCGTTGATGCCGGCGGTGGTCCATTCGCTCCCGGCCGGCCGCAGGCTGACTGCGCCATTTGCGGCGCTGAGCCGGCCGACCTGCGAGGGCAGCGCCTCCTCGGCGCGTGCGGCCATGCCGCAGATAACGCTTAACAGAACAGTTAAGGCGACGAGAATTCGCGCGTTCGGCATGCCGCGATCATAGCACCTGCATAAGGTTACGAAAGCCTTACCTTGGTGCAATGCGGTGATCGCGTTACGCGAAATGGCGCCCCGCCGGCGCCGCAATTAAGCCGTCATGGCATTGTCATTACCGGCGGAGCGAAGCAATCTCCCGTTTAATAGCCCTCCGCTAGGACATTGCTTCGCGCCTGCAAAACCGCCGCTCAGCCGCGCATAAAGCCTTCGAGCTTGTCCGCGGTCCAGGCAATCGCCTGGCCGGTCGATTCGCCGCTCTGCGTGCAGTGTGCGATCATCTTCGGCATCGTCGCCTTCGTGTAGATCTGCACCGCGATATTGGGCGGCGCCGGCGCGCGATGCCCTTCCCTGCCGGTCGCTTCTATGCTTGAAGCGGCACTCGCGTTGCCGCCCCCGTCTCGTGCCGCAGGAGCCCCCTATGCAGACCGCAAGGAGCCGCCTTTCGCCGGAAATCGATCTCGACGGCGACGGCAAGCAGACCGGGTTTCTGCGCCTGCCGCATTCGGTGCACCGCTCGGCCTATGGCTGGATCCCGATCCCGATCGCGCAGATCAGCAACAGGGGTCCGAATGGCAGCGGCCCGACGATCCTTTTGATGGCCGGCAATCACGGCGACGAATATGAAGGCCAGGTCGCGTTGGGTCGTCTCATTCGCGACCTCGACCCCGCGGAGGTGCGCGGCCGGGTCATCATCCTGCCCTCGGCCAATTTTCCGGCGGCGATGGCCGGCACCCGCACTTCGCCGCTCGATGCCGGCAATTTGAACCGCAGCTTCCCCGGCGATCCGGCCGGCGGGCCGACAGCGCAGATCGCCTATTACATCGAGCACGAAGTGCTGCCGCGCTGCGATTTCGTGCTCGACATCCA
>JBKOVT010000017.1:0-11395 GCA_046724035.1 Pseudomonadota bacterium | reverse complement strand
GATCATGGATCTGGAGCCAGTCGGCAATTACGCCGTGCGCATCAAATTCGACGATCTGCACGACACCGGTATTTTTTCGTGGGAATACCTCTACCAGCTCGGCGTCGAGCATGACCGGCGCTGGCGCGAGTATCTCGCCGCAATCGCCGCCCGCGGCCTCAGCCGCGAACCGCCGCGCGGGTAGGGGAGCATGCCGGTTAAGACGATCGATGACCCAGTCCTGAAGCGCTTCCGGGCCGCGATCGATGAGGTCTATGGCAGCCGCATCGAGCGCGTCGTGCTGTATGGCTCGCGCGCCCGCGGTGATGCGAGCGACGAGTCGGATTATGATGTCGCGGTCTTCCTGCGCGATTTCGCCGATCGCTGGCGGGAAATGGATCGGATCATTCCGATCGTGACGGACATCCTTTACGAGGATGAGGCGTTCATTCACGCGATGCCGTATCGCGCCGGCGCTTACGCCAATCGCACACCGCTGATGCAAGAAATCCGGCGCGAAGGTATCGACCTGTGAGCCCCGAGGCGGCGTTTCGGGTTGTGGATATGTGTGCATGATTTGGGAAAGCTGGCACTGGAAAAAGCCGCTCCTCGAGATGGCCGGGCGGTTGCGCTCGCTCAAGAACGCGAAAGAACTCGACCAAGAGACCCTCGTTCAACTCGAACGAGATATCTTCATCGGATTTTACTCGGTTCGAAAGTTATTCGACACCGTGACCAAGGTGACTGATGCCACGAAGAACTCGAAAGTACGGGTCAGATGGCACGCGAACTTGAAGCCAGTGACGTGGCGGAACAATCATCGGATAGACCAGTGCTACAATCTCTCGATTTCGAATCGCGAGATGCACGATGCGAGGTTTGTCGCTGGCAGGATCATCCATAGTTTTATTTTTGTGCCGGTTATAGATGAAGGGGGCGGACTGGAAGGAATCCTGTTCACATCCGATATCGATAAAAATGAAAAACTCTACTCATTGGACATAGACGAGGTAATCGCACTGTTCGAGCGAGTCGGAAACGACGACCCTACGTCCATTCGCTGGATGAAACATCCGAGCGGGCTAGAGACGACCGAGGTCAGCTAGGCGAAGGGGCAGAACGGCGCGGCGCATTCGCCCGGTTTTGCTCAGCCGGTCGTGTCTTTGACAGGTGGATACTGGCTTCGCCGAGATGACGGTCTGGTGCGAATCGAGACCAGGTTGGTCTAAAGCGGTTCGCCGCGGGCGAGGCGAGGGCGGTCGCCCAAAACGCCCATCGCGTGCTGCATCAACAGGCGCTTCAGCGGCGGCAGGCGGTTGACCATCGCGAGACCGACATCGCGCGCGAGCTTTACCGGCGCGATCGTGTTCGAGAACAGGCGGTTGAGCCCGTCGGTCACTGCCGCAAGCGACAGCGCGTCGGCGCGGCGCCAGCGCTCGTAGCGTTCGAGGAGTGACGGCTCGCCGATATCGAGGCCGAGGCGGCGCGCATCGATGACGATCTCGGCGAGCGCGGCGATGTCGCGGATGCCGATATTGAGCCCCTGGCCGGCGATCGGGTGGATGACATGCGCCGCCTCGCCGACCAGCGCCAGCCGCCGCCCGGCATAGTGCTCGGCCTGTATCAGCGCGAGCGGGTAGCTCCAGCGCGGCCCGACCGGCTCGACATGCCCAAGAAAATCGCCGAACCGCGTGCGCAGCTCCGCCGCGAATTCGGCATCGGGCAAAGCCAGCAGATGCGGCGCCAGATCGGCATCCTCGGTCCATACGATAGACGATCGGTTCCCCGTCATGGGAAGGATCGCGAAGGGGCCGGCCGGCAGAAAATGCTCGACCGCGATGCCGCCATGCGGGTACTCGTGTCGCACGGTCGTGACGATGCCGGTCTGGCGGTAGCGCCATTCGACGGTGCCGATGCCGGCGGCGCGGCGCAATGGCGAGTTCTGCCCGTCGGCAGCCGCGACGAGCCGCGTGCGGAGCCGCGCGCCGTCTTGAAGCGTGACGACCGCACCGGTGTCGCTGGCTTGCATCTCGGCGAGCGCGCGCGGCGCGAGCAGTTTGAGGCTCGGCAGGATCGCGGCGCGGTCGAACAGCGCGCGGCGCAACACCCGGTTCTCGACGATATAGCCGAGCGGTGCGCTGCCGCCCAGTTCGCGGTGGTCGTAATGCAGGAACAAGGGCGAGTCGTCGTCGGCGACCCGGATCTCACGGATCGGCTCGGCCTCGCTCTCGATGGCCGGCCACAGCCCGATCCCGTCGAAAACGAGGCGCGAGCCATAGGCGATCGCCGAGGTGCGCCCATCGAACCGGTCGGTCGTCATCGCCGCCGGGTCCTGCCGGTCGATGACGATCGTCGAGAGCCCCGCGCCGGCGCAGGCGATCGCGAGCAGCATCCCGTTGAGCCCGCCGCCCGCGATGATCAGCTCGGCATCATCCGCCATGCTTCAGGATATCCCCTCACCCGCTTGCGGGGGAGGGTTAGGGTGCGGGCATGCATTCGGCGCGATGGACGGAGTTCGGCGCGCGGCATAAATTCTCGGTAAATCGCCATCCGCCGAGGAGAACACGCGATGCCGTACACGATCACGCCGCTGACGCCGCATACCGGCGCCGAGATGCGCGGCCTCGACCTGACAAAGCCGGTCGACGCCGAAACGCGCGCGACGCTCAACCGCGCTTTTGCCGAGCACCACGTGCTCGTCGTGCGCGACCAGAAATATGAGCCCTCTGATTTCAAGCGCGCCGTGCAGCTCTGGGGCGAATTGCAGCCACATGACAAAAAGGACCACCACATCCCGGGCTTTCCCGAGATGTATTACGTCACCAACCAGGAATTTCTCGGCGATCGGCGGATGATCCCGGGGGAGACCTTCCACACCGATCACTCGAACCACCCGGCGCCGCCCAAGGCGACGATCCTCTACCCGGTCGAGCTGCCGAGCCGCGGCGGCGATACGCAATACGTCAACATGCACCTGGCGTATGACGAACTCTCCGAGGCAATGAAGCGCAAGATCGACGGGCTGAAGGCGATCCACGTCTATCTGAGCAAATACAGCCCGCGCCCGTTGAAGCCGCTGAACGAGGAGAGCCAGAAGGCCTTGCCGCCACCGGGCATTCATCCGCTCGTGCGCGTCCATCCCGAGAACGGCCGTAAGGCGTTGTTCCTGAACCCGGTGCGCATCGAGGGCATCGTCGGCATGCCGGACGACGAGGCGCTCGATCTCGTCGCCGAGCTGATGGCGCATGCGACGCAGAAGAAATACGAGTACCGCCATCAATGGCAGTACGGCGACATGGTCATGTGGGACAACCGCAGCGTCATGCACAAGGCCAACCCCGATTACGACATGAACGAGAAGCGGTATCTCTATCGCCTGATGCTGAAGGGCGAGCCGCCGGTCCCGGTGCAGCAGGCGGCCTGACCAAAGCGCCTCCCGCACCGCGGGAGAAGCTGCCCAGGCGGGCGAGGTAAGTAGCCGCCTCGCTCGCTTCCGGACCTCGGCATCGACGGTCCAGATCAGCCCCGGCGCCCCCGATACGGAGTTTGGGCGTTCACCCGGCGTTAAAGGAGCAACTGCCGGGAGAGCGGTCATGGCGACGGAAACCGACCTGGTCGTCGACCAGAGAGAAAGCCGACAGCGCCCGTCGGCGCGCCCCTATGAAAGACCCGCCGGCGGCTGGGGTTCGGCGAAATCGGTTGCGCGGAGCCTGTTGCGCGAGCGGGTCGTGGCCAGCGCCCCGCCGGCATTGCTGCGCCAGAACAAGCCGGACGGGTTTGCCTGCGTCAGCTGCGCCTGGGCCAAACCGGCGGAGCCGCATCCGCTCGAATTCTGCGAAGAGGGCGCCAAGGCCACGACCTGGGAGATCACGACGCGGCGCGTCACCGACGAATTCTTCGCCGCGCACACGCTGCGAGAACTCGAAGCCTGGGCCGATCACGATCTCGAGGAACTGGGCCGCCTGACGCGCCCGATGCGCTGGGACGCGGAGAGCGACACCTACAGGCCCGTCGAGTGGGAAGATGCGTTTCGCGATATTGGCCAGGAGCTGAAGGCGCTCGATCCGAAATCGGTCGTGTTTTACGCCTCGGGCCGCGCCTCGCTCGAAGCCTCCTACATGTACGCCCTGTTGGCGCGGCTCTACGGCACCAACAATCTCCCCGACAGCTCCAACATGTGCCACGAGAGCACCTCCGTGGCGCTGCCCGAGAGCATCGGCGTACCGGTCGGCACGGTGACCCTCGACGATTTTGCCGAGACCGACTGCATTTTCTTTTTCGGACAGAATGTCGGCAGCAATAGCCCGCGCATGCTGCACGATTTGCAAGACGCGAGACAGCGCGGCGTTCCGATCGTCACCTTCAACCCGTTAAGGGAACGCGGGCTGATCGAATTTCTGAACCCGCAGCGCCCGGCCGAGATGCTGACCGGCGCCTCGACCCCAATCAGTTCGCAATATCACCAGGTGAAAGCCGGCGGCGACATCGCGGCATTGCTCGGTTTGTGCAAGGCGCTGATCGAGGCGGACGACATCGCCAAACGGCAGGGCGGCCCACCGGTGCTCGACCGCGCCTTTATCGAGCAGCATACGCACGGCTTCGAGGCCTTGGCTGACGCAGTGCGCGGCTATGATTGGTCCGAGTTGGAAGCGCGGTCGGGACTGTCGCGCAGCGCCCTGGAGGCGGCGGCGACGGTCTACGCCCAGGCGGAAAAGGTCATCGGCATCTATGGCATGGGCCTGACGCAGCACCGCAAAGGCGTCGAGACCGTGCAGATGCTCGTCAACTTTCTGCTGTTGCGCGGCAATATCGGCAAACCCGGAGCCGGGATCTGTCCGGTGCGCGGCCATTCGAACGTGCAGGGGCAGCGTACGGTCGGCATCACCGAAAAGCCCGAGCTGGTGCCGATCGAAAAGCTGCAAAAGCAGTTCGGTTTCGAGCCGCCGCGCGACAAGGGGCTCAACACGATCGAGGCGTGCGAGCAACTCCTGAAAGGCGAGGTGCATGCCTTTATCGGGCTCGGCGGCAATTTCGTGCGCGCCATTCCAGATCGCGACCGGATGGAACCGGCCTGGCGCAAATTGCGGCTGACCGTTCAAATCGCCACCAAGCTCAACCGCAGCCATTTGATCCACGGCCAGGTCGCCTACCTCCTCCCTTGTCTCGGCCGCATCGAGTTGGATCAGCAAGCCAGCGGACCCCAGGCTGTGTCGATCGAGGACAGCACCGCCTGCATCCACGGCTCGCTCGGCTTGCAGCCGCCGGCGAGCCCACACCTTCGGTCCGAACCGGCCATCGTTGCGGGCCTCGCAAAGGCGATGTTGCCGCCTAATCCAAAGGTGCAATGGGACGCCTGGGTCGCCGACTACTCGCTGGTGCGTGCCGCGATTGCCGAGACCTATCCCGAGATTTTCCACGATCTGAGCGAGCGGATGTGGCAGCCCGGCGGGTTTCACAGACCGCTGGGCGCGCGACACCGCGAGTGGAAGACGAAGACCGGCAAAGCCAATTTCATCGTGCCGAAGCAGCTCGAGACCGATCCCGACGCAGTGCCCGGCGATCGCGACGTGCTGCGCCTGATCACCTTGCGCAGCAACGACCAGTTCAACACGACGATTTATGGCTACAACGACCGCTTCCGCGGCATCCACGGCACGCGCATGGTCGTGTTGATGCATCGCAACGACATCGACCGGCTGCGCTTGCAGGAGGGCGATCGGGTGACCCTCGTCACCGCCGCCGATGACGGTATCGATCGCCGCCTCGGCGGCCTCACCGTGATCGCCTACGATATTCCGGAAGGCTGCTGCGCCGGCTACTACCCCGAATGCAATGTGCTCGTGCCGCTGTGGCATCATGCCGAGCGGGCGAAAGTGCCGGCCGCGAAATCGGTGCCGGTCCGGATCCTTCGAGAGGGCGCGGTATCCGGAGAGTTCTCCGCGCCTTCCGACATGATCTCCGGCAGCCCGTTGTCGAACATAGCCTCCGACCTCGCGCGCGCCACCGGAATCGCCGGGCGGGCGGCATTGCGCGGGTTGCGTCAGGACCCGGTCAAGATGGCGCTCATTGCCGCCGCTGCCGGCGTTGCGCTTGGTGCCGCTGTTGCCGTCCGCCGGCATCGCAGCCGGCTGCCATGACCGCGCTTGAGATCGGCGCGGTGCCTCGCCCGTTTTGCGAGGCGTCTCGGCTCGTCCGGCGGCGAGCGTCGGGGCCGCGCCTCGCCCCGCCGCGTGCCACCCGGGCCGTCCCGGAAGAGACTGCGGTCGCATTTTCCTACGAAGGCGCCGCCTATGCGGTGATGATGGCGACACCTGCCGACCTGACGGATTTCGCGATCGGCTTTTCGCTGACCGAGAGAATTATCGGGTCGCCGCGCGACATCGAAACGCTTGAGACCGTGTCGACCGCGGACGGGATCATGCTGCGCATGAACCTGGCGAACCGGCCGGCGGCAGCCTATTGGGAGCGCCGGCGCCGCCTCGCCGGCCCGAGCGGTTGCGGTCTCTGCGGATTGGAGAGCCTGGCCGACGCGATGCGCCGGCCGCCTCTCGTCACCGGCGGCGCACGCATCTCGCGCGAAGAGATTTTCGACGCGATGGCGGCGCTTCCCGACTGGCAGCCGATGAACCGCGCAACCGGCGCGTTGCATGCTGCGGCGCTCTGGTTGCCGGGAGACGGAATTGTTGCGGCGCGCGAGGATGTCGGTCGCCACAATGCGCTCGACAAATTGATCGGTGCCGCTGCCCGCGAGGGCATTTCGGCGACCGGCGGGGCCGTCCTGCTGACCAGCCGGGTGTCCGTCGAGATGGTTCAGAAGGCTGCCATTCTCGGCGCGCCGATTCTCGTGGCCATCTCTGCGCCGACCGCGCTGGCGGTGCGGGTCGCGGAGACCGCCGGCATCACGCTGGCTGCGGTCGCGCGGCAGGACGGGTTCGAAGTCTTCACCCACCCCGGCCGGCTGGTCGATTCCGCGCTCGAACAACCCGCAGCGGCCGATTAGGGGAATTATTCTCCGGCCCGGCTCCTGCAAAGTTCTCGATTTGTTCCCATATCCGCTCGCAGGGGTCCGGCGGGCGGAAGGGGGCTTTTGCTGCAAAGCGCGCTGCAAATGCAGCAAAACGGGCTGCGGATCGGGCGATGCCAGGAAGCGTGGTCGCCTGAAAACGGCCTGCAATTTCAGGCTGAGCAAGGGTTGAGCGGCCGGGAACGGAAGTGCAGGAAAGCGGCTGGCTGCAAATCCGCTGCAAATGCAGTCACACTGGCGCCCTCGACCGGGGTTCGGGACGGACGCCGATCTTGGTTGCACCCTTGCGCCTGACCACATCGAAAGCGCGCCTTTTGGAGAGCGGCGATGAGCGACAATCCGGCCCCGCGTGATCTCTCACGTGATCTCTGGGACAACCCGATGGGGACGGACGGGTTCGAGTTTGTCGAATACACCGGCCCCGACCCGCAGCAATTGGCGGCCTTGTTCGAGCAGATGGGGTTTGTCGCGGCGGCGCGTCACCGCTCGAAAAACGTCACGCTCTACAAGCAGGGCGACATCAATTTCATCCTGAACGCCGAGCCCGAGAGCTTTGCGCAGGCCTTTGCGCGGTTACACGGCCCTTCGGTCTGCGCGATCGCCTTTCGCGTCAAGGACGCCGCCGCGGCTTATGAGCGCGCGATCGAGCTCGGCGCCAAGCCGGTGCACGGCAAGCTCGGGCCGATGGAATTGAACATCCCGGCGATCGAGGGGATTGGCGGCAGCATCATCTATCTCGTCGACCGCTATGGCGACCGCACGATCTACGATGTCGATTTTCACCCGCTGATCGCCGATCGGGCGCCCGCCGGGGTCGGACTCGCCGCGATCGACCACCTGACCCACAACGTGCATCGCGGCCGCATGGCGCTCTGGGCCGAGTTTTACGAGCGGCTCTTCAATTTCCGCGAGATCCGCTATTTCGACATCGAGGGCAAGCTGACCGGGCTCAAATCGAAGGCGATGACCAGCCCCGACGGCAAAATCCGCATTCCGATCAACGAAAGCGCCGACGACAAATCGCAGATCGCCGAATATCTCGAGGCCTATCACGGCGAGGGCATCCAGCACATCGCGCTCGCGACTGCCGACATCTACAACACGGTCGAGGCGTTGCGCGGGCATCAAGTCAAATTCATGGCGGTGCCGGAGACTTATTACGAGGCGGTCGAGACGCGCCTGCCCGGCCATGGCGAGGACCTCGCGCGCTTGCAGCGCGGCCAGATCCTGATCGACGGCGCGCCGGCGCAGGGCCAGGGGCTCTTGCTGCAGATCTTTACCGAGACCGTCATCGGCCCGATCTTTTTCGAGATCATCCAGCGCAAGGGCAATGACGGGTTCGGTGAAGGCAATTTCCGCGCTCTCTTCGAATCGATCGAGCGCGACCAGATCCGCCGCGGCGTCCTCGCAGAGGCACCGAGTTAGCCGAGCATGCGGCGCAGCTCGGTCTTGAGGATCTTGCCGTAATTGTTTTTCGGCAATGCCTCGACAAAGCGGTATTCGCGCGGCCGCTTGAAGCGCGCGATATGGTCGAGGCAGAGCTTGTCGAGCGCGGCTTCAGGTACCGCCGCGTTCGGTTTCGCGACGACGAACGCGACGACCTCCTCGCCCCAATCCGGGTGCGGCCGCCCGACGACCGACGCTTCGACGACATCGGGGTGGCGCAGCAACACCTCCTCGATCTCGCGCGGATAAATGTTGCTGCCGCCGGAAATGATCATGTCCTTCGAGCGGTCGCGCAATGTGAGGAAACCGTCCGCGTCCATGCTGCCGAGATCGCCGGTATGCAGCCAGCCGTCGCGCAATGTCTCGGCATTGGCCTCGGGGTTTTGCCAATAACCTTCCATGACGCAATCGCTTTTTGTGACGACCTCGCCGACTTCGCCCGCCGGCACGTCGCGGTCGTTTTCGTCGACGACCTTGACCAAGACGCCGGTGCGCGCGACGCCGCAGGAGCCGAGCCGCTCATGCCAGCGCGGATGCGCGCTTTCGGCGTGCAGACGCTGGTTGAGGCCGGTGATCGTCATCGGCGACTCGCCCTGGCCGAACAGCTGATAGAGCCGCGGCCCGAACAATTGCAGCGCCTTTTCGAGATCGGCGACGTACATGGGGCCGCCGCCGTAAGCGATGGTCCTGAGGTTTTCGAGATCGGCGCCGGGCACCTCGGGGGCGTGGACGAGCCGCGTCAGCATCGTCGGTGCCGCGAAGAACGAGACACGGCGGTGTCGCGCGATCGTCTCGAGGATCGCCGGCACCTCGAAATGCGGCAAGACGATCTGATGCGCGCCTTGCAGCAGAAAGGGCAGCGCATAGAGCCCGGCGCCGTGCGACACCGGTGCTGCGAGCAGATGCGTGTCGCGCTCGTCGAGCCGGTCGATATCGGCGTAATAGCACTGGCTCATAAAGAGCAGGTTGCGATGCGTCAGCACCGCGCCCTTCGGCCGGCCGGTCGTCCCCGAAGTGTAGAACAGCCAGGCTCGGTCGGTCGCGTCGCCAGTTTCGGGGAATACCGGGTCGCTGTTCGTGACCAGCGCGTCGTACGCCGCGGTGCGGGTCGAGATGACGCCATCCAGGGTCTCGAGCATCCCGGCGAGTGGCGCCAGCGCGTCGGTCAATCCCGGTGTCGCGATCAGCAGCCGCGCGCCGGAATTCTCGGCGATGTATTCGACCTCGCGCGGATGCAGCCGGGCATTGGCCGGCACCGCGCAGAGCCCGGCGGCCCAGCAACCAAACAGCAACTCAAAGAACTCGCCGCAGTTTTCGAGGCACAGCAAGACGCGTTCGCCGGGCTGAAAACCGCGCGCCCGCAAGCCGCCGGCGACGCCGGCGATTCGACGCGCCAGCTCGCGGTAATTCCAGGATTGCCGCTCGTCGCTGACCGCCGGCTGTTCCGGGAACCGCCGCGCCACATCGAACAGCAGCGCCGCGAGGTTCATAAGCGACTTCCTACGTCATTCCGGGACGGCCCCGAAGGGGGCGGGCCCGGAATCCATGAACACAGCGGCGTGGCAAATGGATTACGGGCTCGCCGCTACGCAGCGCCCCGGAATGACGAGGAGGGTTCATCACGCCGCGGCCAGCTCGCCGAGCGCGGTGCGCACAAATGCCGGGTCGAAAATCCTGTCGGCCATCACCTGGCAGCGTTTGATCAGCCTGTGCTCGTCCGGACCGTAATCGGCATGCGCGTTGTGCAATGTGGCGATGTCGTCCCAGAACAATAGATCGCCCTCGCTCCAGCGGTGGACGTACCGGAAGCGCGGCTGCAATTGATGCTCGAACAGATAGGCGAGGGTGTCGTCGCTCTCCCGCTCGGGCAATTCGTTGATGCGCATCGCATAGCCCGGATTGGCGTAGAGCACCTTTTTGCCGGTGATCGGGTGTTTGAGGAAGATCGGGTGCGACACTGGCGGCTTCTTGCGGCGCTGCTCCTCCGACAGGGGCGGGCGCCAGCTGCCGGGACGCTGGCGCATCATCTCCCAGAATTTGTTGAAGTCGTGCAGGACGGTCATGCCATCGAGCCGTGTCTTCAAATCCGCCGGCAATTCCTCGTACGCCGCCTGCATGTTGGCGAATTCGGTGCCGCCGAGCGCGACGCCGTCACGGCGCGGCACCTTCAGCGCGTAGAGCACGTTCGCCAGCGCAATCGTCTCGCTATACGACATATCGGTGTGCCAGTCCTGACCGGCGTCGCGCGCGCCGATCGGCCGACCGTTCTCGACGATGTTCGACAAGATCATGACCTCGGGATGGCCCGGCTCCTGAAACGTGCCGGCGACATTGATCTCCAGCGAGCCAAACCGGGCGGCAAACGCCTTCAATTGCGCCGAGTCGAGTTGCTGCGCCGGAAAGCGCAAGACGCTGTATTCGCCGAGTGCCCGCAGGATCTGCGCGAAGTCGCGCGGCCCCAACGGCTTCGCGAGATCGAGGCTCTCGATACTGGCGCCAAGCGTCTCGCCGGTCGGAATTATCCGCATCGTCCGTACCTCGATCCTCAACAACCCTTATCGCGGCTCGCCGGCAAAGCCGCGCTGGATCTCGGCAATCCGGGCGAGCGCGGCCGGCGACAGCGGCCCCTTCTCGATGGCGCGGGCCGCATATTCGAGATGGTCCATCGTCGAGTAGCCGACAAGCACGGTCGAGACAGCCGGATGCGCGATCACATAGCGCAGCGAGGCTTCGATGAGGCTGTCGGTATGGCCTTCGCGCACGAGGGGCTCGAAGCGGCGGGCGCGTTCGACATCCCGGCGGTATTCGGAGCCGGAGCCGATCGGCGCCGGCGGCGGAGAGCCCAGCGGATGCCGCTCCTCGGTTCCGCTCAGCGCGCCCCCGGCGAGGACGCGGATGTTGATGATGCCCATGCCGGCGGCCTGCGCATGCCCGAGCAGGTTCTGG
>JBKOVT010000147.1:0-4133 GCA_046724035.1 Pseudomonadota bacterium | reverse complement strand
TCCGGCGTCAGCCCCGGCACGAAGCCGAGCGGCGCGAACATCTTGACGTGTTCCTCGTAGATCGGCGTCAGCCGACGCAATGCCTCCTCGCGCGTCTTGGCGATCAAGCCGTGGACGCCGAGCATCAGGTTTTCGCCGAGCCTCAAATCGCGCCCGGCGCGCGCCGCGGCGTCCTTATAGGCCTGGATGGGGCCGGCCTGCATCGTCGCGGCACCGCCGCCGACCGCGCCCTTGATGTTGTGCTTGACCATAAAGTCGAGACCGCGCGGGCTGGCGCTGACGACGGGCTGCCAACACTCGACCGGCCGGTTGACCGGGCGCGGCACGAGGGTCAATTCCTTGAGCTGATAACCGCGATACGGCACTTCCGGCGGCAAGGTGTAGTGCTTGCCGTGGTGCGAGAAGCTCTCGTTGTTAAATGCCTTGAAGAGGATCTCGACCTGCTCCTCGAACAGCTCGCGGTTGGCGTTCTGATCGATGATCGGCGCGCCAAAGGTCTCAACCTCGCGGCTGTGATAGCCGCGGCCGACGCCGAATACGGTGCGGCCTTTGGTCAGGATGTCGGCGGTCGCGAAATCCTCGGCGAGACGCAGCGGGTGCCACATCGGGGTGATGTTGAAGCCGCAGCCGATCTTCAACTGCTTGGTGACATGCGCGAGATGCACCGCGCACATCAGGATATTCGGCAGAGCTTCGTAGCCTTCATGCTGGAAATGGTGCTCTGCAAGCCACAGCGTGTCGAAGCCAAAGCGGTCCATCTGTTTGGCGATCGCTTCGAGCTTGTCATAGACGCTTGCCAGCTGGTCGTTGTCGAAACGCCGCTCATTGGCCGGGGTCGCATTCTGGCCGTGATCGGGGAAGTCGATATGGCCGGCATAAACCGTGGCGAATTTGGTGATCATGACCTCGTCCCTCCGGGGCGTGAACGATGTTCAGGAATCTGAGGCTACACTAGACCAGCTTCGGCCCGATTTGAACCACCTCCCCGGTGTCTGGCGGGCTAATCCATCAGCTTGCGGGCGAGATAGGTGAATTCGAGGGCGGTGCGGCGGGCCCGCTCCTCGAGATTGGCGGCGGCGGAATGGCCGCCATCGACATTCTCGTAATAGAGAAACGGCAGCCCCATCGCCTGCAGGCGGGCCGCCATCTTGCGGGCATGGCCGGGATGGACGCGGTCGTCCTTTGTCGAGGTCACGAAGAAGGGCTCGGGGTAGGCGGGCCCGGGTTTCACATTGTGGTAAGGCGAGATCGCGCGCAGAAACGCGGCCTCGTTAGGGATTTCCGGGTCGCCGTATTCGGCGATCCACGACGCGCCGGCGAGCAGTTTGTGATAGCGCAGCATGTCGAGGAGCGGCACCTGGATGACGACCGCGCGGAACAGATCCGGGCGCTGCGTCAGCATGACGCCCATCAGGAGGCCGCCATTGGAGCCGCCCATGATGCCGAGCCGGCGCGGGCTCGTGATGCCGCGGCGGGTCAGATCCTCGGCGACGGCGATAAAATCCGCGAAAGCGTGGCGGCGCCCGGATTTCAGTGCGGCATCATGCCAGGCCGGGCCGAACTCGCCGCCGCCTCGGATATTGGCGACGACATAAATGCCGCCCTTCTCGAGCCACAGCTTGCCGGTGGCGCCGAGATAGGAAGGGGTCAGGGACACCTGAAACCCGCCATAGCCGTAGAGCAAGCTCGGGGCCGAGCCGTCGAGGCGGAGCGATTTCGGCCGCACGACAAAATAGGGGATCGCCGTGCTGTCAGCCGATGCCGCCTCGAACTGCTCGACGACAAGATCGGACGCGTCGAAACGCGCGGGCTGCGCCTTGATAGGCGCCGCCCTCCCCGCCTCCGGCTCGACGAGCCAGAGCGTGTTCGGATCGAGAAAGCCGGCGACATCGAAAAACGCGCGATCGTGCCGATTGCTGGTAGCGGCGATGTGCATGGAAGTCTGTTGCGGGAGGTTGACCGGGCTTGCCTGCCAGGCGTTCTCGAAGCGATAGGAGACAGCCGCGCCTTGCACATTGCGATAGATCGTCACGAGCAGACGGTTGCGGGTCGCGGCGGCGTCCTCGATCGCCTCGCGCGGCCCGGGCGCGACGATCAGCACCGGCGTGACGCTGTCAGGATCGCGCAGGCAGGCATCGAGATCGAGCGAGACGAGGGCGCCGCTCGGAAACTCGCCCCAATCCTGTTCCAGCGAGAAGACCAGCTGGCCCGCGACAAAGGCGCGGAAGCTCGAGCGCGGCGGCACCGGCAGGCGCACCGGACCGTGATCGCTCAAGAGATAGCGCTCACTGTCGAAGAAGTTGACCTGGCGATTGATGCCGACGCCGCGGAGCGTGCCGTCGGGGTCGCGCAACACATTGGCGCTGACGCTGACATCGCTGGGGCTCCCGGCGAAGATCTGCTCGGCATCGACGAGCGGCACGCCGCGGCCGAGTTTCTTCACGATGAACGGATAGCCCGACGCCGTCAGCGTGCCGGGGCCCCAATCGCGCGCGACAAGCAAGGTGTCATCATCCAGCCACACGGCGCTCTGTTTTGCTTCCGGCAGCGCAAAGCCGTTCGCGACAAAGTGCAGCGAAGCGAGATCGAACTCTCGCAGCTCCGAAGCATCCTTGCCGCCGTCGGACAGCGCGACGAGACAGCGGCGATAATCCGGCGGCAACAACATGACGCCGTGAAACACCCAATTGCGTCCTTCGGCGGCGGCGAGCGCATCGATGTCGAGCAATGTCTCCCACCGCGGCTCCGGGGAGCGAAACGAATCGAGCGTCGTCGCTCGCCAGAGGCCGCGAATACGCGCCTCGTCTTGCCAGAAATTGACCAGGCGGTCGCCGAGAAAGCTCGGATAAGGAATGCGGTCGGGCGCGGTGATGACGGCGCGCGCCTCGGCGAGGAATACGGGGTAGCGCGGATCGCTTTCGAGCAAGGCGAGGCTGCGCGCGTTCTGCTCGCGCACCCAGGCGAGCGCCTGCGGGCCTTCGATGTCCTCAAGCCAGAGAAAGGGATCGTTGTCGGTCATCTCGCCATCGAGCATATGGTGGCCGATCATATGATCTCGGTCACGCGCTCCCAAACCGGTTGGAGCAGGACTCAGTTTTCTTAAAGCAAACGCATGCAAGGAGGCGCCGGACCGTGCCGTTGGATCGAAACGTTGCTGGCGAAGCGGTTGCGGCCGCTCAGCGCAAGCCGCCAGCCGCAACTATCTCCGACAACAACGATGGCGCTCCTGCTCCACGCCTACGCCCACGGCATCTGTCCCTCGCGGCCAACAGCTCGCGGCCGCGAGGAACGCCGGTTCATTGCTTTGTGCAGACCGGGTCCTGTGGGCGCTTAGCGCAGCAGGGCTGTCTATTCAGGTTGCAGGCTGGCGGCGCCCCCAATGAGACATGATAGACCGTGGGCAAATGCGGATTGTTTTTGTCTTTCTCCTGGTACGTAAATATCTGCTGACAGTAGTTTAAAATATCCGGGTCCGCATTGCCGGAGCAGTCGATGAACTTCGAATTCTCGGCAGTTCTTGTGGCCTGATCTGGCCAACCCCTTTGGTCCACAGGCGCTCGAAGAAAATCGGACGGGTATCCCTTGAGCTTGAACGTATAGGACCGGTTCAGATTATCTGCCAACGTGACCTGGCAGTTCCGGACGCTGTTCGCCGGTATCGGCTGGTCTGGCGTGTGTGGGATGGGGGGTTCTAGTCCATCCGGAACGACAAACGTGGTGAAAGTCGGGTTCGACACAGTGTTAGGCCCCGGGATACAGCGGCCGTATTTGTCCATCGTCATCGTGAGGCCGGCAAATGGGTTGTTTGGCGCAATCGTTGTGGCGTAGCCGAACGTGAATTGGACCTCAGGCGTCACATGATCCGGGTTCGGCAGGTTGTTTGGCGGGACGCCGATCCCGCCGACCGCGATATACAGTCCCGTGCCGTCCGTCTGCATGTTGCCGACCGCGTCGTCGACCGAATAGGCATAAGCGTATGGTGCGTTCAGGAAGTCGGGGCCGTGGACGAGCGCCACGTAGGGATCGAACTGCCCATAATCGGCCGCAGTGTTATTCGTCCATTGCCCGTACTGGCGATTTAAGACCTTGAACCAGTACTGCAGCTGGTCGAATTCCCCTTTAACGGTCGCGTA
>JBKOVT010000196.1:0-11359 GCA_046724035.1 Pseudomonadota bacterium | reverse complement strand
CGTCTCGTCGAGCTCGCCGACGCTGGCGCCGTGACTGCATTTGACGTCGTCGGCGTAGATTTCGAGCTCGGGCTTTGTGTCGATAACCGCACGCGGCCCGAGGATCAGGTTGCGGCTCAGCTGATGCGCATCGACCTTCTGCGCGTGCTCGCGCACGATGATCTTGCCCTGGAAGGCGCCGTGCGCGCGTCCGGCCGCGACGCCCTTGATCATCTCGCGCGTCTCGCCGTGCGGCACCTGGTGATCGACATTCGTGACGATGTTGGCTTCTTCGTTGCCCCCGACGACGAAAGCGCCGTCGAGCCGGCATTGCGCGCCCTCCCCTGTCATCCTGACGCTCGCCTCGTGCCGCACCGTGCCGCCGCCGATGAGCAGCGCAAAGCCGCTGAAGCGCGCCTCGGTCCCGAGCGTCGCATCGAGTTCTGCCAGATGCACCGCTTCGCCCGCCTCTTCGACCAGCACGGCGCGCGTGAGCTCGGCGCGAGCGCCGAGCCGCACGGCGGCGACGTCATTGCGCCAATACCGGCCTTCGCCGGCATAGGTTTCGAGAATGGTCGCGCGGCTGCCCTCGCCGAGCCGAATGACATTGCGCGTGTGTACCGCCCCGGAGGCCGATGCGAAATGAATGATCTGAAGCGGCTGGCTCAGCACCACGCCCGGCGCGATATCCAGCACAAAACCGTCGGCGAAATACGCCGCATTAAGCGCATCGAACGGGTGCTCGGCATCAACCTCGCCGCACGATGCCGCGCGGGCCAGATCGTGCCGTTCCTCGATCGCCTGCCGCATCGAGGCGAGCCAAACGCCTTGCGGAAGATCACGAAAAACTGCGCCGTGGCAATGTCCGTCGATCAGGATCAGCCGGGCACAGGCGCCGTCCATCTGCAATTCCGCCGGCACCTGCGCGTCGCGGCGTGGCTTGCCCGGGAGCAGCGGCTCGCGTTGCAGCCGCTGCAGATCGAGATAGCGCCAATTTTCGCCTCTGCGGCTCGGAAAACCCAATTCCGCAAACCGGCTCAGCGCCCGCTGCCGTTCGCGGCTGAGCCATTCGGGCTCACCGCTATTCGTCCGCCCAAACGCCTCGAGATAAGGGCGCGCCTCGGGCTTTACCGTAAAATCGAGGACCGCGCTCATGCCGACGCCGCGACCTCCGGCTGCTCGGCAAACGTGCCGTAGCCGCGCCGCTCCAGCTCGGCGGCCAATTCCTTGCCGCCCGATTGCACGATGCGGCCGTCCTGCAGCACATGCACATGGTCAGGCTCGATGTAGTCGAGGAGCCGCTTGTAATGCGTGATCAAAACGATCGAACGATCCGGCGTGCGCAGCCCGTTGACGCCGCGCGCGACGACCCTGAGCGCGTCGATATCGAGGCCGCTATCGGTCTCGTCGAGGATCGCGAGACGCGGTTCCAACACCGCCATCTGAAAGACTTCGTTGCGTTTTTTCTCGCCGCCCGAGAAGCCGACATTGACGGCGCGCTGCAGCAGATCGTCGGCGATATCGAGCAGTTTCAGCTTCTGGCGCACGACGCGCAGGAACTGCCCGGCATCGAGCTCGGGCTCACCGCGATGCCGGCGCTGTGCGTTCAAGGCGGCGCGCAGGAAATACATGTTGTTTACGCCCGGGATTTCGACCGGGTACTGGAAAGCCAGAAATACGCCTTCACGCGCCCGCTCGTCGGCCGTCATCGCAAAGAGATCGCGGCCGCGATAGGTGACGCTGCCTTCGGTCACTTCGTAGCCGTCGCGACCGGCGAGCACCGCGGCGAGCGTCGATTTGCCGGAGCCGTTCGGCCCCATGATCGCGTGCACCTCGCCATCGCCGACCGACAGATCGACCCCTTTCAGGATCTCGCGGCCATCCGCGAGCCGCGCATGCAGGTTTTTGATTTCGAGCATCATCAGCCGACACTGCCTTCGAGGCTCACCGCGAGCAATTTCTGCGCCTCGACAGCGAACTCCATCGGCAGCTCCTTCAATACTTCCTTGCAGAACCCGTTGACGATCAATGACAACGCATCCTCATCGGAGAGGCCGCGCTGGCGGCAATAAAACAGCTGGTCCTCACTGATCTTCGATGTCGTCGCCTCGTGTTCCACCTTGGCCGACGGATTGCGCACCTCGATATAAGGCACGGTGTGCGCGCCGCAGCGGTCGCCAATCAGCAGCGAGTCGCATTGCGTGTAGTTGCGGGCGCCCTGCGCTCTGGGCTGCACCCGAACGAGCCCGCGATAGGTGTTCTGGCCCCGACCGGCAGAAATGCCCTTCGAGATGATCGTCGAGCTTGTGTTGCGCCCGATATGGATCATCTTGGTGCCGGTGTCGGCCTGTTGGCGATTGTTGGTGATCGCGACCGAATAGAATTCGCCGACCGAGTCGTCGCCTTCGAGGATGCAGCTCGGATATTTCCAGGTGATCGCCGAGCCGGTTTCGACCTGAGTCCACGAGATCTTGGCGCGCGCACCGCGGCAGGCGCCGCGCTTTGTCACGAAATTGTAGATGCCGCCCTTGCCCTCGGCGTCGCCCGGGTACCAGTTCTGCACGGTCGAGTATTTGATCTGCGCGTCCTCATGCGCGATCAGCTCGACGACGGCCGCGTGCAACTGGTTCTCGTCGCGCTGCGGCGCGGTGCAGCCTTCGAGATAGCTGACATAGGCGCCCTTGTCGGCAATCAGCAGGGTGCGCTCGAACTGGCCGCTATTGCGCGCATTGATGCGGAAATACGTCGACAGCTCCATCGGACAACGGACGCCCGGCGGGATGTAGGCAAAGGAGCCGTCGCTGAACACGGCGGAATTCAGCGCCGCATAGAAATTGTCGTTCTGGGGCACGACAGTGCCGAGATATTTCTTCACCAGCTCGGGGTGTTCCTTCACTGCCTCGCCGAACGAGCAGAAGATAATGCCGAGCTCGGCGAGCTGCCCCTTGAAGGTCGTCGCGACCGAGACACTATCGAACACCGCATCGACCGCGACCCCGGCCAGGATCTCGCGCTCGCGCAGCGGTACGCCGAGCTTCTCATAGGTGCGCAGCAGCTCCGGATCGACCTCGTCCAATGATTTCGGCGCGGCCTGCTGCCTGGGCGCCGCGTAATAGCTGGCGGCCTGGTAATCGATCGGCGGGAACTCGACCTTGGCCCATTCCGGCGTCGTCATCTCGCGCCAGGCGCGGAACGCGGCGAGGCGCCATTCGAGGAGCCATTCCGGCTCCGCCTTCTTGGCCGAGATAAAGCGCACCGTCTCCTCGTTGAGGCCCGGGGGCGCCGTATCGGTTTCGATGTCGCTGACGAACCCGTATTTGTAGCCCTCTTGCGAGAGCTCCCGGATCGTCTGTTGGGTTTCGAGAGAGGCGCTCATTTGCGATTCAGCTCTGGGACTCAGGTGCGGGCGGTTTGGGGGGCGCTATCGCGCTGCGGCGCGGCCGCCGCCAGAAATGCGAAAGGCGAGATCATGTCGTTGAGCGTGACCGCCGCCAGAGCGGCGCCCACCGCCCGGTTGATCGCCGCCCAGTGCGGCCGGGTCGGGCAGTAGGTGGTGCGCTCGCAATCCTCGACATGCACCGAGCACTGCGTCATGCCGATATCGCCGTCGATCGCCGCGACGACCTCGGCGACCGAGATCGCGCCCGCCGGCCTCGCCAGCCGATAGCCGCCGGCGGCGCCGCGGGTCGCGGACACCAGCCCGGCATGGGCCAGCGCCTTTAGCAATTTGGCGACGGTCGCTTGCGGCAGCCGGGTCGCCATTGCGACCGCGGTGGCATTCTCCTGACGCTCCGGGTGGGTCGCCAGATGGGTTGCGACAATGACGCCGTAATCGGCCAGCTTGCTCAGAATGATCATCGGTCGGGCTTGGCTCGCTCCTCCGGTCCCCGGGTATAGCCAATTGGGACTGGATTGGTACTCAATAGATCGTCGCTGAGGCGAGCCGGGTCAAGGCGAAATCGTTTGCGGTCAGGAGGAGCAGGGCGCCTGTGGCATTCCGCCGCGCGGACGCGGGACCAGGGCGGGAAGGAAATTCGGCTCTACGAGCCTGCTTGGCTCAGCGCGCGCTCGATCGCGTTGAAGACCTGGCTAGGGCGGAACGGCTTCCGCAAAAAGCCGAGCGGCTCGGCTATGGCGGCGCGGCGGGTCGTCTCGTCATCCGCCAGGCCGGACAGAAAGATTGCGGGGATCCCGAATTTTTGGCGCAGCACGCAGGCCAGCTCGATACCGTCGATCGGGCCGGTCAGGCGAATGTCCACCAACGCGAGCCGCGGTTGGGTCTCCTCGGCGAGCGACAGGGCCTCGGGCCCGGAGGCAGCCACCCCCGCGACGCGGAACCCGGATTCCGCCAGCACCTCTTCGATGTAGCTCGCGACAAGCGCTTCGTCCTCGACGATCAGGATGGTCGTCGGCTTGCTTGCGCTCGTTCGGGCCACCACTTCAAATTCGTTGCTTGGCACCGGCCGCTCCCAGCTACCGAAGGGGGAACCCGTCGAATGTGCTGCCGGCGAACGCGAGACGCTATCGGGGGTTCCAAACGGAACGCGCGCCTTCTATGAGATTCGTTGGCCGGCTGTTAGGAAAGCGTTAACGAACTGGTCCAATTGCCCCGTATTGAAACCGGTTTCGCCCCGGTCAGCAACACCCAATGAAGCTCCTCGTCATCGAAGACGATCGCGAAACGGCGGCCTATCTGGTGAAGGGCCTCAGCGAAAGCGGCTACACCGTCGATCATTCGGGTGAAGGCCGCGAGGGACTGTTTTTTGCCACCTCCGGCAGCTATGACGCAATCGTGCTCGACCGCATGCTCCCTGGCATGGACGGGTTATCGATCCTCGGAGCGCTGCGGGCGGCGCAGATCCGCACCCCGGCATTGATCCTCTCCGCGCTCGGCAGCGTCGATGACCGCGTCAAGGGCCTGCGATCCGGCGGCGACGATTATCTCGTAAAGCCTTTCGCGTTCAGCGAATTGCTGGCGCGCATCGAGGCGCTGCTGCGGCGCGGCGCGCAAGCCCCCGGGGAGACCCGCCTTCGGGTCGCCGATCTAGAGCTTGATTTGCTGACTCGGACGGTGAAACGCGGCGACAAGGTCATCGAACTCCTGCCGCGCGAGTTTCAGCTCCTGGAATACCTGATGCGCAACGCCGGTCATGTCGTGACCCGCACGATGCTGCTGGAAAATGTTTGGGACTACCATTTCGACCCGCAGACCAACGTCATCGACGTGCATGTCAGCCGGCTGCGGCAAAAGATCGACAAGCAGTTCGAGCGCCCGCTGCTGCACACCGTACGCGGGGCCGGTTATTGCCTGCGCGCCGGGGATTAACGACGACTACACCAGCGACACGCTTTGCAAGGAGCCGACATTCGGGCCATATCTGTGGCGCCGAACCCTTCTTTTGCTGCATGCCGCACCCGTGACAATCGCCGAAAAGCTGCGCCTCCCGGCGGCGCGCCCCTGGCCGTCCGTCACCGCCCTGCTGCACCGCGCCCAGCGGCTCGTGCGTACGCACGCCTTTCGCCTGGCTGGCCTTTATTTCGCTGTCTTCGTGCTGTCGGTCTTGGGCGTCCTGTTCTTTGTCTACTGGACGAGCGCCGATTTCGTCGAGCGACAAACCGAGACGACGCTCGATGCCGAGATCAGCGGCCTTGCCGAGCAGTACGCGCAACGTGGCCTGAGCGGCCTCGTGCAGATCGTGGCAGCCCGAAGCGCCGGCGACCGCGGTGACGGCATGCTCTATCTGGTCGCCACGGCGGAGGGACGGCCACTCGCCGGGAATATCAGCGGTTGGCCAGCCGGCGCCTCGGCCAGCGCCGGATCGCTGTCGTTCCAGATCGAGGTGCCGGGGAAGCGCGACGAGGAATCGCACCCCGCGCGGGCCAAGCTGTTCGTCATCCCCGACGGGTACCGACTGCTTGTCGGCCGCGACATCGGCGATGCCGCGGCTTTTCGGGACCGGGTCAAGACGACCCTGATCTGGTCGGGGCTGCTTGCGCTGGCCGTCGGGCTCGTCGGCGGCACCGTCATGAGCCGCAACATGCTCCGCCGCGTCGAGGAGGTGAACCGCACCGCGGAGCGGGTCATCGCCGGCAATCTGTCGGACCGGGTACCGCGTCTCGGCACCGCCGACGAATTCGACCAGCTCGCCGCTAACCTCAACAGCATGCTCGATCAGATCGAGCGGCTGATGGCCGGCATGCGCGAGGTCACCGACAATGTCGCGCATGATTTGAAGACACCGCTCGCTCGGCTGCGCGCCCGTCTCGAACTGGCACTCCTCGCGCCCGGAAATACGGCAGCCCAGATCGAGGCGATTCGCGCCGCGATCGGCGAGGCCGACCGGATGCTGGCGACATTCAACGCCCTGCTCTCGATCGCCGAGGCGGAAGCCGGCGCCGGTTCCGAGACCGCCGAGCGGCTCGATCTAGGCGAGCTTGCCGCCGCGGTGGCAGAGCTGTACGAGCCGGTTGCCGAGGAGAAGGGCTTTGCGATGCGGCTCAACTGCGCCCCGGGCGTCCTTATCCGCGGTGACCGGCATTTGTTGCCGCAAGCCTTGGCCAATCTGCTCGATAATGCACTCAAATACGGCACCAGCCCGTCTGGAGCGAGCGAGATCACCGTCGCCGTGTCGCGCGAGGGCGGCCGCGCCGTCCTCGAGGTCAGCGACCGCGGCCCAGGGATCCCGGAGCGCGACCGAGAGACGGTGTTTGATCGTTTTGTCCGCTTGGAGCCGAGCCGCAGCACGCCCGGCAACGGGCTGGGCTTGAGCCTGGTGCGCGCCGTCGCTCACCGGCACAATGCGACCGTGGCCTTGGCCGACAATCGGCCGGGTCTCAACGTCCGGCTCGAATTCCCGGAATGGACCGCGGCGGCCGAATGAGTCAGCCTCCGCCCTTCTCCGGCTCGCGAGCGGCGCGGCGATCAAGGCGCCGTGCGGTTTCCGCTATCATGTCGCGAAAGGCTTGCGTATCGAACCCGGCGCTGCGCAATACCGGGGCCATGACGTCGTCGGCGAGCAGCTCGTCGAGGCTCGGCTCATAACGGCAGCAGTCGAAGCGCCCGTCCATGATCCCCTCCTTACCTGCACGATTGTACGCAGCCTCGCCCTCAACCGTGTCCACTTTGTGACTGCACGCCGGATTTTTCGCGGCAATTTGTTCATCACCCCGACAATATTTTCGTCAAAGTAGATGTATCGAGGAACCGCGTGATCGCCGCCAGCGTCGCCCGCATCGTCGAATTCGCCCGCCGCAACGCAGTGCTGGTCATGATCGCGTGCCTGGTGCTCGCCGCGGCGGCGGCGGTCTATTCGGCCGGCCATCTCGCGGTCGATACCGACATAGAGCGCATGCTGCCGAGCAATGTCGCGTGGCGGCAAAACGAACGGGCGCTCGACGAGGCCTTTCCTCAGAACAACAACCTCCTTGTCGCCGTCATCGATGCTCGCACCCCCGATCTTGCGGAACAGGCCGCGGGGGAGCTGGCCGATAAGATGCGAGCCGAGCCGCAGCTCTTCACGCATGTCCGACAGCCCGATGGCGGCCGTTTCTTCGACCGCAACGGCCTGCTGTATCTGTCGCCCGAGGAGCTGGACAAGGTCGCCCAGCAGCTAATCGCGGCGCAGCCTTTGATCGGCAGCCTGGCGCATGACCCAAGCCTCCGAGGCCTATTCGACGCGCTCGCGACCTTCGTCTCGGGTGCCGGCGCAGACACCGAGAAGGTGGCGCAACTCGACCCGACGCTGACGATGATCGGCAATGTCGTGCAGCGCATCATCGACCGTAAACGGGCGAGCCTCTCCTGGACGGAGATGATGACCGGGCGGAAGCCCAACGCGCGCGATCTGCGCCGTTTTGTCATGACGCGGCCGGTGCTCGACTTCTCCGGCCTGGAACCCGGCGCGACGGCGCGCACCGAGATCCGCCGCCTCGCCTCCGATCTCGGCTTCAGCTCTGAAAGCGGGGTGCACCTGCGCCTGACTGGACCGGTCGCGCTCGACGATGAGCAGTTCGCGACATTGCGAGAGGGGGCGCTGCGCTCGACCGTGCTGTCGGTCGTGATGGTCTGCGCGATCCTGTTCATCGCGCTGCGCTCGGTGAAGCTCGTCGGCGCGATCATCGTGACTCTCGCCGCCGGCTTTATGCTGACCGCCGGGTTCGCCGCCCTGGCAATCGGTTCGCTCAATCTGATCTCGATCGCATTCGGGGTCTTATTCATCGGCCTTGCCGTCGATTTCTCGATCCAGTTCAGCGTCCGCTACCGCGATCAGCGCCATCGCCTCGGCACTTTTCCGGCTGCATTGCGCGGCACGGCCCTGACGATAGGGCCGTCGCTGGTGCTGGCGGCCGGCGCGACGGCGATCGGGTTTCTCTCGTTTGTGCCGACCCGCTACACCGGCATTCAGGCATTGGGCTGGATCGCTGGTGGCGGCATGCTGATCGCGATTGCGCTGAATTTTCTGCTCTTGCCGGCCCTGCTGACCATTGTGCGGCCGCGCGGCGAGCCGGAAGCGATAGGGTTTCGTCGCGCCGCACCGCTTGACCGCTGGCTGATTGAGCGACGGCAATGGGTCATCGGCGGCGCCGCGCTGCTCGCCGCCGTCAGCATCGCCTTGTTGCCGCAGATCGCGTTCGATTTCGATCCACTGAACCTGAAGAACCCAAATACGGAATCGGTCTCGACCGCGCGCGATCTGATGAAAGACCCGATGACGACGCCCTACACGGCGGAGATCCTTGCGCCGTCATTGGATGACGCGAAAGCCCTTGCCGAACGGGTCAGCGAATTACCAGAGGTCGCGCAGGTCGTTACCGCGGCGAGCTTTATCCCCGTGGAGCAGGACAAGAAATTACCGATTATCGAGGATCTAGCGCTCTTGCTGGGTCCCAGCTTGAACGACCCGCAACCGCTGCCACCGCCGAGCGACGAGGCGGTGCTGAAGGCGATGTCGGCTTGTGGCGACGCTATGGAAAAGATCGGCAAGCCGGGGAGCCCCGCGGCGCGGCTCGGGACGGCGCTACACGGCGCGGCAGCGCGCGGCACCGGCATTGTCGCGCCTCTGCGCGCCGCGCTGCTCGCCGGACTGTTGCGCCGGCTCGACGGCCTGCGGGAGATGACCCAAGCAAAGGCGCTGACGTTGCAGAGCCTGCCGCCGGAATTGCGCGCCGGCTGGATTGCGGCCGATGGCCGAGCCCGCATCGAGGTCTTCCCGAAGGGCGATGCGCGGGACAACCGGGTGCTGGAGCGTTTTGTCGCCGCCGTGCACAGCGTCGCGCCCGCCGCGACGGGTACGCCCGTGACGATCCAGGAAGCCGGCCGCCTGATCAGCCGCGCTTTCGTCGATGCCGGGGTGGTCGGAGTCGCGGCGATCACGATTCTCTTGTGCGCCGTGCTGCGGCGACTGCGCGAAGTGATGATGGTGCTGGGCCCGCTCCTCTTGGCAGCACTGTTGACGCTGGCGGTCACCGTTCTCATTGGCATGCCGCTCAATTACGCCAACATCATCGCCTTGCCCTTGCTCTTGGGCATCGGCGTCGCGTTCGACATCTATTTCGTCATGAACTGGCGCGCCGGGCAGATCTACCATCTGCAGTCGAGCACTGCCCGGGCCGTGCTGTTCAGCGCGCTGACGACCTTGTCGGCGTTCGGCAGCCTCGGCCTATCAAACGACCCCGGCACCGCGGAGATGGGCACCTTGCTGACGATCTCACTCGTCTGCACCTTGTTCTGCACTTTTATCGTGCTGCCGGCATTGCTCGGACCCGCGCGCGTTCCTGCGGTTGAGGAACACCGCGAGGCCGCAGGTTAACGCGCTACAAGGTCAGAAAATCCGATGCAGCGGATGCCAAGCTCGTTTATGCGGTGCCTCACGCGCGGGCTGACGAGCGCGGCCAGCTCCTCTGTCGGGCGATAGCCGGGCATCGCCTCCCGCAACACCGGCGTCATTTCCGCCGCCGGATGGAAATAGATCTCGCTGATGCCCTCGGGCAGATGCGACAGGAGGGCAAGGATCCGATCCTCGGTCATCGCCCCGCTCCACGCGATGCCGAAAACATGGTCGTTGCAAGCGATCCGGGCGCGGCGCAGCCGCCACCGTAACGCCGCGACCGCAAAGCCGGGCGGCGGCGATCGCAGACGCTCGCCGGGAAAGGCGCGGCGCAGGGGTGGACGCGGCTCCGCCGGTAAACGCATCGCGCGCATGCCGTAATCCCGACCGATTTCGCCGATGAGCCGCGCCACGGTCGGGTGCAGATGCATATGCTTGTGCGCGTTGACGTGATCGAGGGCAAGCCCGGTGGCGCGGAACGCCTCGAATTGGGCGCGGATCTCGGCGGCGAGCCAGCGCCGCGCGCCGGGCCGGAAGAAAAAGCGCAAGCCGGCGCGCAAGGGATCCTCGTCGAACCGTCCGTCGCGGCGCACGAGACTCCCGAGCTGATTCGGCGGCAACACCGGCACGCCGTCAATCAGCACAATGTGCAAGCCGACGCGCAGCTCGCCGAGGCGGCGCGCCCGCGCGACAGCATCCGCCGCGGCCGGCGCGCCGACCATCAGGCTGGCGCTCGACAGAATGCCGTGGCGATGCGCCTGCTCGACCGCCTCGTTGACAGCGATGTCGCGGCCGAAATCGTCGGCCGTGACGATCAGCCGCCGTGGCGGCAGCTTCAGCTCGCCATCTCCCGCTCGCGCAGGAACTGGAAGAACTCAGCCCCTTCGCGCACACGCCGCCGCATCATCTCGGGGCTCTTCAGCATCTCGCCCAACAGAGAGGCGATCTTGCGCCGACGGAAATAGAAGCGTCGGTAAAACTTCTCGACCGACTGGAAGATCTCCGTATGGCCGAGATGCGGGTAGTGCAATGGCGCAATCTGCACGCCGCGCTCGTCCACCAGTTCGGCATGGCTCTCGTCGAGCCAACCGTTCTCGACCGCTTGGCGGTGCAGATAGGTGCCCGGATAGGGCGCGGCGAGCGATACCTGGATCGTGTGCGGGTTGATTTCGGCGGCGAACTGGATCGTCTCCTCGATCGTCTCCTTCGTCTCGCCGGGCAGGCCGAGAATGAACGTGCCGTGAATCGTGATCCCGAGCTCGTGGCAGTCCTTTGTGAAGCGGCGCGCAATATCGACCCGCATCCCCTTCTTGATGTTGTTCAGGATCTGCTGGTTGCCGGTCTCGTACCCGACGAGCAAGAGGCGCAGGCCGTTGTCGCGCAAGACTTCGAGCATCGCGCGCGGCACGTTCGCTTTGGCGTTGCACGACCAGGTGACGCCCAGCTTGCCGAGCTCCTTTGCGATCGCCTCGGCCCGCGGCCGGTCGTCGGTGAAGGTGTCGTCGTCAAAGAAGAATTCCTTGACCTGCGGGAAGTAGTCGCGTGCGAGACGG
>JBKOVT010000213.1:0-6532 GCA_046724035.1 Pseudomonadota bacterium | reverse complement strand
CCGCGACGATACCGGGCCGATCAAGGAGGCGATGGCCGAATTGTCGGTATTCCTGCGCGACCATCACTCCGGCGAGACCATCGCGATCGATGTCGGCGTCCTCGATTTTCTCGCCGGCGTCATGGATGCGGTCGGCGCGACAAAAGCGACAATCCTGTCGGCCTACCGCACGCGCGAGACCAACGCCATGCTGGCGAAGACGATGTTTGGCGTCGCCGACAACAGCCAGCACATTTACGGCCGCGCGCTCGATGTGCGGCTCGACAGCCGCAACGAAGACGCGATGCAGGCGGCGCGCGCGATGACGCGCGGCGGCGTCGGCTGGTACCCGCGCTCCGGCTTTTTCCATCTCGACAGCGGGCCGGTGCGCAATTGGACCTTGAACGGCGGCGGGCTCGACCGGCTCCTGTTGGAGTTCCGCCGGCTCGTCGCGGGCGGGCATCTGGCGATCGCGCCAAAGGGGCAATTGCTCGTGCCGCGCGCCCGCCATCTCCTCAGCGTGCAACAGCGCCTCTCGTTGCAGCGCGCGCTCGCGAAGGCCGAATTCGCCGCCGCGCGGCACTGATTGGCCGGCGAAGGCCGGGATGCATCCCGCGGCAACTCGCTCGCGGAAGAATGGGTCCCGGCCTGCGCCGGGACCTAATTTTGTCGGGCGAAGGGGTTGAGGGATTTGAGCCGGGCGGACCAGCGGTGGCGCGCGAGCTCGCGGCGCACGACGCCGGGATCGGTGACCCAGTTGAGCTGGATCGAGCGCCGCTCGCCGATATGCGCGTGATGCCCGTGGAAGGAATTGGCGCCGCGGCGGAAGGCCACCATCGTGCCGGCGACGGGCGCGATCTCGGCGACAAAGTCTTCGAGATCGTCGGCGCGGCGCAACAGACGAAGCCGGCCCGCTGCCTCTTCCCACACCGGGTTCATGTAGAGGAGCAGCGTGATCAGCTTTGTCGCGGAATCGGTGTGGATGCTGCCGTCCTTGCCGTCGCTGTAGCCGCGCAATGTGATCATCGTCGGGCGACCCGAGAGATCGAGGGTAAATTTATCCTCGATGGCGCGGCGCAAATCGTCGCCTTCCAATTCGGCGACAAGCCGTCCGAAGACCGCGCCATAGCGCTGACCGTCGAGGGGGAAACTGCCGTGCTTGCCGAGCGGCGGGAAATCGGCAACCGCGGCGGAAAGATATTGCGGCCGCACAAAGTTCTCGGCGACGACAAAATCGAACGGGTCGCGGCTGAGCGGCGCGGCGCGCAGCCGGTCGAGATCGAGAAGGTTCAGGCCGGTATCGGCCGGCCCGGTATTGGTCGCGATCGTATCCACCCCGGCATCATCGCCGATTGGCCGCCCACCACGTCAAGCCTGAGCGTCAAGCTTGCGATGCATCCGCGTCGTGCGACCGCAAAATGCGGTCTTTCGGGCACCCGTCAACATCAGACAAGGGAAGCATGACCTAGGTCCCGGCGCAGGCCGGGACCTATTATTGGGCGTGCGCGCGCGCTGCCAAATGGATCCCGGCCTGCGCCGGGATCTAGATACTGGGCACCGCCTCAGGTGCTGCCCGATCAGCGGCTTCGCGCCGCTTGCGCCAGTGTCAGCCGCGGCATTTCCCGCTCGCCGCGGCTAAGGGCCGGGTGTAGAGAGGGCGGCCTTCCGCAACCCTTGTTCTGGGTGTCATGGAACAGCGCTGGGGCTTGCCCCTGATCGCCTGGCCGTCGCGGCTGCGCCCGAATCTGTGGGATCTGGTGGCATTGCCGCTGGTGCTGGGCGCACTCGCGCTCGTCGCGTGGGGCGGCATGCAGATGGGGGCCCATTACGAGGTCGGCGAGAGCTTGCCGATCAGCCTCGACCCGTGGCGCCTGCCGGAATACGCGCTGCGCACTGTATTGCGCATGGCAGCCTCGCTCGTCGTCTCGCTCGTGTTCAGCTTTCCCTATGCGGCGCTCGCGGCGAAGAGCCGGCAGGCCGAGAAGATCCTGATCCCGGTCCTCGACATTCTGCAATCGGTGCCCGTGCTCGGGTTTCTGTCGATCACCGTGACCGGGTTTATCGCGCTGTTCCCCGGGCGGCTCCTCGGGGTCGAATGCGCCGCGATCTTCGCGATCTTTACCTCGCAGGCCTGGAACATGACGTTCAGCCTGTACCAGTCCTTCCGCACCGTGCCGGTCGAACTGACCGAGGCGGCGCGCATGTACCACCTCTCCGCCTGGCAGCGGTTCTGGCGCCTCGAAGTGCCGCACGGCGTCCCGCCGCTGATCTGGAACATGATGATGTCGGTGTCGGCCGGCTGGTTCTTTGTCGTCGCGTCCGAAGCCATCACGGTCAGCGGCCAGACGATCCTCTTGCCCGGCGTCGGCTCCTATATCGCGACCGCGATCGCCGAGCGCGATCTCGGCGCAATCGGATATGCGCTGCTGGTCATGCTGATCGTCATTTTGCTCTACGACCAGCTGCTGTTCCGGCCGCTCTTGGCGTGGTCGCGCAAATTCCGCGGCGACACCGATGCCGAAGAATACGATTTCCGTCCGTGGTTTCTGACGGTCATGCAGCGGGCGCGGTTCTTCGACCTGCTGCAATCGAGTGTGCTCGCGCTCAACCGCGGTTTCGACCGGGCGATTAACGCGATGTCGTGGCGCTGGTCCCCGGCTTACGACGCCCGCCCGGCCTCGCCCGCGATGCTCCGGTTTTTCGATGTCGCTCTGCTGGCCGTGGCGAGCGCGGCCGTGGTGTGGCTCTTTGCGTTTGTCCGCGAGCAGGTGTCGGGCGAGGAGATCGGCTGGGTCTTTCTGCTCGGCGCGCTGACGGCATTGCGCATCATCGTGCTGATCGTCATCGCCTCGCTGATCTGGGTCCCGATCGGCGTCTGGGTCGGCCTCAGACCGCGGCTCGCCGAGCGGGTGCAGCCGATCGTGCAGTTTCTCGCCGCGTTTCCCGCCAATCTGGTGTTTCCGGCGGTCGTCGTGCTGATCCTCAAATTCGATCTCAACCCGGAGATCTGGTTGTCGCCGCTGATGATCCTCGGGACGCAGTGGTACATCCTGTTCAATGTCATCGCCGGCACGACGGCATTGCCGACCGAGCTGAAGCTGGTCGCAAGCAATCTCGGGCTGCGGCGCTGGCTGTGGTGGCGGCGGGTTATCTGGCCCGCGATTTTCCCGGCCTATGTGACGGGCGCGGTGACCGCCGCCGGCGGGTCGTGGAATGCCAGCATCGTCGCCGAGGTCGTGCAATGGGGCAGCACGACCTTGCAGGCGACCGGGATCGGCGCCTACATCACGCAATACACGGCGGCCGGCGACCCCGCGCGGATCGCGCTCGGCATCGGCGTGTTGTGCCTCTATGTTCTGGTGTTCAACCGGCTCTTGTGGCACCGGCTCTATGAGCTGGCGGCTGAGCGCCTGCGACTGGATTGAGTCGGACTGAGCTGATGAGCCTTGTTGCCGAGCGCATCGCGACGAGATCGACGGCAGCCGCGCCGCCGTTGCGCGCGATCGGCGTCAGCAAGACCTATCGCACGCCCGACCATATCGGCCGGCTAGTTCTCGAAAATATCGACTTCACGCTGCATGAGGGCGAGATCGTCGCGATCCTCGGCAAATCCGGCGCCGGGAAATCGACCTTTCTGCGCATTCTCGCGGGGCTGTTGCCGCCAAGCCTCGGGCATGTCGAATACCGCGGCCAGCCGGTCACCGGGCCGGTACGCGGCATCGCAATGGTGTTCCAAAGCTTTGCGCTGTTTCCGTGGCTGACCGTGCTCGGGAATGTCGAACTGGGTCTGGAGGCGCAGGGCGTCTCGGCCGCCGAGCGCCGCCGCCGCGCGGTCGAGGCGATCGACGTCATTGGGCTCGACGGGTTCGAGAACGCTTATCCCAAGGAGCTCTCGGGCGGCATGCAGCAGCGCGTCAGCTTTGCCCGAGCGCTGGTCGTCAACCCGGACATCCTGGTGTTGGATGAGGCATTCTCTCAGCTCGACGTGTTGACCGCCGAGACATTGCGCAACGATCTCCTCGATCTCTGGCTCGAGCGCCGGATCCCGACCAAGGCCATCCTGATGGTGTCGCACAATATTGAGGAGGCGGTCGATATGGCCGACCGCATCCTCATTTTTTCGAGCGACCCCGGCCGCCTCAGCGCCGAGGTGCCGGTGCGTTTGCCGCATCCGCGCTCGCCCGACAACCCGGCGTTCCGGCAGATCGTCGACCAGGTCTACACCTTGCTGACGACGGTGCCGGGCCGCGACGGGCGGCGCGGCGTCAAGCCCGAGCCGATCGGGGTGGGCTATCGCCTGCCTGACGCGCCGGTGCAGCAATTGTCGGCGATCGTCGAGAAATTGAGCGAGGAGCCCTATAACGGCCGCGCCGACCTGCCGCATCTGGCGGACGAAGAAAATCTGACCACGGACGAGCTGCTGCCGCTTCTCGAACTGCTGCAGCTTTTAGGGTTGGCGCATGTCAGCGGTGGCGACATCGAATTGACGGCCGCCGGACGGCGCTACGCCGATGCCGACATGCTGAGCCGCAAGCAGATCTTTGCCGAGGCATTGCTCAAAAACGTGCCGCTCGCGGTCCACATTCGCCGCGTCCTCGACGAGCGGCCGGGCCACCGGGCGCCGGCGGCGCGCTTTCTGCGTGAGCTCGAGGATCATTTGTCGGAGGAAGAGGCCGAGCGCGTCCTCGATACGATGATCAATTGGGGCCGGCACGCCGAAATTTTTGCTTACGACGACGACGACCGCGTCCTCAGCCTCGAAAATTTCTAGCCCGCCCGCCATCTCGCCAAGGCTTTAGGAGCCGCCGGCAGTGAAATAGCTGTTGGCGACCGCGACGCGGCCGATCTCGGGCGGGTAGAGCCAGACGACAAAGGAATTGCGGCGAAAGCCGCCGCCCACCGCGCCGCCGCCACCCTGCACAAAATTTTCGAGCGGCAGGACCTTGGCATAAGCCTCGGCGCCCGGCCCGAGGACGAGATCGGCGTCGTTGTGCGGGTCCTGCACATAGCTGTCGACGCTGATGCGATAGCGGCCCGGCGCAACGTCGCGGTAGAAGGCGCCGCCCGCCGCCGAGACCCCCGCTACGGCGCCGTTGAGGCGGATATACGCCTCGGCCAGAACGTCGTTCGGGTTCAGGTCGCGGTAGAACCAGATGCGCGCCATGCCTGGCGATGGCGCGGCCGCGAGATAAGGCGCGGCCGGCGGCGGCTGGGCACAGCCCGCCATCGCGAGCAATAGCGATGCTGCGCCCGCGGCGAACCATGCGTAGAAGCCGGCGCGGGCGATGCTCGCTTTCCTCCGAGCGGCGGGCCCGGCCGTCACCGCGGCGCCACGGCCGCAACGATTTGGCTGCGGGCGATCGCCGGCTGCGCCACCTCGGGCGGATAGAGCCAGAGATAGTAGGTGTTGCGGTGGTAGCCGCCGCCGAACTCGCCGCCGCCCTGCACGATATCGCCAAACGGCACGATCTTGGCGTAGACCTGCGAGCCGGGCACGAGATCCACGATCTTGGTCTGGTTGCCGTCATCGACATAGCTGTCGACCGAGATCTGGTGCCGGCCGGGCGGCAGGTCGCGGTAAAAGGCGGTGCCGGGGGCAGAGGCGCCGACGAGGGCCCCGTCGATCCGGACATAAGGCTGCGCCATCGATTCGTTCGGGTTCAGCTCATGATAGACCCAGATCCGCGCCCCTAGCGGCTGGGCGGGAGGCAGCGCTTGCGCCGAGGCGGTCAGCGCAAACAGCAGAGCACCGGCGGCGGCGAGCATCATTGTGCAAACGAGCTTTTTCATTTTCATGTTCGTTCCTTGTTGGGGCTTCAGCGCGGCGGCAACACGATCGCGGTCTGGCCAGCGTAAAGCGGGCCGCCGCCATAAAAATAGCTCTGCGCGATGACCGGCCAGGCCTGCTCGACCGGATAGAGCCAGACATAGAAGGTGTCGCGGCGATACCCGCCGCCACCGCCCCGGCCGCCACCGCCGCCGGTGATCCAGTTGTCGTTCGAGACGACCTTGGCAAAGAGCTGCATGCCGGGCGCCAGATCGACGTCCTTGGTCTGGCCGAAATCGACGCCGACCGTATCGACGCTCAAATGATAATGCCCGGACGGCACATCGACATAAAAGGCGCCGCCCGGCTGCGATACGCCGGCGATCGCGCCGTTCAAGCGCACATAGGGGGTGGCGAGGCTCGAATAGGGCTCCAGCGCGCGATACCACCAAATGCGCGCCATCCCCGGCGGCGGCACGTTGGAAACCGTAGCGGAAGCGACCGGCTGCGCATAAAGCGGCGGCGCGAGGAACAGCACCGCGGCGCAGAGCGGCAGGACCCAGCGGAACAAGGCAAGCCGGTATAAGGGAAGCCTCGGCATCGGGCGCCTCCTGCCGCTTTATATACGAATGCACCGGCGAGGGTTCGATGATCGCCGCCCGTCACATTTCCGTGTCGGTTTTTTACCCAGCCGATTTCCCGGGCCGGGACTTGTTCCGGGCATCCACATCCTTGTTGGTTTGAACGACGCTGAAAAGGCGTGGATGGCCGGGACAAGCCCGGCCA
>JBKOVT010000229.1:0-12872 GCA_046724035.1 Pseudomonadota bacterium | reverse complement strand
GCTTGAGAGCGCGCTCTTGAACCTAGCGATCAATGCTCGCGATGCAATGCCGAACGGCGGCAAGCTGACGATCGAGACCGGCAACACCTTTCTCGACCAGCATTATTGCCGCGCCAATCCGGAAGTCCTGCCCGGGCAATATGTCCTGATCTCGGTGACCGATAACGGCGCCGGCATGACCAAGGAGGTCATGGACCGCGCCTTCGAGCCGTTCTTCTCGACCAAATCGGTCGATGCCGGCACAGGTTTGGGGCTCAGCCAAGTCTACGGCTTTATCAAGCAGTCCGGCGGGCACATAAAGATTTACAGCGAGCCGGGCGAGGGCACGACGGTCAAGATCTATCTGCCGCGCTATACCGGGAAGGTGACAGCCGACGAGACCGAGTCGCTCGAGAGCGGTGATGTCGAAGGGCGCACCGGCGAGACGATCCTGATCGTCGAGGACGATGCCGATGTGCGCACCTTCCTCGTCGAGGCATTGCGCGATTTGAATTATCGCACGCTGAATGCCGCCGATGCGCCGGCTGCATTGCGCATCATCGATCAGAAAAATACCCGCATCGATCTGCTGTTGAGCGATGTCGTGCTGCCCGGCATGAATGGCCGCGAGCTGATGACCGAGGCGCGCAAGCAGCGGCCGGATCTCAAGGTGTTGTTCATGACCGGCTACTCGCGCAACGCCATCGTGCATCAGGGGCGTCTCGATGCGGGCATCGAGATGATCCAAAAGCCGATGAGTCAGCGCGAGCTCGCCGGCCGTATCCGCGATCTGCTCGACGCCGCGCCGCGCGGCAAGACCCCGCCGCGCCGCCGCTCGCCCTCGCGCTGAGCGGCTGACGATGAGCGGCTGACGATGAGCGATATCGGCGAGCCCTATATCGGACGTTCGCTGCGCCGGCGCGAAGACCGGCGGCTGTTGACCGGGCGGGGCCAGTTCATCGCCGATCTCGTCCTGCCGCGCATGCTGCATGCCGTCTTGGTGCGCAGCCCTTTGGCGCATGCCCGCATCCGCGCTGTCGATCTGAGCCGCGCTCGCGCGGCTCCCGGCGTCGCCATGGCGCTCAACGGCGGCGATCTTCTGCAGATGCTCCCGCCCGTGCCGGAAGGGCAGATCTCGCTGCCGCGCAAATGGACGACAATCATCCAGCACAAATTCCTCAACCCGTCGCAGCCGCTCCTCGCGCATGACAAGGTCCGTCATGTCGGGGAGGCGGTTGCGATCATCGCCGCGGAGACCCGCGACCAGGCGGAGGACGCCGCCGAACTCGTCGCGCTCGATCTCGAGGAGCTCCCGCCGGTCCTCGATCCTGAGGCGGGCTTCCGGCCGGGTAGCCCGATCGTGCATGACCGGTTCGACACCAACCTGATCGGCGAATTCAAGGTGACGCGCGGCGACCCGGATGGCGCGATGGCGCGGGCGCCGCATCGGCTGAAGCGTCGCTTTTATCATCACCGCTATGCTGCCGTGCCGATGGAATGCCGCGGCATCGTCGCCGCCTACGATCCGCGCACCGACTCGGCAACGATCTGGTCTTCGACGCAGGTCGTGCATTGGGTGCGGCGCGAAGCGGCCGCGCTGCTCGGTCTGCCCGAGGCGCGGGTGCGCTGCCTCGCGCTCGATGTCGGCGGCGGCTTTGGCGGCAAGGGGCATGTCTACCCCGAGGATTTGCTCATCACCTTTCTTGCGCATCGCCTTTGCCGCCCGGTGCGCTGGATCGAGGATCGCCGCGAGCACCTGATGAGCGCGACGCATTCGCGCGATCAATGGCACGATCTCGAAATCGGCTTCGACGATGACGGGCATATTCTCGCGATCCGCGACGACTACCTCGTCGATTGCGGCGCCTGGAACCCGATCGGCTCCGGGGTCGCCTACAACACCGCCGTGCATCTGACCGGGCCCTACAAAATCGAGAATTTGGCCGCCTCGGGCCGCATCGTCGTCACCAACAAGGTGCCGAACGCGCCCTATCGCGGCGCCGGCCGCCCGGAAGCCGCCTTTGCGATGGAGCGCAGTATCGACCTTGTCGCGCGGCATCTCGGCGTCGAACCCCCCGACATTCGCCGCCGCAATATGATCCGCGCCGAGGAGATGCCGTACCGGGTCGGCATCCCCTATCGTGACGGCGAGCCGATCGTCTATGACAGCGGCGATTACCCGGGTGCCCTTCAAAAGACGCTCGACGCGATCGGCGGTGTCGACAGCTTCCGCCGCCGCCAGGCCGAGGCGCGCGCCGGCGGCCGCTATCTCGGGCTCGGCTTTGGCTGCTACATCGAAGGCACCGGTGTCGGTCCGTTCGAGAGCGCTTTTGTGCGCATTGATCCCTCGGGCAAGGTCTATGTCAGCTGCGGCGCCGCTCCCCAGGGCCAGGGCATGGAAACCATTTTTGCGCAGATCGTCGCCGATCTGTGGAAGGTGAAGCCTGAGGATGTCGTGCTGTCCTTCGCCGACACGGCTTCGATCGCGATCGGCTTTGGCACGATGGCGAGCCGCAGCACCGTAACGGCCGGCGCGGCAATGCATCAGGCGAGCGCGAAATTGCGCGACAAGGTGTTCGCGATCGCCGCCAACCTGCTCGAATGCTCGCCCGCAGATCTCGAACTCCGCGAGGGCGGGGTCGGGGTCGTCGGCGTCCCGGGCGTAACATTGAGCCTGTCTCGTATCGCGCAGGCGTCGCGGCCGGGATGGGACAACCCGCGCCCGCCCGGGGTCGAGGCCGGCCTCGAAGAGATCGCCTATTGGCAGCCGCCGACGGTGACCTGGAGCTATGCCGTGCATGCCGCGATCGTCGAGGTCGATCCCGATACCGGCCGCGTCACGCTCGACAACTATGCCGTCACGCATGATTGCGGCACCGTCGTCAACCCGATGCTCGTCGAGGGACAGATCATGGGCGGCGCCGTGCAGGGTCTCGGCGGCATCCTCGGCGAGGCGATCGCGTATGATGCGAACGGCCAGCTGTTGAGCGGCTCCTTGATGGATTACGCGCTGCCGATCGCGAGCGATGTTCCGCCGATGACGCTCGTGCATCAGCATTCGCCCTCGCCCTTGAACCCGCTCGGCGTCAAAGGGGTAGGGGAGGGGGGCGCGGTGGCGCCGCCGGCCGCGGTTGCCAACGCGGTCTGCGACGCGCTGGCCCCGTTCGGCATCGAAATCAATGCCACCCCGGTCCGCCCGCAGGAGATCGTTCGCTTCCTGCGCTCCGGTAAGGCGGCATCCGACTCACAAAGGTAAAGATTGTGCCGCTCTGGTGGCACAATTCAGACGCTGTTCAATCAATGGGCCGCGCGCGACGCCCTCTGCGCCTCCCAACACGTTGACCAGTCAGCGTGTTTCGACGGAGGACAGCAATGCGACAACAACGAACCACTCGACGTGGCAACCAGGACCTGATGGCCAATTTCCGCAATTGGGAATGGCCCCAAACCCGCGACATGATGATCTTTGGTGCCGGCATGCTGCTGAGCTTGGCGGCGAGCCGCGTGGCGCCGCCGTTCGCCGGCCGGGCGATTGGCTCGATGCGCGCGATGGCGGGCACCGACCCGTTCGACGCTCTGGCGCAGGATCACCAGAAGGCGTTGGCGATGTTCGAGGCGATCGAGGCGACCGACAATTCGGCGACGATGCGGCGTGCGGCGATGCTGTTTCAGCTGAAGCGCATGCTGACCGCGCATGCGCTGGCGGAAGAGGACATCATCTATCCGATGCTGCGCGATGACGCGCATCGCAAGGAACAAGCGCTGAAGCTCTACCGCGATCATGCCGAGGTGAAGGTCAAATTGTTCGAGCTCGAGCACAGGCCCAAGGACGACCCGAGCTGGATGACCGAGCTCAAGGCGCTGCATCACATGGTCGAAAGCCATGCGCGCGAAGAGGAGCAGATGGAGTTCCCGAAACTGCGCGCCGCGCTCGACGAGGCGCGTTGCGCCAACCTGATGGGCGAAGTGCAGCGCGAGAAATCGATGCTGCTGTAGCTCGGCCCACTATCAGAACCTTCGAGAGCGCTCCGCTATCTTCCGGAGCGCTTTCCACATCCGAACCTTCCCCAAAACTCGTCATTCCGGGGCTCGGCGAAGCCGAGAACCCGGAATCCATGAACACAGGCCTCTGGAAAATGGATTCCGGGCTCGCCGCTGTTGCGGCGCCCCGGAATGACGGTTCTCGATCGAAACGCCGCGCCGCTTGCGCCGAGGCCTCCGATCCGATCACACTCGCCCCGAAGATTTTGGGTCGATCGGCACCTCGGAGGGACAGATGCGCGTCGGTTTTATCGGGCTCGGCATGATGGGTAAGGGGATGGCCGCCAACCTGCAGAAGGCGGGTCACCAACTCACGGTTTTCGATCTTCACCGCGCCGCCGCCGAGCCGTTTCTCGCCAACGGCGCCGAATGGGCCAATTCGCCGCGTGCGGTCGCCGAGGCCTCCGAGGTCATCTTCACCTCATTGCCGGTGCCGGCCGATGTCGAGGCGGTGGCCCTCGGCCCCAATGGTCTCATCGAGGGCATGAAGCCCGATACGGCGTTTTTCGACATGTCGACAAACTCGGTCGCGGTCGTGCGAAAGATCAACGCCGCCTTCGCCGAGAAGAACCTCTACATGCTCGACTCGCCGGTCAGCGGCGGCCCGGGTGGGGCGGCCTCGGGCAAGATGGCGATCTGGGTCGGCGGCGACGAGCAGCAGTTCAATCGCCACAAAGGCGTCCTCGACGCAATGGGCGATCAGGCGAAATATATCGGCCCGATCGGCGCCGGCACGATCGCCAAGCTCGTGCACAATTGCACGAGCGCGGTCATGAATGTCGCGCTCGCCGAAGTCTTCACAATGGGGATCAAGGCCGGTGTCGATCCGCTCGAACTGTGGCAGGCGGTGCGCCAGGGCGCGACCGGCCGCGCCCGCACCTTCGACCGGCTCGGCAAGTTTCTCGCCGGCGCCTACGACCCCGCCGATTTCGCGTTGCGCCTGTTGCACAAGGACGTCTCGCTTGCCGTCGGGCTTGGCAAGGAGGTCGGCGTCCCGATGCGGCTCGCCAATCTGGCATTGGAAGAATTGACCGAAGCATTGAACCGCGGTTGGTCGCAGCGCGACAGCCGGGTCGGCATGCTGCTTCAGGTCGAACGCTCCAAGATCACGCCGCCCGCGGTCGATCTGCAAAAGGTCAATGCCATCCTCGCCAACGACAATTGATCTTTGATCCCGTGCCCGGCCTTGTGCCGGGCACCCACGTCTCCCATTAGCGGCCGTGCAAGTGCGAGACGTGGATGGCCGGGACAAGCCCGGCCACGGCGTGCTTTTGATAGGGCTTATTCTGTGCTGCGTTCATTCATGCCTGACCAATGACCGCGCGCTTTCCGAAGGAACGGCTCGCCGTCTTCACGCTGGCCGAGCGGCCCGATTTGCGCGCGCAATTGTTCTCGGCCGAGATCCAGTCCGGTCTGCCGGAATTCATGCGCCACGACCCGGCGGCGGCGCTCTACTACGGTGACGGCAATCTCGACCACTATCTGGATTTCGCGTTCGCCGGGGTCGATCGCGAACACCCGGAGCGGGTGATCGCCCGCGCTTTCAGCGTGCCCTTCGCGTTCCGCGACGGCTCGCCCGATCGCGCCGAATTGCCCGATGACGGTTGGGACGGCGTGATTCGCTGGGCATATCAGGATTGGCAAAAGGGGCGTGCGCCCAACGCCGTCAGCGCCCTCGAAATCAACGTGCTCGCGCCCTATCGCGGCCGCGGTATCGCGCGATTGATGATGTATGGGATGCGCGACAATACACTGGCGCGCGGCTTTGCCGATCTCTATGCGCCGCTGCGGCCGAGCGACAAGCATCTGGAGCCGCTCGTGCCCTTTGCCGATTACGCGGCGCGCTGCCGCGGCGACGGCCTGCCCTATGACTCCTGGGTGCGCACCCATGTCCGGGCCGGCGCGGCAATCGTCAAACCCGCGCCGACCAGCATGGTCATAGCCGGCACCTTGGCCGAATGGTCCGCCTGGACCGGCATCGCCTTCGACAAGAGCGGCCCGACGATCGTGCCGGGCGCGCTGTCGCCGGTGCACGTCTCGCTCGAACAAAACCACGCCGTCTACATCGAGCCCAATCTATGGGTGCATCATCGCTTGTCGCTGTGAGGACAAACCATGCCTGACACCAAGATGCCCGATAACAACATGCCCGATAACATGAGCGCCGCCGCGCTGGCCCCTTATCGGGTCTCCGCCTACAACACCGCGCACGATTCCGAGAACAAGATCCATGACGACGCCACCGCGCGCCGCTTCGGCTTTGGCGGCGGGCTAGTGCCGGGTGTCGATGTCTACGGCTATATGAGCCACACGCCGGTCGCGCGCTGGGGTCGTGCCTGGCTCGAGCGCGGCACGGCCGAATGCCGGTTTTTCAAGCCGGTCTATGATGGCGAGACCGCGACCGTCACCGTCAGCGAGGACGCCGCCGGCCTCGAAATCATCGTCGAGTCCCGCGGCGAGCGTTGCGCGACCGGCCGCGCTGCCCTGCCCGCGACGCCTGCTGCCGCGCCGGCGCTCGCGTCATTCCAGAAAGTCGCGCAACGTGCCGAGCGCCCGCCGGCCGACGAAACCTCGCTCGCGGTCGATACTTGGCTCGGGCTCGATCCCTATCCGATCACGCCCGAAATGGCCGCCCAGCACCGCGCCGATCTGCGCGAAACGCTGCCTCTCTATGCCGAAGACGGGCTGATCCATCCCGCGATGATCCTGCGCGCCTGCAATTTCGTCATCAATCGCAATGTCGCGCTCGGGCCCTGGATCCACGTGTCGAGCCGCATCCAGCATCTCGCCGCGGCACAGATCGGCGCAAGCCTGTCGGCACGCGGCCGGGTCACCGCCAATTACGAACACAAAGGCCATCGCTTTGTTAATGTCGATGTTCTGGTTTTGGCCGATGAAACCCCGGTCGCGCATGTTGTGCATCTCGCGATTTATCAGCCGCGACAAGTCGTGGGGACCTGAATTCACTCGACGGGTGGTAAAGCATCAATCAAGCGCAGGGGTCGATAGCAGCCCGATTGCCTGCATTCTTAGGATCGGATGAGATTTCCTGTGCTTCGCCAGGTGTTGTTTCGAGAGTTACCACCAGAGGAGGTATCCTCATGAGGTATATTCTTGGGGCGCTGATGGCCGCGGCGATCGCGGGCGTAGCCTTCGTGCAGCCGGCGGAAGCCCGCTGCTTCACGAACGGCTTCGAGACGACCTGCGTGCGTCATGGCCCGATGTACGGCGATTGGGGCTATCGCCACCATTTCTACCGAAACGGCTTCTATGGCGGTGGCTTCGAGCGGCCGTATTGGTGGGGCGGCTATTAAGCCGCTCGCCAGTAGGGATGACGCCGCTGGCCTGGGCCGGCGGCGTCATCTTTTTTGACGGATATGAAGGCAGGAGGCAGCAGATGAGAATTATGCTGAGCGCGTTTGCGGCGCTTTCACTGCTGGCGGGGATTGCGGCGTTGCAGCCGGCGGAGGCCCGCTGCTTTCCGGACGGCGGCGGAGTGACCTGCGTGCGCCCCGCTGTGCCGATGTTCGGGTATGGCTATCGCCATTACTTCTACCGGGACTTCGACCGGCCGATCTACCGCGACTGGTACTAATCCGGTCGTCGGCTGAGGAATGGCGCTCCGGCACCTCCGGGGCGCCATTTCTTTTGTCCAGGGGCTAAACCGCCGCGCGTAATGCGACGGCAATGATCACCCGCAAAAAACCGGAATTTCGCCGATCCCGGAGCGTTTTTACGGACAGAACGTGAGAGATCACGAGGTCTGATATGAAATACATCCTGAGTGCGTTGGCGGCGGTCACCCTGCTGGTCGGCATTGGCGCGTCGCAGCCGGCCGAAGCCCGCTGCTTTTGGAACGGCTTTGGCTGGGAGTGCGTCCACCATGGACCTTGGTGGTGGCACCGTCACCACGCCTTCTTTCATCGGCCATATTGGTGGGGCGGCTACTAAGCCGAGCCAATTGGCCTGACACGACGACGCCGTCAGCCCGGGGCTGGCGGCGTCGCCATTTCGGGGGAAGTGCACGGTATCGCTTTCCGGCGGACCGGCGTTCACTGCGTTCCAAAGTGACAGGTTGAGCAGTGGGGCGGTGCGCTCGTCGGCGCGGGGCATTGCGGCGGCTTCGTGAAGGCCGATCGCGATATCTGCCGGTGCGGCGTCCAGCGGAAATAATCGAGGACGGCGAAGTCGCCCTTGCCGGCATCCTCGGGAACCGATGTCACCATGAACATGCTCGGTCGGCCGGACAGCCCATACGACGCCCACGCGATCCGCGGCAGGGCAAGCGGACAAGATAAAATCTGCGTCGGTTCGTCGGGCGTGAGCGCAGTTCCAGTCTCGATCAGCGCCTCGCAAGTGCAGGGTGCGCGCGACGGCCAATCCGGCCGGATCGCGCCCGGCAGCCCGGGGGTGCAGCTCGGCGGGCTGTTACGGCGATGCGCGACAGTAAACCCGCCCTCTCCGCGCAATAGCGCGTCCTGCGCCGTCAGACCGGTTTGCGGCGGCAGAAAGATGCGGGTGCGCTGGCCGGGGACTGTCCAGTCGTACAGAATTTCGGTGGGGGCCGGATTCTCGGTTGCATCGAATGGCGTCAGGAGACCGGTGATGGCCAGCTGCTCCGGCCATCGCAGCTCCGCGGGCGCCGGGCAGCTCGGTTTCAGTGCCGGCATCAGCCGTTCGAGCGCGGCATCGGCGCGCTCGGGGGAGCGGTTCATCGCATCGATCCGCTCGGCAAGAGCAGCGGCGCCCTCTTCCGCTTGCGACGATGGCGCCTGTTTGCAGAGCGCGGCCGTGTCGGCGAGACCGGTGCGCTCGACTGGCGAAAACGCGATCTGAACGCTCAACGCAAACCGGCTCATCGGCGCAAGCCGGTCGCTCGGCGCCTCGAATACGAGGCGAAATGGCGTGCCGTCCGATTTCTTGTACCAGACCCAATAGGTCGACGGCGCCGGATCGACCGGTGTCTTCCACCAATCGACCGGAGTGGCGAGGAGCGGCGCCGTACCGGCGCATTGCGACCCAGCGCCGAGCCAATCCTGCGGTAGGGGCCGCCAGCCGGTGTCGCCGAGAGCCCGGCACTGGGTACCGGCCTCGCCCTCGGATGTGAGCTCATAAGTCGTGTCGCCTGCCACCAGGAAGTCGGCCGTGCCGCCCTTCACCCCATAGAGCGTGATCCGCGTCGCGGCGAGCGGCGCGTCATGGATGATCTCGGCCACGACCAGTTGTCCGGTCGTGAACGGCGCCATCAGAAAGGTGGCCCGCCAATGCGGCGGCAGCCGCGGATGCGCCGTGCTCCGGCAGGCCGGGAATTCCGGAACCGGCTGCACTGGCCGCAAATCCTGCGCCGCGCCGGGTCTGCCGCCAGCGCATAGGAATAGGCCGGTCAGGAGGACGAGAAGAGCGCGCCCGCGCATTGCCTCGGCTCAACGCGTTCTCCGCAAATTCGATCCCGACCGCCGGAGCGAGAACCGGGAATCAGGCGCCCGGAATTGATCTGCGCTGCTTCCGTTCGTCGGGCGAGGTCGGCTCATCGGCGGCGCGGCCATCCGACCGGGAGAGGGGTATGAGGAGATTGCGCATCGCCGCACGCTCGTTCGGCGCCGCCCTGCTGCTGGTCACGGCTTGGTGCGTTTCACCCGCAATGGCCGCCAAGCTCGAGAACACCTTCTATGCCGCCTCCACGACGCTTTTCTTCAAGGTGTCCGACGCGGCGCTCCGCAAGCTGCTCCCCGCCGGATGGGAACTCGCCGCCGTGCCGCAGATGCAAGGGGGCAATCTGACGGTCACGTTCAGCGACATCCTGGCCTCCGAGACCGCTGACGGCCGGCCGGGCGATACCGCGCGCGCGGTGTGGCTCTCAGTGCCGGTGCAGAAGGCCGGATCAGGCGAGAGGGCCGGAGCCGTGCTCGGCGGCTTTGCCTCGAATGCTTCTTTCGCCCCCGGACCCTACGGCAATTACGCGCTTGCCCAGGCGCGTCTCGATCGCCGCCGCCAGGTCGAAGGGAGTAGCGCATCGGTCCGCGAAGAATGGCAATTTGCCGATAACAACGGCGCTAAGGTCGAGTTGCGGTTGGCGTTCACCGACGGGCCGGCACAGCATCTGAAACCGCCGCCAAGCAATGTTCTGTCGGCGACCAAACCGAGCCTTCGCCGTATCAACAAAACCGAGGTCGTCGCGCTGCAATTGCGTCCCGGCGACAGCAACGCCGTGAAGGAAGTGACCTTCGCGGCAAGCGGGTCGTTGTTTTCGCCATTGTTCGATGGCTCGGAGCAGTTGATCGCGATTATTTCTGCTCCGTGGCTGGTGACACAAGTTCTCCTGCCATAGCCAGGTTCAGCGTGGCGAAGCCGCCGAGGGGTGAAACAGCTGCTCGCCCTCGACGCGGTAATCGCCGATCGCCTTCTGCCCTTCGGGTGACACGAGCCAGTCAGCGAGCCAGTGCGCCGCCGCGAGGCGGGGCCCCGGATGTTTCTCCGGGTTCAGCTCGATGACGTCGTAGCGGTTGATGAGCCGCGGATCGCCCTCGACGAGCACGGCGAGCGGTCCCTTGTTCTTGAAGCTGAGCCAGGTGCCGCGGTCGGACAGCGTATAGGCCGGCATCGCCGCGGCGGTGTTGAGCGCTTGTCCCATGCCGCCGCCGATATCGCGATACCAAGTGCCGCTGCCGTTCTTCGGATCGATGCCGGCTGCCTTCCACAAGCGCAATTCGAGCGCATGCGTCCCGCTGCGGTCGCCGCGCGACACGAATGGCGCCTTCGCCTCGGCAATCTTGCTCAGCGCCGCGACCGCGTCATGCCCGCCTGCGATATGGGCTGGATCGGCGCCGGGCCCGACGATGACAAAATCGTTCGACGCGATCTGCCGACGAGCCGTGCCATGTCCCGCCGCGATGAACTGCTCTTCGGCTTCCGGGTCGTGCACGAGGACGAGATCGGCATCGCCGCGCCGCGCCGTGTCGAGCGCTTGACCGGTCCCTTGCGCCAGCACGTGAACCTCGATGCTCGTCTCTTTGGTGAAGATCGGCAGGATCGCGCCGAGCAGCCCCGAATTGTCGAGCGAGGTGGTCGTCGCCAGCCGGATCGTGTTAGTCGGCGCGTCGGCCGCGTCGGCCCCCTGGAGTGTCACCAGCGCTGCGAGGAGCGCGAACAGAAACAGCCGGATGCGTGTCACGCGCTCGACCGCCCGGCGAGCCCGAACGCGGCGGCGCTGATCATCACCGTCAGGCCGATCAGCACGAGTCCGAGGCCGAGCGCCAGCGGCAGATCGCCCTTGCTGGTTTCGAGCACAATCGCAGTCGTCATCGTGCGGGTGTAGCCGGCGATATTGCCGCCGACAACGAGGATCGCGCCGACCTCGGAGACCGTGCGGCCAAACCCGGCGAGCACCGCGGTCAGCATCGACAGCCGGCCCATCGCGATCAGCGCCGGGACGGCGCGGAGCTTGTTCGCGCCCAAATCCATCAGCGCGTCGCCATAGCCGGCCCAGAGATCCTCGGCGGCGCGATGCGCCAGCGCGGTCACGATCGGCAAAGCCAGCACCGCTTGCGCGAGCACCATCGCGCCGGGCGTGAACAACAATCCGAGAAAGCCGAGCGGCCCCGAACCCGACAGCAGCAGGTATAGCGCCAACCCGACCACCGCCGGCGGCAGCCCCAACAGCGCATTGGCCGCGAGGATCAGGAAATGCCGCCCGGGAAAATGCCAGATCGCCAGCGCCACCCCGAGCGGCAGCCCCAGGATTGCCGCCACCGCCGTCGCCGAGAGGCTAACCGTCAGCGACAGCGCGATGATTTGCCACAGCTCGCCGCTGACGAGCGCGGCTGACAGCCCGGCGAATTTGTCCAAGATCGCGCCTCGGCCGCGTTGTCGCGCCGCTCAGTGCCGCCGGCTCGATGCCGAGTGGCAAGCGGCGTCGCTGCGCGGCTGTTGCTTGCCGGCAATGCTTGCGACCGGATGACCGGCAGCGGGCCTGGAAGGGAATGGAATGAAGCGCATCACTGGCATCGTAGGGGCGATTTCGCTCTCTGTCCTGCTGCTCCCCGGCGCTTCGGCATGGGCGCAGAAGCAGGGCGGGACATTGCGGGTCTATCACCGCGACAGTCCGGCGAACATGTCGATCCACGAGGAGGGCACGATCTCGGTCGTGGCGCCGATCATGGCCGTCATGAATAACCTTGTCGTGTTCGACCCAAAGCAGAAGCAGAACCGCCTCGACAACATCGTGCCTGACCTCGCCGAGAGCTGGAACTGGAGCGAGGACGGCAAGGATTTGACCTTCAAGCTGCACCAGGGCGTGAAATGGCACGATGGCAAGCCGTTCACCGCCGCCGATGTCAAATGCACCTGGGACCTGCTGCAGGGCAAGGCCAAGGAAAAGCTGCGTCTCAATGCGCGCGAGGCGTGGTGGGCAAATCTCGACGAGGTGACAGCGGACAGCGACACCCAGGCTACCTTCCACCTAAAGCGCCCGCAGCCGGCGTTCCTCGCCTTTCTCGCCTCCGGGTTCACGCCGGTCTATCCATGCCACGTCTCGCCCGCCCAGATGCGGCAGCACCCAATAGGCACCGGGCCCTTCAGATTCGTCGAGTTCAAGCCGAACCAGTCGATCAAGGTCGTCAAGAACCCGGATTATTGGAAGCCCGGCCGGCCGTATCTCGACGCGATCGAATGGACCATCATTCCGAGCCGTGCGACGCAGCTGCTCTCCTTCATCGCCGGCAATTTCGACATGACCTTCCCCTACGAGCTGACCGTGCCGATGCTGAAGGACGTGCAGAGCCAGATGCCCGGCGCGGTCTGCGAGGTCACGCCGACCAATTTCGCGCCGAACGCGCTGATGACCCGAAAGCCGC
>JBKOVT010000115.1:0-9124 GCA_046724035.1 Pseudomonadota bacterium | reverse complement strand
TTCGGGCGGAGGCGGCGTCATCTACACGGCATCGAAACATGCCGTCGTCGGCATGATCCGCGAGATGGCGGTAGAGTTGGCGCCGGACATTCGGGTCAACGGCGTCGCGCCGGGCGGCACGATAACCGATCTGCGCGGCCTTACCTCCTTGGGCAATGACGACCGCTCGCAATTCCAGAACCCCGGCATCGAGGAGCGGCTGCGAGGCGGCAACCCGCTGCGGCTAGCATTGCAGCCGGACGACCTCGCCGGAGCCTACGTGTTTCTCGCGTCTGGCAATAACGCTCGCGGCATCACCGGCACCATTGTGACGGTTGATGCCGGAGCGATGCTGCGTATGCCACGGCCGCGCTGAACCGGAGCTTTCCATGCAAAACGATGCAAACCGCCTCGTCGATTTCGCCAGCGGGCAAGTCAGCCGGCGCATCTTTATCGAGCCGGAGATCTATCAGGAGGAGCTGGAGCGCATCTTCGCGCGCTGCTGGCTTTATTTGTGCCATGACAGCCAAATCCCGCAGCCCGGCGATTTTTTCACGACCTATATGGGCGAAGACCCGGTGCTCGTCATACGCGGCACTGACGGGGTCGTGCGGGCTTTTCTCAATGTCTGCCGCCACCGAGGTAACCGGCTCTGCCGCGCCGACGATGGGAACGCCGCGAGCTTCACCTGCGCCTATCATGGCTGGACCTACAGCAATGACGGCAAGCTGATCGGTGTCCCCTATCTGAAGGAAGCGTACCACGACAAACTCGACCGCGGGCGCTGGGGCCTCGTGCCCGTCGCGCAGCTCGACGATTACAAGGGCATGTATTTCGCCACGTTCGATCCGGCAGCGCCGCCGCTACGAGAGTATCTCGGCGAGATGTGCTGGTATCTTGACAGCTTCTTCGACCGGCGCGAGGGCGGGATCGAGGTGATCGGCGGCATCCATAAATGGATCATGCCGTGCAATTGGAAATTCCCGGCCGAGAATTTCGGCGGCGATGGTTACCATGTGCATTGGAGCCATTTCTCGGCTGTGCAGATCGGATCGGGTGGCGATTTTCGCGTCAAGCCCGACCCCAACGGTAGAACGCTGGCGCCCGGCAACGGCCACTGCGTCATCGCGGTCGGGGCGGAAACGATGGCCGATCCGCCGGCGCCGGAAATCGTCGCTTATGAAAAAGAAATCGCGCCCGAGATGGCGCGGCGGCTCGGCTCGCGCCTCGGCAAAGTGAAGCCGATCGCTGGCACGGTGTTCCCGAATTTCTCGATGCTGCGGCCAACCTCGCGCACGATCCGCGTGTGGCATCCGCGCGGGCCGGACAAGACCGAAGTCTGGGCCTGGTGTTATGCCGATAAGGCGGCGCCGGCGCATGTCAAGGAAGCGATCCGGGTCGCCGGGGTGCGGGTATTCGGCCCCTCCGGCACCTTCGAGCAGGACGACATGGACAATTGGCAGGGCTGCACCCAAACCGCGCGCGGCGCGGTCGCCCGACGCCAGGCCCTGAATTACGAAATGGGCCTCGGGCACGAGCGCTTTGACGAGGCGTTCGGCGCCTGGGCGAGCGATCACCGCTACAGCGAAAGCAACCACCGCCGCTTTTATCGCCGCTGGGCGCAATTGATGGCTTCGGATAGCTGGGTGGACGCCGAAGCCGCCAAATCGGCGGCCGAATAGGGAGATCGGCATGGCGAGCGAGGTCGCGGGTCTTGTCGACAATGAGCGCGGTCTGATCAGCCGGCGCATCTTTATCGAGCCGGAGATTTATCGACAGGAATTGGAGCGCGTCTTCGCGCGCTGCTGGCTGTTTCTGTGCCATGACAGCCAGATTCCTGAGCCCGGCGATTTCCTGACGACCTATATGGGCGAGGACCCGGTACTGGTCGCTCGCGGCACCGATAGCGTCGTGCGCGCTTTTCTCAATGTATGCCGGCATCGCGGCAATCGCCTCTGCCGCGCCGATGACGGCAATGCCGCGAGCTTCACCTGCGCTTATCACGGTTGGACCTATGGGAATGACGGCAAGCTGATCGGCGTCCCCTATCTGAAGGAGGCGTATCACAACGAGCTCGACCGCGATCGCTGGGGCCTCGTACCCGTCGCGCAGCTCGACCAATACAAGGGCCTCTGGTTTGCGAGCTTCGACCCCGAGGCGCCGCCGCTACGCGACTATCTCGGCGAGATGTGCTGGTATCTCGATACCTTCGTCGACCGACGCGAAGGCGGCATCGAGATCGTCGCGACGCACAAATGGACGATGCCGTGCAATTGGAAATTTCCAGCCGAGAATTTCGGCGGCGACGCCTATCACGTCGGCTGGAGCCACGGCTCGGCGGTGACGACCGGGTTCAGCGTCGGCTCGACCGCAAGTCCGGCGCGTAACAACCGCATGGTGTCGCCCGGCAACGGCCACGTGATGATCTGCATCGGCGCGAACAAATACGGCGATGCGCCGCTCCCCGAAATCCAGGCCTATGAGCACGAGATCCGGCCGGAGGTCGAGAAGCGGCTCGGGCCGCGCGCGGCGCTTGTCAACCCGATCGTCGCGACCGTGTTCCCGAATTTCTCGCTATTGCGCGCCACCTCGCGCACATTTCGTGTGTGGCAGCCGCGCGGCCCGGGCCGGACCGACGTCTGGTCGTGGGTTTTCTGCGACAAGGCGGCGCCCGCCGAGGTCAAAGAGGCGTTCCGGCTCGCCGGGGTGCGCGGCTTCAGCCCGAGCGGCACCTTCGAGCAGGACGACATGGACAACTGGCAGGAATGCACGCAAACCTGCCGCGGTGTCGTGTCACGCCGCATGCCGGTCAACAACCAGATGGGCCTGGGCCGCGAGCGCTTCGATCCCGCGCTCGCCGCCTGGTCAAGCGATGCCGGTTTTAGCGAAAGCAACCACCGGCAATTCTATGGCCGCTGGGCCGAGCTCATGACGGCCGACACCTGGAGCGAGTTGGCGAACGGCGCAGCGCGGGAGAAGCAATATGCGTAACGAGGACGTGCTCCGCGAAGTCGAGCAATTCCTCTACCGCGAAGCGCGGCTCCTGGACGAGCGCCGTTTCAACGAATGGCTCGATCTCTTCACCGATGATGTCCATTACTGGATGGGCGCGCGCGCCAACCGCTACCCGCGCAACAGCAAGGCGATCGCGATCCTGAGCCCCAACCGCTATGTCGAGGACGACAAGACGCGCGCGGATGAGCTGTCGATCCTCGACGAAACAAAGGAGACATTGAGCGCGCGCGTCGCGCGGCTCGAGACCGGTATGGCCTGGGCCGAGGATCCGCCGTCGCGCACTCGGCGCATGATCGGCAATATCGAGCTTGCCGGCGAGGCGGCGCCCGAGCTGACGGTCTATTCCAACTTCATCGTCTATCGCAGCCGCGCCGAGAGCGAAGAGGATTTCTATGTCGGCGCGCGGCAGGATTTATTGCGGCGCATCGATGGCGCCTTGAAAATCGCGCGGCGCCGAATGACGCTCGACCAGAACGTCCTCTCGGCCAAGAACGTCAGCATCTTCTTCTAAAAAAGAACGGCGTCCCGGCGAAAGCCGGAACCCACCGATCAGCTTTGGAGTTGCGGAAGAGTGGGCCCCAGCCTTCGCCGGGGCGCCAACTCGATGTGCCTACCCGAGCGGTCCTTGGAAGACCTGATCGGCGTAGGTGTCCGAGAGAGGCTGCAATACCTCGGGCCAGCCCTCGCCATTGATCTTGCGGCGCTCGGAGGCAGGGCGCACCCGGCCATCCCAGCCGACCTGCTCCATATAGTAATAGAGCTGAATGCAGTGCCCGTCCGGGTCGAGCGCGAAAGCCGAATAGTCGATGCCGGGATAGAGTTCGGGCGGGATCGAGTCGATCAGCGTGCAGCCGCGCTCCTTCAGGAACTTCACCGCGGCGCGGAGCTGTGCATAGCTGCCGAGCTCGACCCCAAACGACATGCAGGTCGTGTCCGGCCTGAGGCCGAGCGTCGTGCGCAATTCCTTCGGGAACAACGCGAGCGAGTGGTGCTCCAAACCGCAGCGCAGGAAGGTGCAGCGCGCGCCCTTGTAGTCGGTGTCCTCGCTGCGGGTGAGGCCGAGCCGCTGGCTGTAAAAGGCTTCGGCGCGGTCGACGTCGTCGACAAACAGCGCGACCGGGCCGATCTTTGTGATCTTGAAGGGCCGCGCCAGCAGCACGCCCTCGACGTCATAGGTCTCGCCCTTTGGCACATCGGGACGGTTGCCCGAGAAGATGTCGATACCTTTTGCCTGCGCTTCGGCGATTTCGGCCGCCTCCGACATCTGCGGCAATCCCGGTTTCTCGCGAAATCCGCGGTAATACATGTCGCGGGGCTTCGAACGCTGGTTCCAGCCGATCTGCTCGATCCCGTAATAAAGCTCGTTGGTATGGCCGTCGGGGTCGTACACATAGGTGTGCCAGTTGCTGCCCGGCATGTCGCGGCCGACCCGTTGGATCGGCACCTGCTGCTCTTCAAAATAGGTGTGCGCGTCGGCGATCTCTTTGAGGCTGCCGCATTGCCAGGTGATCTGGTTGATCGTCACTTCGGGCTGGAATTTGCGGTCCGCGCGGACATCCATGACCGGCTTCGAAAACAGCACCATCGCGTGGTGGTCGGTGCCGTAGCGCATGAAATAGCCGTGATTGTCGCCCAGTCCCTTGTCTTTCGGGAACCACGGCGCGCGCGAGAAATCGGCCTTGTCCGAAACCGTGAAGCCGAGGAGATCACCGTAAAACTCGCGTGCTTCCTCCAGCCTATCGAAGTTGAAGCCGAAATGGCCGAGGCGGCGGATCTTGAACGGCCGCTCGAGCAGCACGCCGCCGACATCATAACGGTGACCGTTAAGGGACATGGCTTTCCTCCTTTGGCGCGCCGTAAGGGCTTTTCTCGCCTGTTCTAACTGGCGCCGAGCGGCCCGTTCGGCAAGACCAAGACCTTGCCGTTGCGGCCGCCGCGCTGGGCATGCGTGAGCGCTTGCTTGATGTCCTCGATCGGGTAGGTCGCCTCGATCGGCGCCTGCAGCACGCCATCGCGCAGTTTGATTGCGAGATCGGCATAAAGCGCGCGCACCTGCTGCGGGCTGCGCTTGGCAAGCCCACGGCCCAGATTGAAGCCCGTGAGACTGACCCCGCGGAAGCTCAGCGCCGGCCGGCTCATGACGAGATCCTCGCCCGACATCGCGCCATAGCTGACCACCACTGCGCCATCCGCGACAGAGTCGGCGATGCGCTTGCAGGCAGTGCCCGAGACGGCATCGATGCCCAGCCGGATCGGCGCGCCGCCGACCGCGTCATGCGCCCGCGCCGCGAGATCGTCGCTGTCGACCAGCACGACGTCGGCGCCCAACGCCTTCAGCTCGGCGGCGACATCGTCGCGCCGTACGACATTGGCCGTGCGCAGGCCCTTCTGCTTCGCGAGCACGATCAGGTGGCGGCCGACCGCCGAGTTGGCGACGTTCTGGATCACCCACTCGCCCGGCTTCAGCGCGACGTGGTCCTCAAGCAGCAGCAGTGCGGTGGCGGGGTTGATGCGCAGCATCGCCGCCTGCACGAGGTCGAGCCCGGCTGGCAGCGGGATCGCATCCTTGGCTTCGACGCGGCGGCGCTGCGTCCAGTTCTCGCGCTGCAGATTGATGACGATATCACTGGGCTTGATGCCGCCGACGCCGATCCCGACCGCGGCGACCCTGCCGACACATTCCGCGCCCGGTGTCGCTGGCAAGGGCGGCCGCAGCCGATAATTGCCGCGGCACATCGAGAGATCCGCCGGGTTGATCGGGAATGCCAGCACGTCGAACACGATCTCGCCCGGGCCGGGCGCGCCGACATCGGGCGCCTCGACGCAATCGGCGATCTCCTCCGGTGCGCCATAGGCGGTGATCTCGACCTTCTTCATCGGCATGTCTCCCGTCGGTCGGGAAATTTAAGCAGGGTTGAGCGTGGCGCGCTATAACCCCGGCATGCGCCGCCGCAAGGGTCTCCTATTTGTCATAGCGCTGCTGCTGATCCTGGCGGGGGGCTACACGGCCTTCTGGTTTGTCGCCGCCGGCAAGATCGAGCAAGGCCTCGGCGAGTGGGCGGAAGCCGCGCGCGCGCAGAAGATCGCGGCGTCGTGGCGCAGCCTGCGGGTCGCCGGATTTCCGTTCGCGTTCCGCCTGGAGTTGGGCGATGCCGCCTTGCGTGACGAGGCGATCAATCCGCCGACCGATATCCGCACGCCGCTCTTGTCCGCGAGCGCGCATCCCTGGAGTTTTGGAGTCTGGCATCTGGCGGCGCCGCAGGGCGTCAGCGCCGTCGCGGGCCCCGAGCCGAGACCGGTCGCCAGAATGTCCGCCACTGCGGCAGAGGGCGCGGTTTCGGCCGCTCCCGAAGGCGGCGCGACGATCTGGCTCAGCCTCGATGCGCCGCGCTTCGAATCGAGCGAACCGATCGGCGCGCGCAAAGCCGATCTCTGGCTGATCCTGCCGGCGCGCGCCCCGGCAACGCACCACGACAGCAACATCGCGCTCGCCGCCGATCTGCATGAGCTCAAGCTGCCGCAGGTGCCGAACCCGTTCCGCAACCTGCTCGACGAACTGGCCTTTGGCGTCACGGTCAAGGGCTCGATCCCCGCCGGTCCGCCGCGCCAGGCGGCAACGGCGTGGCGCGACGAGGGCGGCACCGTCGAGCTCGATAATTTGACATTGCGCTGGGGCACGCTCGCGGTCAGCGGATCGGGGACGTTGGCGCTCGATAGCGATCTGCAGCCGATGGGCGCGGTTTCCGGCGCGGTCGAGGGCTACGACGAATTGATGAATGCGCTCGTCGCGGCGGGGCGCATGAAGGCGAGCGATGCGCGACTCGCGCGGATCGGGCTGGCGATGCTGGCCAAGGCCGGTCCGTCCGGTCGTCCCGCGATCACTGCCTCGTTTACGGTCCAGAACGGCGAGATGTTTCTGGGCCCCGCGAAGCTCGGCGCTGCGCCAAAAATCCCGTGGGATTAGCTAAAGCTCGGGCGGTGATTGCGGCGCCTCGGCGCGCTCTTCGAGCCCGTAATCGCGCATCACCGCGGCAACCCGCAGCCGGTAATTCTTGAAAATACCGGTGCGGCCGGCGCGTTGCGCTTTGCGGTGCTGCGCGTGAGACCGCCACCGCACCACGGCCTCCTCATCGCGCCAGAATGAGAGCGACAGGATCTTTCCTTCCTGCGTCAGGCTTTGAAAACGCTCGACCGAGATGAAGCCGTCGATCTTCTCGAGCTCGGGGCGCAATTGCGCGGCGATGTCGAGATAGTCCTGACGCCGCCCCGCCGCGGGCTCGACTTCGAAAATGACGGCATACATCGCTCATTCCCTCCGGCCGCTCGGCGCGTCAATGCCACGGCTTCAGCAGCGCAACCAGGGCCAACAAAGCGCCGAGCCACAACACCCACATCGCGCCCCAGACGACCGCCCGCCACGGGCCCGAATCCTTGCCCCGCCCCGCAAGCCGCCGGGTCTCGTCCTCGATCTCCCGGTTCCATTGCCGGATGATGTGCTTGGTTTCCCGCTCCGCCATCGCGTAACCGGCCGGTTTGCGCCGAAATGCCGCAGCCGTTGCATTGTAGTCGCCTGGCCGGATTTGGCGAGGGCTTGTCGCCCGAGGCAACCGATCTCCTCACTCGCCTCGCTCGTCCGGGCGGTGTTAAATGCCCGAGACGCAAGGGAGACCGCCATGGCCAAAACGCGCGGCACCGGCCTGTTGATGGTGTGGGCCGACATCGATCCGCAATACGAGGCCGAGTATCACCGCTGGTATGACGAGGAGCACATCGCGCATCTTCTCGCGGTGCCGGGTTTCTTGAGCGCCGGCCGCTACGAGGCGCTGAAGGGCAGCCCGAAATACCTGGCGCTCTACGAGTTGGAGCACCCGGATGTATTGCGCAGCCCGGCCTTTCTCGAGGGCGTGCGCTTCCGGCCATCGGCGCGGCGGGTCTCCTCTTCCGGCGGAACGATCGGGCGCAATTATCTCCTCAACGGCTACCGCCAGATCTTCCCCCTCAAGACCAACCCGATCGAGCAGACGCGCGAGCCCGCGCCGTTTCTGCAGATGGGGCGCATCGATATCCCGGCGATGGTCGAGGAGGAGTTCAACGACTGGTACAACACGGCTTACATTCCGCCCTATCTCAAATGCCCTGGCTGTCTCGGAGCGCGCCGCTATGTGGCGATCGATGGTCAGCCGAAATACCTGACGCTTTACGAATTCGAGCATGCCGGCGTCTCGGAGACTCCCGAATGGGACAAGGCGCGCGACAGCAACCCCTGGAGCAACCGTGTCCGCGCTTTTATGCGGCATGATGTCGGCTCGCCCGGCGTCTATCGCCGCCTTTATCCGAAGTGATCCCGATGCGCTCTTCCAACACCGATCCGACCTATCTGCCGGCTCACCAGCTCGCCGCCGAGATCGCGGCGCGGCATTTGTCGCCCGTGGATGTCGTCGAGGCGTTTCTCGCGCGCATCGCCGCGCTCGATGGCAAATTGCACGCCTATATCGATGTCTATGGCGACGACGCGCGGCTCGCCGCGGAGGCCGCCGACAAGGCGATCCGCTCCGGCCATTCGGTCGGGCCGCTGCACGGCGTCCCGATTGCGCTGAAGGATCTGATCGACCTTGAAGGGCGGGTTACGACCGGCGGCTCGATGGCCTGGCGCGATCGGCGCTCGCCGGCGACCGCCACGCTGGCGCGCAAGCTGATCGCCGCCGGCATGATCGTCCTCGGCAAGACGCACACGGTCGAGTTTGCCATGGGCGGCTGGGGCACCAACGAGCATCTGGGCACGCCGTGGAACCCGTGGGACCTCGAGACGCCGCGCACCCCGGGCGGATCGAGCAGCGGCACCGGGGTCGCCGTCGCGTCCGGTATGGCGCCATGGGGCATCGGCACCGACACCGGCGGTTCAGTGCGGCTGCCGGCCTCGTGGTGCGGTCTCTCGGGGCTCAAAACGACGATCGGCCGGGTCAGCACCTACGGGATCCTGCCCCTCGCCCCCTCGCTCGACACGCCGGGGCCGATGGCCCGCTCGGTCGAGGACGCGGCGCTGTTGTACAGCGTCATGCCCGGTCCGGATCCGCTCGATCCTCGCACGCTTTCGGCGCCGCAGCCTCGCGATCTGACCGCGGGTTTGCGC
>JBKOVT010000361.1:0-8013 GCA_046724035.1 Pseudomonadota bacterium | reverse complement strand
GGCGGCAATTGCAGCCGCGAGATGACCCGGGTGCCGCGCGCCATGCCGGTGAAATATTGCTGGGCGCCGCGCCGCACCACCGCTTCCCCGGCGCGGGCTTTCACCGCGATCCGCGCCATGTTGACCAGAAAGCGCGGGTTGACGCCGTACTCGCAAGCGGGAATGCATTTGCCGCTATTGGTGCAAACCTGGGCCCAGCGCTCGGCCTCGGCTGTGCCCACCCCGCCGGCGACGAGGTCCATGAGGCCGGCGGCGATGGCAGGCGCGCGCTCGCCCTCGCTGCCGGTGTCGATCCCGGCCGGCTCGACCATCGGGCACGCGGCGACGCATTTGCCGCAGCGGGTGCAGGCGTCGAGGCTGGCCGGGACCCGTCCGCGCAGGGCATCGAGAAAGGTGACGCCGGCGGCGTCCTTCATGGCGGCGGTCTCCGCGTGGACAACCCAGGGATAACGTAATCTCGTCCGGGCGTTTCCACCAGTTGTCGTCCGCGGCCGTTCGGCCAGGCCGCCGATGGATACCTTCGGGCGCGTATCTGTTTGGCAAACAGGAGCAATACGAGGCGGGAGCGTGGCGGCGCAAACGACATCGACGCAGGCCGTTTATGCCGCCCTGATCGGCAACCTGCTGGTTGCCGCCACCAAGCTCGCCGCGGCTCTCTGGACCGGCAGCTCGGCCATGCTGAGCGAGGCAGTGCACTCCTTCGTGGATACCGGCAACGCGGTGCTGCTGCTCTACGGCATCCGGCGCGCTGCGCATCCGCCCGACGCCGAGCATCCGCTGGGCTACGGCCGCGAGCTGTACTTTTGGAGCTTTATCGTCGCGCTGCTGGTCTTCGCGCTCGGCGCCGGGGTGTCCGTCTACGAAGGAGTGGTCCATATCAGGGATCCGGAGCCGATGTCCGATCCGCTGGTCAACTATATCGTGCTTGGCTGCGCGCTGTTGTTCGAAGGCGGATCATGGGCCGTGGCGCTGCGACAGTTCCGGGAGACGAAGGACCCGCTCGGCTATTACGAGGCCTTCCGCCGGAGCAAGGACCCGCCTTCCTTTATGGTGCTGTTCGAGGACAGCGCGGCGCTGATCGGTATCGTGATCGCGGCGTTGGCGACCTTCGCCGCGGTCGAGCTTCGGGCGCCGGTTCTCGACGGCATTGGCTCGATCCTGATCGGCGTCGTTCTCGCCGTCGTCGCCGCCCTGCTCGCCCGCGAGAGCAAGAGCCTGCTGATCGGGGAGCGGGCGGACAACCGGCTCAACGAGTCGATCCTGCGCATCGCCGGCGCGGAGAGTTCGGTCGCCCGGGCCAACGGCGCCCTCACCGTGCAACTCGCGCCCGATCAGGTCGTCGCCGCGGTGAGTCTCGATTTCGCCGACGAGCTGAGCGCCGGCGACATCGAGGAAAAGGTAGCCGATATCGAGCGGAAGATCCGGGCGGCCCACCCTCAGATTGTCGCGCTGTTCGTCAAGCCGCAGACCGACAAGAGCTTCAGGCAGGCGGTTCGCCGGCGTCTGGGCGAGGAAACCTGAAATCGGACGCCCTGCGCGAAAGCGAAGAGCGCAAGTTCTCGGCGCAAAGCTAGCGGTTCTGCCAGTTGGGTTTGCGCCGTTCGGCGAAGGCGCGCGGGCCTTCGATGTAGTCCTGGCTTTCGAGATTGGCTTTGACCATCGGGTAGGTCGTCGTCATCGCCGCCTGCAACGTCGGCTCGTCGAGACTACGATAAACGGACTGCTTCGAGGCGCGGATCGCCATCGGCGAGCATTCGAGGATCAGCGCCGCCCAGCGCTTCGCCGCCTGAAGCGCCTCGCCTGGCGGCACGACCTCGTTGACGAAGCCGAGCTGCTTCCCTTCGGCGGCCGAGACGCGCCGCCCGGTCAGGATCATGCCGAGCGCCTGCTTCTGCGGGATCATGCGCGGCAGGCGGTGCACGCCGCTGCCGGCGATGAGCCCGACGCGCGGCTCGGGCAAGGCGAAGACCGCGTTCTCGGCGGCGATGATGATGTCGCAGGCGAGCGCCGTCTCGAAGCCGCCGCCCATCGCGACGCCGTTCACCGCGGCGATCAGCGGTTTGTCGAGATCGAAGCGGTGCGACAGCCCGGCAAACCCGGTGGCCGGACGCGGTCCGCGGCGTCCGGCCGCCTGCACCTTCAAATCGTTGCCGGCGGAGAAAGCGCGCTCGCCGGCCCCGGTGATGATGCCGACCCAGAGCTCCGGGTCGGCGGCAAACTCGTTCCACACCCGATCGAATTCCCAATGCGCTTCGCTATGCAGCGCATTCATGACCTCGGGCCGGTTGATCGTGACGATGCGCACCCGTCCTTCATCGGCGACGGTGCAGAAGCGGTATTCGGCCATGCTGAAGCTCCGTAATCTGAAATGCAGGGGCTGGATAATTGTGCGTCCTTCGAGACGGCGCGCGCCGCGCGCCTCCATCAGGATGAGGAAGCGTTTTTTGAGGCCATCAACAATACACGTCATCCTGAGGAGCGCCCAGGGCGCAAGCCGGCGGCGCATCTCGAAGGACGCACAGCGCCGTTGCAGCCTTCTTGCGGGACGGAGCGCGCCGGAGGCAAATTGGATGGAAGCAGGGGAGGGCGAGATGAAGCTCAGCACCGATCGCATTCTGACGACGCATGTCGGCAGCCTGCCGCGCCCGCCCGATCTTCTGGCGATGCTCGAAGCGCGCGAGACCGGCCAGGGGTTCGACGAGGCGGCCTTCGAGGCGCGGCTCGCGCGGGCCGTGCGCGAGATCGTCGAGCAGCAGGTCGCCTGCGGCATCGATAGCGTCTGCGACGGCGAGCAGAGCAAGATCTCCTACACCTTCTATGTTCGTCACCGCCTCTCCGGCATCGGCGCATTCCACGGCGCGGAGGTCGACAAGCCACCGCAAACCGCCCAGCATCTCGATCTGGTCGATCATCCCGACGCCGCGGCGCGGATGATCCAGCTGCGGGGCGGCGTCTCCTGGTTTGCCGCCGCGGCGGTGCCGTGCTGCACCGGCCCCGTCGCCTATCGCGACCAGCGCCCGCTCGACACCGATCTGAAGAACCTCGCCGCGGCCTGTGCGACCGCGCATCCCGGCGAAGCCTTTATGAACGCGGCATCGCCGGGCGTGCTGACGAAATTCGTCCCCGACACATACTACAAAAACGAAGATGCCTATGTCGAAGCGCTCGCCGAGGCGCTGCAGCAAGAATACGAGGCGATCACTGGCGCCGGTTTTGTGCTGCAGATCGATGCGCCCGATCTCGGTTCGGCGCGGCACAATCAATACCAGCACCTGTCCGACGCGGAATTTCTGCGTATCGCCGAGCGCAACATCGCGGCGCTCAATCACGCGACGCGCAACATTCCGCCCACATCGATGCGGCTCCACATCTGCTGGGGCAATTACGAGGGGCCGCACACGCACGATATTCCGCTCGCGAAGGTGCTCGACACCTGCATGCGGGCGCGGCCGCAGGCGCTGCTGTTCGAAGCGGCCAATCCGCGTCATGCGCATGAATGGGAAGACCTGAAGAGCGCGAAGATCCCCGATGACAAAATCCTGATGCCGGGCTGCATCGATTCGACGACGAACTTCGTCGAGCATCCACGCCTGATCGCGCAGCGCATCGCGCAATACACCGACATTGTCGGGCGCGAGCGCGTCATCGCCGGCACCGATTGCGGCTTTGCGACCTTCGCGGGACAAACCAACCCCGTCGTGCCGTCGGTCGTCTGGGCAAAGCTCAAATCGCTCGCCGAGGGCGCGGCGATCGCCACCGACCGCCTCTGGGGCACGCGCCGCAGCGCCTAACCGTCCGCCTCCTGACGCAGCCAGTCGCGGAAGGCTTTGACCTTGGCGCGTTCGAGCGCGCCCGGCGCGGTGACGATGTAGTAGGAGAAGAGGTCGGGCAATGCCAATGAGAACAGCCGCACGAGCCGCCCGGCCGCAATGTCGGCGGCGGCGATCGTGCTGGTCGCGAGCACGACGCCATGCCCGGCAATCGCCGCATCTAATGCGAGATAGCTCGCATTGTAGGTGATGCCCGAGGTGCCGCTGACCCCGGTGACGCCGGCCGCCTTCAGCCACATCGGCCAGCTCGGCGCCAACGGATCGCGGTCGACCGCCTGGTCGTGGATCAGCGCGTGCCGCTTTAGGTCGTCGGGCGTCTTCAGCGGCGGCCCGCTTTCCAGCAGCTGCGGACTGCACGCCGGAAAGACCTCGTTCTTCAACAGCGGCTCGACATGGAGGCCGGGATAGCGGCCGCTGCCATAGCGGATCGCGAGATCGAAATCGCCCGCGCTCAAATCGATGACATTGTCGGTCGCCGAAATGCGCACATCGATCTGCGGCCAGCGCTCTTGAAAACGGTGCAATCGCACGACGAGCCATTTCGCGGCAAAAGACGGCGAGGCGGTGACGGTCAAGGTGCCGGTGTCGTTATGCGCGCGTAGCCGCCGCACCGAGGCCTGAATGCCGGCAAACGCCTCCGACAATCCGGGCAACAGCACTTTGGCCGACGCGGTCAGCTCGACCGCGCGGTTGAGCCGCCGGAACAACTGGACGCCCAAATCCTCCTCGAGGGCATGGATCTGATGGCTGACCGCGGCCGGGGTCACGCTGAGCTCCTCGGCCGCCTTGCTGAAGCTTTTGAGGCGCGCGGCCGCCTCGAAGGCGCGCAATGCGCTGAGCGGCGGCAAACGGCCATTCATCCCGAGGCGCTCTTTTCGGATGAGCTTTGCTAATGCGTCCGTGAGAACTTCTCGTTTGTAGAATAGGGCGGAGAGGGCCAGTTTCAATGCCCAGAGGCTCGGCCGGGGAATCTCCAGGCACTGAGCCGATTGAGGAGAGTTCAAATGACAGCGATCCATCTCCAGCCCCGCTCACCGGCTTGCGCGCAAGCCGCGAGGCGCCACCGCACCGCGCTCGACGATCTGAGCGACGCGGCGCAATCCGTGGTCGCGACGCTGCGGGCTTGGCGCCAGCGCCTGCGTGAGCGCGACCAGCTCGCCCGGCTCGATGACCGCATGCTGAGCGATATCGGCCTCACTCGGGCCGATGCCGAATACCTCGCCAGCAAGCCCTTCTGGAGGGAATGATGACCACACTAGCTCGTAATCCCGCGCCGCGCGCCCTGCTGAGACGGGCGACGCAAGCCCTCGGCAAGCTCTGGGCCGGGGTGGTATCCTTGCCCGAACGGCTGCCTCGCGCACCCGAACGGGATATCGACGATTATCCGCGCTTCCCCATCTTTTAGGGCGCGGCCCCCGCTTAGAGGAGAAAACCCGATGACAGCTGCCGATCGCCTTCCCTATGTCGAAGCCGAGCTGAACTACATCGTGCCGCCGCCGGAGCGGCCGCGCTATTACGCTTACGAGCCCGGCCCGAGCGACCCGCCGCCCAATATGGTGCACGAGCCGCATTTGATGCCGATCCATGACATGCGCCCGATCTCGCACGAGATCGGGCTCGACACCTATGGCTTCGCGCTTGTCGAGCAGCGCAGCGCCGTCAGGGATTTCTGGGACGATGACGAGGTGCGCGCCCTCTACTACCCGGAGGCGTCCGAGTTCATCAAGCAGACGCTCGGCGCCAGCCGCGTCTTTATCTTCGACCATGTCCAGCGCCGCCGCGTCGATGGTGTCGATCGCCGTCAGGCCGGCATGCCGCGGCAGCCGGCGACCCGGGTGCATGTCGATCACACCGCGCGCTCCGGGCCGCAACGGGTCCGCGATCTCCTGGGCGAGGATGCCGAGGAATTGCTGCGCGGCCGCGTGCAGGTCATCAATTTGTGGCGGCCGATCCTGCCGGAGCCGCTGCGCGACTCGCCGCTCGCGGTCTGCGATGCGCGCAGCGTCGATTTCGACGACCTCGTGCCGTCCGATCTCGTCTATCGCGACCGGGTCGGCGAGACTTATTCGGTGAAGTACAACCCGGCGCATCAATGGTACTACGTGCCCGAGATGCGGCGCGACGAGGCGCTTCTGTTGAAGTGTTGCGACACCAAGACCGACCGCGCCCGCTTCATGCCGCATACCGGTTTCACCGATCCGACGACCCCGCCCGACGCGCTGCCGCGCGAGAGCATCGAACTGCGCTCGCTCGTCTTTCACCCGAACTGAGCGGATCGAGAAAAGCGGCCCTGCTCCTGGGGAGCAGGGCCGTTCGTTTGAGTGGCTGATAATGACCGACACCACGCCCTGGCATGAGGGCGAACGCGCGGTTCAGCGCCGTCTCGGTTTCGCCGAACACGCCGAGGCGCGGGGTGTCAATATCCGGGACTTCATGCCCGAGCAGCACCGCGCGTTTTTTGCGCAGTTGCCTTTCGCGGTGCTGGGCGCGCTCGACCCCGTGGGCAATCCCTGGGCGACGGTTCTGACCGGCGAACCGGGCTTTCTCTCGAGCCCAAACCCAAGAATCCTGCATATCGGCGCATATCCGCAGGACGGCGATCCCGCCGCGAGCGGGATCCTGCCGGGGGCTCGAATTGGTCTGCTCGGCATCGAACTGTCGACGCGCCGCCGCAATCGCATGAACGGCCGGGTGATCGATATCGATGTTTCCGGCTTCACCGTTATGGTCGAGCAGAGCTTCGGTAATTGTCCGCAATATATTCAGCGGCGCGATTACGGTCGGCGCCGCCGTCGTGCCTTTCCGGAAGCCGAACCGCTCGCTTTTGGCGATGCTTGGGCGATGAGCTTGGTTGCCGCCGCCGACACTGCGTTTGTCGCGTCTTCGACTCCGCCCGGTACCGCGCAAGCGGGAGGCGGCGTCGATGTTTCCCACCGCGGCGGCCGCCCCGGCTTCATCAGGGCCGGCGAAGACGGCGCGTTCGAAATCCCGGATTATCGCGGCAACCGGTTTTTCAACACCCTCGGCAACCTGCTCGCATATCCGCGTGCCGGCCTGCTGATTGTCGATTTCGCGAGCGGCGACGTATTGCAGATGACCGGTACGGCCGAGATTGTGTGGGATGGCCCGCCAGGCGCGGCACCCGTTGCCGAGCGGCTGTGGCGGCTTAAACCGGTTCGAATGCTCAGGTTGCGCGGCGCTTTCCCTTTCGAGTTCGGATCGCCCGAATTCTCGCCCTTGCTGGCCGCCACTGCTTCTTGAGGCCGGAACCCTGGGGCGGCCGGCATTCGTTAGGCGGATATGACACAAGCGAACCCGCTGCGCTTTGGTCCGCTCGGGCCCAAAACCGCGCATCTCTGCATCGACATGCAGAATTTATTTGCCGAGGACACGCCCTGGCATACGCCGTGGATGAATCGCGTCTTGCCGATTGTCGTCGAGATCGCCGAGTGCCATGCCAAAGAGACGATCTTCACGCGCTTTATCCCGGCACGTCATCCCGACGAATTGCCCGGGAGCTGGCGGCGCTACTACCGCCATTGGGCCGAGCTGACGCTGGAACGCATCGATAAGCGGCTGCTGGATTTGGTGCCGCCGCTGGCCCGGCTCGCGCCGCCGGCCGCCATCATCGACAAGCGCCTTTATTCGCCGTTCAGCGAACCGTCCTTGCACACGCTATTGCGCGAGCGGCGCATCGATAGCCTGGTCGTCACCGGCGCCGAGACCGATGTCTGCGTGCTCGCGGCGGTGATGGACGCGGTCGATCTCGGCTATCGCGTCGTGTTGGCGAGCGATGCGCTGTGCAGCTCCTCCGACAAAACTCACGACGCGCTGATGACGCTCTACAGCGAGCGTTTCTCCGAGCAGATCGAAACCGCGGAGACCGAGACGATCCTCGCCGCCTGGCCCTCGTAAGCGGGAGTACAGTCTTCCACTCCTTTGCTGTCATTGCGAGGAGCGGAGCGACGAAGCAATCCCCATCAGGATGCGCAGAATCGGAGCGAGATTGCTTCGCTCCGCTCGCAATGACACTCAGGCGAATGTCACCACTTATTGCGGAGTTCGCGCAATTTCAGGAACACGGTCTTCTCGTCCGGATGCTCGGGCAAATCCGGAAACGCCTCGCGCAACCGGCGGATCACGCTCGGGCTGTGCAGCCGGAAGAACGTGTTGATCTCCTTCT
>JBKOVT010000331.1:0-7023 GCA_046724035.1 Pseudomonadota bacterium | reverse complement strand
GGAATGCCGGCGGTCCACCGGACGGCCTCCTCGACCGCCCCCGCGAGCGCCCCGTTGAAGGCCTGGATAATGTCGGGAATCGCCGTTCCTGCCGCGGGTTGCTGCCGCAAGACCGTATGTTGAGCCACGATCTTCCGGTCGGGAATTTTGATCAGCTTCAACGTGAGGGCGACCGTGACCCGCGGCGCCGCGTTCGGCGAATCGTAGACGGCGGTGAAATCGCGCAGGTCGGTTTCGAGGATGAAATCCGCCCGCAGCCCGGCGCTGTCGCGGCCGACCGACGGGAAGGCGCCGCTCTTCTCGAAGGCGTCCACGAGCGCGCCCTGCACGAGCAGCGGCGCGCTGTCGCTCCATTCCGCGTCGGCGTAATAGTCGAGCGACATCGCCGAGCGGCTCAGCGCGACGCGGTTCGTGTCGAGCCCCGCCGGCGCGCTCGGCAGCGCGACGAGCAGTTGCGCCGCAATCGGCCGCATCGGCGCGCCGAACGTCAGCGCTGGCTTCAGCTGATAAAGCGGGCGACGCGGCGTATCGGAGAAGATGCCCCCGCAGCCTGCCGCCAACAAGGCCGCGGCAATCGCGAAGGAAGGCGCCAGGCGCCAGCGTAGCCCAGTCATTGCGGCTGGTATCCTTTGCGGCGGTCGCCGAACAAGACCCGGCTCGGGTCGCGGTCCAGCCCGGCGACAAAGCGGCCCAATCCGGAGACCAGCTGGCGGGCCTCTCCAACCAACTCGCTGACATCGTTCAAGGTGCGCTGCGAAAAGTTGCGGACCCCCGGCCGGGCGTCCTGAATGGCGAGTTGCAGCTGGTGATTGGTGTCGTTCAGGTTTCGCGCGAGCTTGTCGAAATTGCCGATGCCGCTTGACAGTCCCTCGCGCAACCCGCCGGGCTCGGTAAAGCTTCGATCGAGATTGTTCAGCAGGTTCGAGGCCGCCTGAAGCGTCGGCTTTGCCTCCGCGGAGAGATCCGCGCTAAGTGTCCGCAGGTTCGCAAGCATCTCGCCGATGGCCTTTTGGTTCTCGTCGCCGAGAATGCTGTTCAAATGGTCGACCGCCTCGTCAACCTTCGCCAGGATCTGCGGCAGGCGCGCGGTGACGCTGGCCAATCGCGAGCGGCGGGAGCGGATCACCGGGTAGCGGGATCCCGCTTCGGCGGTGAGAACCGGCGAATCCTGGGTGCCACCCGCGATCTGAATGTAGGAGACGCCGCTCAGAATATTGGTTTCGAGATTGGCCGCCGCGTCCTGTTTGATGACGACATTGTTCTCGATCTCCACCGTCACTCGGATCTGCTCGACGTTGCTGGGGTCGATCTGTATCGCCTTGACCCGGCCCGACGGCACGCCGTTGTACTCGACCGTCGCGCCCTCCCGTAGGCCGCTGACCGGGCCGCGGAAATAGACCTCGTATGTTGAATATTGCGTGGTCAGCTGCGCTCGGCCGATCCACAGCACGGCGCCAAAGCCGACGGTGATCAGGACCAGCACGAAGACGCCGACAGCGACATAATGTGCCCGTGTTTCCATGCGATATGCCCGTTTTTGCGCTCTCAGGCCAAGCCGGCCAGAGATTCGGAGGGGAGGTCAATAGCGGAGTGCTGCGGATCGCTGCCATTGAGCGCGGCGCGTCCGCGCGGGCCGTGGAAATAGGCCCGGATCCAGGGATGGGGGTCTTGCAGGTGCTCGGCGAGCGTGCCGACCCGGATCTTTTTGTCAACGAGGACGGCAACCCGGTCGCAGATTGCGAACAGCGTGTCGAGATCGTGGGTCGCCATGACGACGGTCAGCCCGAGGCCCGCCTTCAGATCGCCGATCAGCCGATCGAATGCCGCTGCCGCGATCGGGTCTAGGCCGGCAGTCGGCTCATCGAGGAACAGTATCTCCGGGTCGAGCGCCAGCGAGCGCGCTAGGCCGGAGCGCTTGCGCATGCCGCCCGAAAGCTGCGAGGGGTACTTGTCTCCCGCCTCTTCCGGCAGCCCGACCATCGCGATCTTTGTCGCGGCGATCTCGGCCATCAGCGATTCTTGTAGATTGCAATGCTCCCGCAGCGGCACCTCGATGTTCTGGGCCACCGTCAGCGAGCTGAATAGCGCGCCGTCCTGGAACAACACGCCGAAATGCTGCTCGAGCTCCCGCTGTTCGGCCTCGCGAAGGTGCAGAATGTCGCGGCCGAGCACCTCGATTTGTCCAGCAACAGGCCGCTGCAAGCCGATCAGCGTGCGCAGCAATACCGATTTGCCGGTGCCGGAACCGCCGACGATGCCCAACACCTCGCCGCGCCGCACCTCCAGGTCGATGCCGTCATGCACGCTCTGCGCGCCAAAGCGGTTCACGACGCCGTGCGCGCGAATGACAATGTTATCGGGCTGGTCCGACACGGGTTAGATCTTCAAGAGCGAGAACATGATCGAGAACGCGGAATCCGCCACGATCACCAGAAAAATCGACTCGACGACCGACTGCGTCGTCAATCGGCCGACGCTGTCGGCGCTGCGCGCGACGTTGAACCCTTCGTAGCAGCCGATGAGCGCGATGATCGCAGCAAAGAACGGCGCCTTAATGACCCCGACCCAGAAGGTCCACAAGCCAATCGCCGAATGCAGCTGGTCGAGAAAGGTCGGGATCAGGATGCCGAGCGATGCCCAGGACATCAGACAACCGCCGAGCATCCCCATAAAGTCGGCGTAGACGACAAGCAGCGGCAAGGTCAGCACGAGCCCGAGGACGCGGGGCACGACCAGCACCTCGATCGGATTGAGGCCGAGGGTGCGCAGCGCATCGATTTCCTCATTGACCTGCATCGTCCCGAGCTGCGCGGTGAAGGCGCTCCCCGAGCGGCCGGCGATGATGATCGCAGTCAAGAGCACGCCGAGCTCGCGCAAGATCGCGATGCCGAGCAGATTGACCGTATAGATCTCGGCGCCAAAGCGCCGCAGCTGGTCGGCGCCCTGATACGCGAAGACGACGCCGATCAGGAAAGACAACAGGCCGACGATCGGCATCGCGTCGACGCCGACCTGTTCCATCTGTGCAACGAGAGCCGGCAGACGCAGCCGCCTCGGGTGCCGCACCAGATCGAGGAAGGTCAACGTGACCAGCCCGAAAAAGCCGGTGATCGAATAGGCCCGGCGGATCAGCTGCACGGACACTTCGCCGACCCGCGCGACAAAGCCAGCTAGCGTGTGGTGCGGCGGGATCGGATGCGGCAGCGGCGCGGCGCTGTGGGCCCAGACCTGATCGACCAGCGGTGCCAGGTTCTCCCGCACATTGGCGAGGCTGACCACGTTGCCACGCGCTGCGAGCTCGTTATCGGTGCGCTTCAACAGCCAGGCGCCGGCGGTGTCCAGCCGCCCGACACCGGCGAGGTCGAGAACCACCTCGCGGCCGCTCGGCAGATCAAGCGCGCGCAGCCGCCGGTCAAGCTCGGCGGCGGTGGCGAGCAGCCAGTCGCCCTCCGCCTGGAAGACCAGCGCGTCCCGATCCGCCGATGCGACAAAACTTGCTGTAGCCATGCCCGTTAACGTTCTGACCCGAACCGGTCGGTATGCCTCGACCCTTCCCAAGTACGGGAAAAGCCGTTATGCCGCAACCGCCCAACGACTATCGAGTAATCCTCCGGGAGTCACCATGGATTTGAAGCAGCACATCCGTTCGATACCTGATTTCCCCAAACCGGGCATTTTGTTCTACGACATTTCAACCTTGCTGGCGCATCCACAGGCTTGGCGCACCACAATCGAGCAGCTCGCGGAGGCCGTAGCGCCGCACCGCCCGGATCTCTTGATCGGGATTGAATCCCGGGGCTTTCTCGTCGCGGCGCCGCTCGCTTTCGCAATCGGCAGCGGCTTTGCGATGGTGCGCAAGAAGGGCAAATTGCCGGGCAAGACGGTACGCTATTCATACGATCTCGAATACGGCACCGATACGATCGAGATCCAGGAGGACGCGATCAGCCCGGGGCAGCGGGTCGTCGTCATCGACGATTTGCTGGCGACGGGCGGTACGATGCAGGCCGCGGTCGAGCTCGTGCGGCGCCAGGGCGGCGCCGCGGTTGCCGGCGCCTGCATTATCGAGCTCGCTTTTCTGAACGGGCGAGACCGGGTCGAGGTGCCGGTCAGCTCAATGGTTTCTTACGATTCCTGACGGCCCGCGGCCCGATCAGCGCCAATTCCCTGGTGCGTCGCGCGGCCACAGAGCGGCATGCCAATAAAGCGCGATCGATAGCGTCAGCCCCAGACCGATGATGCAGTAGAGCGAGGCGGCCCAGACAAAGCCGATGCGCTCGATCAAGCCGCCGGCGAGCATCAGCCCGATCGGCACGCCGTAAATCGCCAGCATCCGCACGCCCATGACGCGGCCGCGAAAGCGCTCGCCGGCGCTGGTCAACAGCATGACCGACATCGGCACGAGGCTGAGGCTCTGCATAAAGCCGGCGAGAATGAGCGCGAGGCGGCCGCCGGCTGGACCCGGCATCTGCACAAAAAGGAGCAGCGCCACATACCAGGCGAGCGCGAACAGGATCATCATGCGGGCCGGCCGGATGACGCGTCCGGCGAGGCTGACCGCCACCGAGCCCAGCAGCGAGCCTAAGGCGGTGCTGGCGACAAGCGTCCCGAGCCCGGTCTGACCCATGCCGTAGAGATCCTTTGCGACATAAGGGAGGAGACCGCTGGTCAGTGGAAATGCGGTCAGATTGACGAGAAAGGCGAGCCACATCGCCGCCAGCGAGGCGGGCGTATCCCAGACATAGGCGAGCCCCTCGGCGAGATCGCGCCAGAGGGACAGCCGATTGCTCGGCGCGGGTTCTATGCGAAGCCGGCGGCCGGCGACGCCCAGCGTCAGCAGAAAGCCGAGCCCGTAAAAGCCGGTGATCGCGATATAGACCGGGCCCATGCCGAACGCTGCGAACAGACCGGCGCCGGCGAGCGCGCCGGCGATGCGCGCCGAGTCGGCGGTCGTCCGCGACACGCCCATCGTCGCCATCAGCGCGCCTCCCGGCATCGTCTCGCCGATCAGCGCGTTGCGCATGCCCTGGTCGGAGGGGCGGATCAGCCCAGACAGCGCGGCCGCCACGAACACATAAGCCGGATCGAGCAGGCCCGCCCAGGCGAGCGCGGTCACCGCCGCCGCGACGAGCGCATAGGCGGCGCGCATCGCGCACAGCACGGTGCGGTGCCCGATCCGGTCGCCCGCAATGCCAAAGACCGGCGCGAGCAGTGTCCCGACATATTGCAATGCCCAGAACAGCGTCAGGGCCAACACCGAGCCGGTCTCGACCAGGATGTACCAGCCGAGCACGAGGTTCTCCATCTCGATGCCCCAAGAGCTCAAGAGATCGGCCGGCCATTGGAAGCGGAAGCTGCGCACCCGGAACGGCGTCAGCATCGCGGAGGAGGAGAAAAGGGTCATACGGCTTACGAAGAGGTCGCCTGAAGTCTTCTGCCCCGAAACGTCATGGCCGGGCTCGACCCGGCCATCCACGAAAAGAAAACCTGTGGATCCCGGGCCAAGCCCGGGGGAGGACGATGTGGAGAGTGCGGTTACGGCAGCGTTTCGGAGCGTGTGTAGCGGCGCCAGGCGCTCATCTGGATCGCCGAAGTGAGACAGTGCACCACGACGGGCTTGGTCCTGACCGCGAATGCGCGGGCGATGCTGTCCTTCACTTCATCTTCGCTGTGGATCCTGATGCCCTCGGCGCCGAAGGAGCGGCCCCAGGCGGCGAAATCCGGGTTGGTGAGCCGGGTGCCTTCCATAAATGGCCGCTCGGGATAGCGCACATAGGAATGCATGCCGATCGTGCCGTACATGGCGTTGTCGGAGATGATCATGATCGGCGCGGCGCCGTATTGGCAGGCGGTGGCGATCTCGTTCCCCATCATCAACGCGCCGCCGTCCCCGAGGAACGCGACCACCTGCGTTCCCGGCCGGCGCAAGGCCGCGGCGACCGCCATCGGCATGCCCGATCCCATCGCGCCGACGACCGATGACAGAAAAATCTGGCCCTGCTTAAAGCCGATATAGCGATGCACAAAGCTGCCGAAATTGCCGGCATCGGTCGTCACCGTGGCGTCGGGCGCGAGATGCTTGTCGACCTCGCAGACAATCGCCGCGAAATTGACGCCGTCGCTCGTCGGCTCCCATTCTTTGGCGAGCAGCTTCTTGTGAATCGCGTTGAGGCCGGCGACCCAGTCGCGGCGCTTTCTGGCGTCCCGTGGCGCGCCGCGTTTGAGCAGCGCCTTGATGACCTCGTGCGGGCTCGCCGGGATGCCGAGCTCGGGGCGCCACACGCGGCCGACCTCGTTCGCGTCCGGCCAGACATGCACGAACGGCAGTTGCGGCTGCGGCGCTTTCGGAAACGTGTAGGACTGGCTGACGGTGTCGGTCATGCGCTCGCCGAGCGCCAGCATCAGATCGGCCTTCTTCATCTCGCCGATCAAGGCGGGCGGCACGCGGATCCCCATATAGCCGCCGTAATTCGGATGCGTCGCATCGAACAATTGCGGCCGGCGATGGGTCGGGCTGATCGGCAATACCCATTCCTCGGCGAGCCGGTTGAGGTCGGCCAAGACGGATTTGTCGCGCAACGCATCGGCCCACAGCGCACCGCCGACCAGGACGAGCGGCCGCTCGGATTTGGCGAGCATTTCGGCCAGCCGGTCGAGGTCTTCGCTGCGCGGCCCCGGGATGACGCGCGGCCGCGGCAGATCGGGTTCTGCGTCGGTTTCTTCGTCGAAGATGTCCTCTGGGAGGATCACCGCGACCGGCCCTGGCGTCCCGCTTTCGGCGAGGTGAAAGGCGCGCGCCATCGCTTCCGAGGCCTGCTGCGGTTCGTTGACTTCGATGACCTGCTTTGTGACATCGGACAAGAGGCGCGAGTAGTTTTGCTCCTGCAAGGCGAGGCGGCCGAAATCGCCGCGCTCGACCTGCCCGACCAGCATGACGAGCGGCGTCGCGTCGTGATACGCCGAATGCAATGACACCATCGCGTTCGACAGGCCCGGGCCGCGCGACACGATTGCGACGCCGGC
>JBKOVT010000261.1:0-10214 GCA_046724035.1 Pseudomonadota bacterium | reverse complement strand
CCGCGCCGCGGCGATCCGGGAGCTGATGAAGCGCGGCATGGCGGTACGCCTCGAAGGCGACGGGGCCAGCCGGGCCGGCCGGCGGTCGCGCGATGTGCGGCTCGTCGAGAGACGTCCCACTGCCGGAAACGGCGCGCCGGCAGACGGCGGCGGCTAGCGAGTTCGCGATCGTGTGCCGCCGTTCCCCAGATCTCAAGGTTCCGGGATGTCAGGGTTCTAGCGGTTCCCGTGCCACTAGAGGCTCGGGGCGGTAACGGCGATCCATCGCCCGCAGCCGCCGCGACAAGATCTGCATGACCGTCAAAGCAAAGCGGGGCGCCTCGGAGACCAGTTCGGAAAACCGCGCCTCATCGACGGCGACGAGTTCGCAGTCGGTTAGCGCATAGACCGTCGCGCTGCGCGCCGGATAGCGCTCGACAAGCGCCATCTCGCCGACGATCCCGCCTGCGCCGACATCTTCATAGATGACGCCGCCGCTGCGGATCCGGAGCGTACCGCTCTTGACGACATACATAGAACTGGGTGGGTCGCCCTCGGTGAACAGCACTTGTCCGCCCGCCAGCGAGATAAGCGGCTCCTGACCGAGGAGCGCGAGGATATCGCCGTTTTCGGGGGCAACCGGAAGCTGTTCCGGCGGCTCGCCGCCTGCGGCGGAAACACCAAGCCTCCTCCGGGGGGAGGTGCGTGGATTGCCGATCATTGTTCAGCCCTAAACATCGCGAGGCTGCGGCGTTTTCGCGCGGCGGTCAATCGGAATAACGCGGCATGCCGGATAACCCGGGCGGGTTCGGCAGTAGATTCAATCTGTTGCGCGCGGACGTCCTCTCCCGCGAACCGCTCTTTTACAGGTCGGTGTAGATCGCCAGAGCGAGTTCGAGATCCTCGAAAACCTTGGCGCGGCCGCGATGCAAGATCAGGGCGCGCGAGCAATAGGCGCGTGAGATCTCGGGGCTATGCGAGGCGAGGATCAGGCTGCGGTCGGCGCGCCTAATGAAGAGCTCGTCATAGGAGCGCTGCTGAAAGCGCTGGTCGCCGACAGTGATGATTTCGTCAATCAGATAGCAATCGAAATCGATCGCAAGCGAGACGGCGAAATTGAGCCGCGCCCGCATGCCGGCGGAATACGTCTTGACCGGCTCCGACAGATATTTGCCGAGCTGTGCGAAATCCTCGACGTATTCGTGAATCAATTTGAAGGGCCGGTCATAGATCCGGCAGATCATCCGAATGTTGTCGTTGCCGGTCATGGAGGCGCCGATACCGCCGGTCAGTCCGACCGGCCACGACACCGACATCTGGCGCTCGATCGTGCCAAGGGTCGGCAACTCGATCCCGGAAATGAGCCGGATCAGTGTCGATTTGCCGGCGCCGTTCCGCCCGAGGACTGCCACCTTCTCGCCGGGCGAGATCGTAAAGGACACACCACTCAGAACTCGGTGCCAGCCATGGCCCGTTTCCGAGTAGTAATCCTTGCAAATATCCTCTGCGATGATCATCGGCCGAGCCGCGCGCGGCCTGCCCCGTCCCGCCGCATCCGATCGCGCCGCCGCTTAGGCTGCGGCGTGTTCGCGCACGCTCGCGATCAGGAGCCAGGCGATGCCGTAGGCCAAGAGACAGCTCACGACGACTGTCGCGAACGAGATCGCGCGCTTCGGATAGAGCGGATAATCCGCCAGGTTGGGCTGCGCGATGGTCTCGAGATAGAGCTGCTGCTTCTGTGCTTCGAGCTTTGCCGATTCCAGCGAGGCGAGCGCCGAGGCCATGGTTTTTTCCGCCAGGAGCTTCTGCACATCGAGACGCTCGTATTCGGTCAGCGCCGTCGCCACCGAATCATTATCACCGGTGATTTTGGTGCGCTGCTCGCCGATGAGCTTGTCCAACGAGGCGATCCGAGTCTGGATCAATGGGATCTGCGGGCTATTCGGCGAGTTTCTGATCAGCTCGGCGAGTTGCGCGCGCGCATTTGTCTGCTGCGCGGTCATCTGCGCCAACAGCTCGAGCGGACCGGTTGCGGCGCTCTTCGGATCGAGCATCTTCTGCTGGATCCGATAGGCCGTCAGCTGGGTCTGGATTTTGCCGATCTGCTGTTCCGTCTGCTCAACCTCGCGCTGGAAGGCCCCGACGAGATCCTGGCGGGACCGCTCGTTGAGTTGATTGACCAGCTGCTCGCTGAATTCGAGCAAGGCCCGCGCCATCCGCTGCGCGTCTTCAGGACGGTACGCCTTGACCAGGAGCGTGCTGACCCCGCTGTTGCTGTCGCGTTCTACCCCGACAAAGCGCTGATAGCTCGAGTAGAGCGCCTCGAAATCATGGCGCCAGAACCAGAGACCGGGGAAGCGCGTGATGAGGTCGCCTTCCGGGCGGCTGAGCAGCCCTCGCAGATCGGCCTCGCGCTCGAGCCGGCGCGCCGCGTCGCGCGAGGTGATGTAGTCGAGCACCGCAGCCGTGTCTTCCGAGCCAGTGGCAGCACCGCCACTACTCAACATCGCCGAGATCGCGCTCGTCGGCGCCTTGTTGGGGCCGCGCACGATGAACTTGACCTCGGAGGAATAGAGATCGGAGGCGATCGCAAAGAAATAGACGCCCGCGATCAGCGTCGGCAGCCCGACAATCGCCCAGAACCAGATGTTCACCGAGCCGAGGAACCGGCTCAGCGCCTCCGTGAGCGCGCGCGGCCGGGTTCCCGCGATCGCGGTAGCCTCGCGCGTCACGGCTTGAGCACGGCGGACGAAGTCAACCATTGCAGATACCGAGTTGTCCGACGGGAAAACTGGTGGGAAAGAGCGAGGCGACCGGACGCGCCGCCCCCGTATTCGGCCGCGCCCGAAATCCCAGTATACCCGGTGGGTGCCGGAACCGAAACCCGAAAGGGGACGGAAGCTTGCAGGCCTGTCAACCTGCCGCAGCCACGTGCGGCGGGGCAGAGCCGGCTCGCGGGAACAGCCGCTCCTCGACAAGCCCGCAGATGACGTGCCCGGCGGTGATGTGGATCTGCTGGATGAGCGGCGTCGAATCCGAGGGCGCGCGCAGGCACAGATCGCATAAAGCGGCCATCTCGCCCCCGCTCTTCCCCGTCAGCCCCACCGTCACGAGGCCGAGCTCGCGGGCCGCCTTGATCGCGCGCAGGATGTTGGCCGAGCGGCCGGAGGTCGAGATCGCGATCAACACGTCGCCCTGGCGGCCGAGCCCGCGTACCTGCCGTTCGAAGAGCTGCTCATAACCGTAATCATTGCCGATCGCCGTCAACACCGAGGTGTCGGTCGTCAGCGCGATCGCCGCCGCGGGCGCCCGATCATAATTGAGCCGCGACAGCATCTCGCCGGCGAGATGCTGAGCGTCGGCCGCGCTGCCGCCATTGCCGGCGAGCAGCATTTTGCCGCCCGCGGCGATCGCCGCCGTCACCCGCTCGACGATTGCCGCGATCGTGCCGGCGAAGGCGGGATCGTCGATCGCGGCCTGTAAGACATCGCGCGATTGCGTGAGATAGTCGATGACCGGCGCGGTCGCCGTTTCTCTCATCACCTGGTCCCCTGCAGCAGAATCCGGTGCCACTTGGCCCGCCCCGGCCGGGGTGTCAAGCCGAACCATGGCGCGGACGAGGTGCCGACCAGCCGCACCCGCGCGATTTTCATGGACAGCCCCGGGCCGATTGCCGAGATTGCCGGATCGACATGCTCCCATGGCATCGCCGCGATCGGGATGCTGCGAGCCGGCGACAACGCCCCGCCTATGCGCATTTTTCAGCAAGTCAATCGACCGATCGCCTCCCGAACCGGCGCGCCCGGCAATCGTCCGGGCGGCCGGCTCCGGGTCGGGGGGATGCAGCTCGCACCCGAAGCCGGTGCCGCTTTGTTTCCCGATTTCGCGGTCGAGCCGCGGTCTCCGGATGCGACAGTGCCGCTTGCCCGGCTTGGCGAGGGGTTGTTGCGGGCGCCGCCGCATCCCGGCATGGCGGCTGGCCTCAGCGTGGTCGCGCTGTCGGTCTCGGGCCCGCCATCGCCGGCCGATCGCCTCGATCCCACTCGCCTCCTCGCGGAGCGCGGCTGGGACACCCCGGAGCTGATTGGGCGGGCCCAGGCCGCGCGCCAGACGCTGCTGGCGGCGCGAATTGGCGGCGCGTGGTGGGGGGATGAGCTGCCGGCCGGCGATGGCGATGCGCTCGTTGTGCTCGCCGAGCCGATGGTCTCCGGCAATGCCGGACCAACCTCTGAAGCCGTCTTGCTCGCGATGCTAGATGCCGCGCTGGGAAAATATCCGCCGGAGCGGGTCGTGGTACTGGCGCCGCGCCGCGCTCCGCCGCGGCTCGGAGCGGCATTGGCCGCCGCCGCGACGCGCGGAGCTCGCATCGTCTCCTCTCTGATCGCCCCCTTGCCGGCGGTCGAGCACGCAACCGAGGTTTACAGCTCCGGCGGCGAGACCGGGTTTCTCGCCCTGCTCGCCGGGCGCCCCGTCACGGCCTTCGCCCCGTCTTTCTATACCGGCTGGGGCCTCACGGCCGACGCTCCCGGCGTGCCACAGCACGATTTCAGCCGCACCCTCGACGAGGTCTTCGCGGCCCATTCTCTCGTCGCGGCGCGGTACCGCGATCCATTCCGGAACCTGCCGTCATCCATCGAGGAGACGCTGGCGCTTCTTGCCGAATGGCGCCGCATCGACATCGCGAACCGGCGAGTCGCGGCCTCCGCCGGCATGTCGTTCTGGAAGCGGCAGCGGGTCGCGGATTTTCTGCGCTCGACCGCCGGCACGCCGGTGTTCCGCCACAGCGCCGCTGGTGCCGTCGCCGCCGCGCGACGCGCCTCCGCAACCGAGCCGCGCGCCATCGCGGTCTGGGCGTCACGCATGCCGCCGGGTTTGCCGGAATTGGCGGCCCGCGAAGGCGTGCCGTTGATCCGCGTCGAGGACGGGTTTGTCCGGTCGGTCGGGCTCGGCGCTGATTTTTTGCCGCCGGCTTCCCTCGTTTTCGATACCGGGGGGATGTATTACGACCCGCGCTCGCCCAGCGACCTCGACCGACTGCTCGCCGAGACGCAATTCGATGCGGCGCTGATCGAACGGGCGCGTCGCCTGATCGTGCAATTGGTCGGGCGCGGCGTCACAAAATACAACCTCGGCGGCGCCGCGCCGGTTTGGAATATACCGCCGGGGGCCCGCCGCATCCTCGTGCCGGGCCAGGTCGAGGACGATCTTTCGGTCCTCCACGGCGGCGGCGAGATCCGCACCAATCTCGATCTGCTCGCATGCGTCCGCGACGCCAACCCGGCTGCCTTCATCCTTTACAAGCCGCACCCCGATGTCGCCGCCGGTCACCGCAAGGGCGCCGTGCCGGAAGCGCTGGCGCGCCGCTTCGCCAATGACGTCGTGCAACAAGTATCGACCGCGGCGCTGCTGGCTGGCATCGACGAGGTGCACACAATGACTTCGCTCGCCGGCTTCGAGGCCTTGCTGCGCGGCCGGCAGGTGACGGTTTACGGCCGGCCTTTTTATGCCGGCTGGGGGCTCACAGTCGACCGGATGGCGATGGACCGTGGCCGCCGGTTGACCCTGGAGGAGCTCGTTGCCGGCGCGCTGATCCTCTACCCGCGTTATCTCGATCCCGTGACGCGGCTGCCCTGCGGGCCGGAGATCATTATCGAGCGCCTCGATCAGCCGGACGCCTGGCGCGCCGGGCCGCTGGTCATGGCGCGTCGGTTGCAAGGCCGGCTGGCGCGCCGCTGGTCGGAGATGCGCGCCCCAGCGCCGCCGGTCGGCCTCGCCGGCCAGCGGCCGCGGCGGTGATGCCGGGCGCGGCGTAAGGGATCGGATGCGAGCGCCCTATCGCGTGGTTGTCATCACCGGCGCGTCGAGCGGGCTCGGCGCCGCGTTGGCGGCCGCCTATGCCGGGCGGGGGGTCGCGATAGGACTGATCGGCCGCAACGCCGAGCGCCTGGCGGCGACCGCCGCCGCCTGCCGCGCCGCCGGCGCTGTTGTCGACAGCGCGGCAATCGATGTCGCTGATGGGAAGGCCCTCGGTGCCTGGCTCGAAGCTTTCGACAGCGCAAATCCTGTGGAGCTGCTGATTGCCAACGCCGGTACCTCGGCCGGCCCCGACCCCGACAGCCCTGGCGAGCCGCTCGCCTTGACCGAACGCCAGCTCGCCACAAACCTGACCGGCGCCGTCAACACGATCGCGCCGCTCGTACCGCGTCTGTGCGGGCGCGGGCGCGGACGCATCGTCGCAATCGCCTCGGTGGCGGCATTTCGCGGTCTGCCTAACAGCCCCGGCTATTGCGCCAGCAAGGCGGGGCTGCGCGCTTACGCCGAGGCGCTTAGGGCGCGGCTCATGCGCTACGGTGTCGGGGTGACCGTCGTCTGCCCGGGGTTCTTTGCGTCGCCGATGACCGATCGCTGGCAAGGTCCGACGCCGTTCCTCGCCAGCGGTGACAAAGCCGCCCGCCACATCAAGCGCGGCATCGATCGCGGGCGGCGCCGCGTCCATTTTCCGTGGCCGCTGGTGTTTGGGATGCGCTTCTGCGATCTCGCACCAGCTTGGATAGGCGATGCGATCCTGCGCCGCTTTCGTTTCCGCATCCGGCCGGCTTGAACGCATGTCGGCGCTCGAATTCCTGCATCTCGCCGCCGGGGTGGCGCTCGCGGCAGCCGCTTGGCTGATCCCGCGGCAGATCGCCGGTTCGCGCCGCGCCGCTATCGCGATCCTGCTGCTCGACGCGGCGCCATTGGGGCTCGGCGCGGCTTTGCTCGGCGTCGCGACGGGCCGGCCGCTGTTTGCTGGGCTCGTCGTGCTGGCGCTCGGCGCTGGCTTCGGGCTGGCCGATCATACGATGCGGCAGACCCTGCGCGAGCCGGTCGTCTTCTCCGAAAGCGTCGAGCTGCCGCAGGTGTTCACTCATCCGCATCTCTATCTGCCGTTTGCCGGACCCGGTCTCGTGATCGGCGGCGCCGCCGCCGCGGGATTGCTCGCGGTGACATTGCTCTTGGAGGAGCCGCCGCTCTGGGCGCCACGCCCCGGCGGCGCGCTCGCCGGCATAGCGCTGATCGCCGCAGGCTTTTGGCTGCTGATCCGCGAGCCCCTCCTCGGCAAAGCGGCGAGCCTGCTACGTCGCCTCGGGCCAAAGGGCGAGCCTTTCGTCGACGCCGCCGCGCTCGGGCCATTCGCGATGCTGCTCGCACATGGGCTGATTGCGCGCGCCGAGCGGCCGGTGCGGCGTCAAGCACTCGCGTCCCGCCCTGCAATCCGTCACGGCCGTGGTGATGCGCGCCCGATCGTGCTCGTGCAATGCGAGTCGTTTTTCGATGCCGGCCGACTCGACCTGGCGATCGGGCGCGAGCTGCTGCCGGCGTTTGACGAATGCCGCACCCGCGCGGCGTTGTCGGGCCGTCTCGAAGTGCCGGGCTGGGGCGCCAACACGATGCGCACCGAGTTCGCCGTGCTGACCGGCATCCCCGAAACCGAGCTCGGCTACGACCGTTTCAACCCCTATTACGCCTTGGCGCGCGCGCCCGTCGGCTCGCAGGTCTGGCGCTTGCGCGAGGCGGGCTATCGTACGATCTGCCTGCACCCCTTCAGCGCCCGCTTCTTTCGCCGCGACCTGGCAATGCCAGCCCTCGGCTTCGACACATTTCTCGACGCGAAGGCGCTCGGAGGCTCGGCGCGGCCGCCCTACCGCGCCGACCCCGATCTCGCGAGGCAGGTTTTGCGCGTGCTCGACGAAGCCGGACCGCGGAGCTTTATCTTTGTGATCACGATGGGCAATCACGGGCCCTGGCTCGACAAGGGGCCGCCGATCGACCCCGCCGTCACTCGCCTGTTCGATGCGCGTGCGGTGCCGCAGGGAAAGGCGGTGCAGCGCTATCTCGACGGTCTGCGCCGCTCGGACGAAATGCTAGCCGTGCTGATGTCAGGGCTGGAGCAGCGCCGATGCGATGCGCTGCTCGGGTTTTATGGCGACCATTTGCCCAGCCTGCCGCATGCCTTCGAGCATTTCGGCTTTGCCGAGCCGCACAGCGATTACGTTATCTGGCCCGCGGGTACCGCGTCGCCGTGTCGCCGCGACCTCCGGGCGCATGATCTCGGCCGCATCATCGTCGATCGCGCGCTCGGGGCTGAGTGGGATGCAGCGATCGGCGAGAGCAGCGCGCTCATCGCGCGCGACGGCGTGGAGGGCGTATTGGCAGCAAGCCGTTAAGGCTCACGGTCGGCGGTGTTCCACTTTTCCGCGAACTCGGCCATTCGGTCGAAACCCTCGGCCAAGTCGAACAACTCCTGCCGAACCTCCGGGAACCGGGTCTGCCGCGCCAGCCGCCTGAGGGAATCCGCCACGTCGCGGTAATGCTCGCTTCTCGACGGGTGGTCGTCGCTGCTCATGCCGCTGCATGCCCTGAGGGGTTTTCAGCCCGCGAACATCGGTTTACGCGGATCTGTTCCGTCGTCGCGCGCGCGCCGGCGCTGCTCCGGGCAATGATCAATCGTCGTTGCCGCGCGAGGCCGAAGCTGTTTCGAGTTCGCCCAGATGTGCCGCGGTGTTGATGATCGCCGTGTGCGAGAAGGCCTGCGGAAAATTTCCGAGCAGGCGCTTCGCCACCGGATCGTACTCTTCCGACAACAGGCCGAGATCATTGCGCAACTCGAGCAGCCGCTCGAACAGCGCCACGGCGTCGTCGCGGCGGCCGATGCGCGCCAGCGTGTTCGCCATCCAGAAGCTGCAAGCGAGAAAGACGCCTTCTCCGGGCGGCAACCCGTCGGCGCCCGGCCGGCTCGGATATCGGCACACAAAGCCGTTCTGCATCAGCTCGCGCTCGATCGCCGCGACGGTGCCGTGCACCCGCGGATCCTCGGGCGGCAAAAAGCCGATCTGCGGGATCAGCAAGAGCGATGCATCGAGATCGCGCGCGCCATAGGACTCAACAAATGTGTTGCGCTCGCGGTCGAACGCCTTGTCCATGACATCAGCAAAGATCTTGTCGCGCACCTTTTCCCAATGCGCGCGCGGGCCTTCGAGGCCGAATTGATCGATGCCCTTGATCGCGCGGTCGAACGCGACCCAGGTCATCATCTTGGAAAAAGTGAAATGCCGCGGCTCGCCGCGAATTTCCCACATGCCGTGGTCGGGCTGCTGCCAGATCGTCTCCAGATACTCCAGCAGTTTCAGGATCAGCTGCCAGGAGTAGGGATTGCTCTCGAGCCCATAGCGGCGGCAGGTGAAGAGTGCATCGCTCAACTCGCCGTAGACATCGAGCTGCAGCTGTTGATGCGCCGCGTTGCCGATCCGGACCGGGCAGCTCTTCTCGTAGCCCGGCAGCCATTCGATCTCGAATTCGGGCAGCCGCCGCTCGCCGGCGAGGCCATACATGATCTGCATTTCCGAGGGATGTCCGGCCGCCGCCCGCAATAGCCATTCGCGCCAGGCCCGCGCTTCGCTGCGGTAACCCGAAGTCAACAGCGCATAAAGCGTAAACGTCGCATCGCGAATCCAGCAGTACCGGTAATCCCAGTTGCGCACGCCGCCGATCCATTCCGGCAACGATGTCGTCGCGGCCGCGACAATGCCTCCGGTCGGGCTGTAAGTCAGCATCCTGAGCGTGATCAGCGACCGGATGATCGCGTCGCGCCATGGCCCCTGCAGATTGCATTGGCCGGACCAGTCGTGCCACCGTGTCTCGCTCGAGAGCAATCGCTCGAACGGATCGCGGTAACGAAAGCCGCGGTGGTGCGAGGGGTACCAGCTCATCGTGAACGGCACGGTGTCGCCGGCCGTGACCGTGAATTCGCCGATCGTCGTCAGATCCGGCGTGCCGCGAAGATCGACTGGGGTGATGAACTGCACCGCGTTCGGACCCGCGACGGCCTGCGGGCCGCCGAAATGCTGGCGCACCCAGGGGATGCCGCGGCCATAGTCGAACCGCATGATCAATTCGGTGCGCATCGGCACCCGGCCCTTGTCGCCTCTGACCATGCGAATGAGATCGATCTGGTCCTCGCGGTCGGTGAGCGCGATAAAGTCAATCAGCGTGACGCAGCCCTCGGCCGTCTCGAACTGCGTCTCGAGAATCCCGGTGTCGCCGCGGTAGCGGCGCGAGCGGCGCACCACCTCGCAGGCCGGCTCGATCAACCAGCGGCCATGCTTTGGCTCGCCCAGCAACGCCCCGAACACCGATTCGGAATCGAAGCGCGGCAGGCACAGCCAATCGATCGAGCCGCCGCGCGATACCAACGCGGC
>JBKOVT010000077.1:0-7471 GCA_046724035.1 Pseudomonadota bacterium | reverse complement strand
ATCCGCTCGTCGAAGCCGCAAAGCTGCCGCGCGACCGCCATCGGGATCAGCTGGAAATCGCCCGGCGCTTCATATTTTACCGCGGGATCCCCTTCGACAATCTCGTTCAGATGCAGCCGCGAACCCCAATGCGCGCACGAGGCCATTGCGCCGATCGGGTCACGGCGGTCTAGGGCCTCCCATAAGCCCTCCGGCACATCGAAGCGCGGCAGGTGGTAAAGGGCCGGTTCCAACGGCGCGATCACGTCCGACAGCTTCGCCCCCGGCTCGCGCGGCACCAGGACGATGTCGGTCGTCGTCGATAAGAGCCATTGATTGCGCGGGTCGGCGCGGCGGATTGCCACATTCCGCGCCGGAGCATCGAGGACCGGCAAATGGGTCAGCCGCGCGAGAGGCCGATGTTGGTGCGGGCGCACTCGCAGCACTCGGAGCAAGGCTCGGCAGGCTGGCGTGAAGGTGTCAGCGATTGCTTCTGGGAATGTCGGCAGTTGGTCCGCCGTATTCCAATCGACAAACAAAATCTCGTCATCCTTGCCGAGCAATTCGGCAAGGCAATTCAGGCTGAGTGCCGCGCGCTTGTGCAGATTGTAGCCATGCACGTCATTGCGGCCGTGAACCACTACCGAGATCAATTTCGACCAACCATGCTCTTTAGACTGATATAGGCCGATACTGCACCAAACAGGCCCGACTGCCTTTCCGAATGAGCAAAGTTCCGGTGTCCGGCCGCCGGGGCGGTGACTTCTTGATGTCGCGAGATCCAGGATCGTAACTTCGCATCGGGTCTGTAAGCAACTAACCCCTAAGAAGGGGATACCGGGAAATGGCTTGATCGCACCGTGGCCGTCCGCGTAAAACGAGGCCGCCTTCTCTGATAGTCGCCGGGGTAAAGCGATCGAATTGACCGCTTTCCTGGCATGTGCGCCCGTCTGCAGCGTTGAAGGAAACAGGGGGATGTCTCAGCGGCACCTTAATCGGGCTGATGCTATTTCGGATTTCTATCGTCAACTTTACTTGATCCGGCGGGTCGAGGAGCGGATTTCAGAGATCTATCCCAGCGATAGGATCAAGAGCCCCGTCCATTTGTCGATCGGCCAAGAGGCCGTCGCGGTTGGGGTTTGCCAAGCATTGCGGCAGGACGATTTCGTCTCCGGGACATATCGGGGGCACGCGACCTATCTGGCCCGCGGCGGCGATCTGCGCGGCATGTTCGCCGAGCTCTACGGCAAGGCGTCGGGCGTGGCGCGCGGCAAAGGCGGATCGATGCATCTGGTCGATATGGCGCAGGGCGTCCTCGGCACCTCGGCCGTCGTGGGCACGACCGTACCGATCGCCGTCGGATATGCGCTGGCGCAGAAGGCGCTCGGCACCGGCCGAGTCGTGGCCTCCTTTTTTGGCGACGGCGCGACCGAAGAAGGCGCGTTTTATGAGAGCCTTAATTTTGCGTCTCTGCGCCGATTGCCAGTCCTGTTCGTCTGCGAGAACAACTTTCTTGCGATCCACGAGCCGATCACGAAGCGGCAAGCCACGGACCGGCTCCTCGAACGGGTCGCCACGTTCGGCATGCCGGCAGCACGGGTAACAAGCGGCGATGTCTTTGAGATCTACGACCGCACGATGGCCCTGCTGGATCACGTGCGCGACGGCGAGGGCCCGGCTTTTCTGGAATGCCATACCTACCGCTGGCGCGAGCATGTCGGCCCGGGCGAGGACTATGACGCCGGCTATCGTCAGCGGGACGAATTGACCGCCTGGCAGGCGAAAGATCCGGTCGCATTGCTGGCTTCCGCATTGCCCCTCGACACTCGGCAAAAAATCGAGACCGAGATCGAGCGGTTGATCGAAGACGCCGTGAATTTTGCTGAATCGAGCCGCGAGCCGATCGCGGAGGAGTTGTTGGCGCATGTCTATGCATAGCAACGGGCAGCGGATGCTGAGCTATGTCGACGCGCTGCGTGAAGCGGTCGCCCAGGAGATGGCGCGCGACGAACGCGTCTTCGTGATGGGCCTCGATGTCGACGATCACAAGGGCATTCAGGGATCGACGCGAGGCCTGGTCGAAGAATTCGGTCCCGACCGCGTCTTCACGACGCCGCTCTCCGAGGACGCGATGACCGGCGTCGCGATCGGCGCCGCGATGGCCGGGATGCGGCCCATCCATGTGCACATCCGGATGGATTTCCTGATGCTCTGCATGAACCAGTTGATCAATATGGCCGCCAAAAGCCATTACATGTATGGCGGCCAGGTCAAGGTGCCGATGGTCGTGCGCAGCATGATCGGCAAGTCCTGGGGGCAGGGGGCACAGCATTCCCAGGGGCTGCATGCGATGTTCATGCATGTCCCCGGGCTCAAGGTAGCAGCCCCCTCCAACGCGCATGACGCAAAGGGCGCGCTGATCGCCGCGATCCGCGACGACAATCCGGTCATCTTTGTCGAGCACCGCCTGCTTTACCCGACCGAAGCTGCCGTTCCGGAGGAGATTTACACGGTCGAGCCGGGCCGCGCCCGCATCTGGACGCAGGGCCGCGATGTTACGATCGTTGGTATCTCCAACATGGTCGTGGAGGTGTTGCGGGCGGCGGAGCTGTTGCATGAGGTCGGGATCGAGGCCGAGGTGGTCGACCCGATCTGGCTGCAGCCGCTCGATTGCGAAACGATCATCCGTTCGGTAGAGCGGACCGGGCGGCTGCTGATCGTCGACAATGCCTGGGTCAATTGCGGCGCCAGCGCCGAGATCGCGGCCCGGGTTGCCGAGGCGCTCGGTCCGAGAGCGGTACAGACGCGCCGGCTTGGGTTTGCCCCGACGACTTGTCCGCCGTCCCCGGCGCTCGAGCAGCGCTTTTACCCCAACCCCGCAACGATCGCCCAGTCCGCACACGAGATGGTTCGCCCGGATCAGGGAGGCTGGTTACCGGATGCGAGCCGCGCGATGCTGGCTTATCAGCAGGCCTTTCGGGGACCGTTCTAGATCGCGCCTGCCGCTGTCGGAGACTGCATGAGATACGAGCTCGCAGCCCCTACCTGGGGACCGGAGGAATTCGCCGCGATCGACCGCGTCGTCGCGCGCGGCCGCTTTACGATGGGCGATGAGGTCGCCGCCTTCGAGCGGGAATTCGCCGACTATTTCGGCTGCAAATACGGAGTCATGGTGAATTCGGGCTCGTCCGCCAATCTGGTGGCCGTTGCCGCACTTTTTTTTAAGTCCGATCGGCCGCTGCAGCGTGGCGACGAGGTTATTGTCCCGGCGGTGTCGTGGGCCACGACGTACCACCCCTTGCAGCAATACGGGCTGCGACTGCGCTTTGTCGATGTCGAGCTCGATACGCTCAACATCGACACCTCTCAGCTCGAGCGGGCATTGACGCCGCGGACCCGCGCGGTCATGGCGGTCAGCATTCTCGGCAACCCGGCGGCGCTGGATGTGATCCGCCGGTTCTGCGACGCGCATCGCCTCTATCTGATCGAGGACAATTGCGAGTCGATGGATGCCGAGCTCGCCGGCCGCAAGACCGGCAGCTTCGGACATCTGAACACGTTCAGCACCTTCTTCTCGCACCACATCTCGACCATGGAAGGCGGCATCGTGCTGACCGACGATGTCGAGCTCTATCATCTCTCGCGGACAATCCGCGCGCATGGCTGGACGCGCGACCTGCCGGCCGACACCAAATTGTTCGAGCGCGGCACCGACGAGCATTTCGAGGCCTACCGCTTTATCGTGCCGGGCTACAATGTGCGGCCGCTTGAGCTTTCTGGCGCGATCGGCCGCGAGCAGCTGAAGAAGCTCTCCGGCTTCACCGAGATCCGGCGCCGCAACATGGCGCTGTTCCAATCATTGTTCGGCGGGGATGAGCGGTTCATCATTCAGCGGGAACACGGCAAGAGCTCATCGTTCAGCTTCACCGTGATCCTCAATCCGGAGCGGGGCGAGGACCGCGACAAGGTGTTCAGCGCCTTGCGCGAAGCCGATATCGGCTTCCGCATCATCACCGGCGGCTGCTTCCTGCGGCATGACGCGATCCGCTACTACGATTACGATACCGTGGGCGACATCAAGAACGCTTACATCGTGCACGATCGCGGGTTCTTTGTCGGCAATCATCCGTTCGATTTGACGGACCCGATCGAGCATTTCCACTCCGTATTGAACCAGGTATGCCGCAGATAGGGATGAGCATGGCGCAAGGCTTTTCGATTCTGGTGACAGGGGGGGCCGGCTATCTCGGCTCGATCCTCGTGCCGCGGCTGCTCGAGGAGGGCCATCGGATCACCGTCTTCGATAATTTCATGTTTGGCCAGGTCTCGCTGGCGCATGTGTGCGCGAACCCGAACCTGGAGATCGTGCGCGGCGATGTGCGCGACCACGACAAGCTCGTAGAGCTTGCGAGGAAGGCGGACATCGTGATCCCGCTCGCGGCGCTCGTCGGTGCCCCCCTCTGCGCTCGCGATCCCGATACCGCGAAGGCGGTCAACCGCGACGCGATCGCTGTGATGCTGCAGCGGTTATCGAAGGACCAGCGGGTCATCTATCCGACGACGAATAGCGGTTATGGCATTGGCGAGCCCGGGAAGGCCTGCACCGAAGAGACGCCGCTGCGGCCGATTTCGCTGTACGGCCGCACGAAATCCGACGCCGAGAAAGCGGTGTTGGACTTTGGCTCCTCGGTCGCGTTCCGCCTGGCGACGGTCTTCGGCATGTCGCCGCGCTTGCGGCTCGACCTTCTGGTCAACGATTTCGTCTATCGCGCCGTGACCGACCGCGCTGTTGTGCTGTTCGAGGCGCATTTCATCCGCAACTACATTCATATCCGCGATGTCGCGGGTGCGTTCGTGCATGCGATCCAGAATTTCGAGCGCATGCGCGGCGAGGTCTACAATATTGGCCTGTCCGACACGAACGAGGCCAAAGCCAATCTCTCGAAGGCCGAGCTCTGCGAGCGCATCAAGCTGCAGGTGCCGGATTTCTATTTTGTCGAGTCGGCGATCGGCGAGGACCCGGACAAGCGCGACTACATCGTCTCGAACGAAAAGATCGAACGAACCGGGTTTCGCCCGCGCTACTCGATCGATGACGGCATCGCCGAGCTGATCAAGGGCTACCGCATGATGCCGCGCAGCGCCTTCGGCAACGTCTGAGCGGGGCGCCTCACGCCGGCAGGTTGTAGCCGACCGCTGCCTCCGCCTTCAGCGTCTTCTGCACCGCCGGCCGGGCCATCATGCGGTCGTAATGCGCATAAAGGCTGGGATAGGTCTCGCGCGCGGGGTGCAGCGCATCGACAAAGCGCCAGAACAGCCGGAACAAGTGGATGTCGGCGATTGAATAGCGATCGACGGTCCAGTCGTTGCGGCCAAGGCGCTGTTCGGCGAGCGCGAAGACCTCGCGCCAGCGCTCGTTGCCGGTACGGCGCGCGGGGTGGATCGTCGAGGCGATGAACGACATCCAGGAGATGGTTCGCGCTTCGCCCTCGACATCGCCGTATTGCGGCAAAAGCCCCGCCTCGGGATAACGCCGCGCCAGATACCACAGGGTCGCCGCAACCTCGGTCAGCGGCCGGCCGTCGATCATCAGGGTCGGCACCTTGCCCTCGGGATTGACCCCGAGATAGCCGGCTTCTCGATTGGCGTGCTGATGCAGCGGAACGTACTGAAGCTCGAAGGGGACGCCCACCTCATTGAGCGCAATGTGCGTCGCCATCGAGCTGGCGCCCGGCGAGAAATAGAGCGTCAGCATTGCCGAGTTCCGCCTCAGCCGCGCAATTGCCGGATATGGCCGGCCCAGCGGTCGAGGATCGGCAGGAGCTGGTCGCGGGTTTCCGACATCAGCGTAACAACGGCTCGCGCCGCGCCCAGATCGCGGAATCTCTTCAGCGCGTCAGGATCGTCGGGTGCGCCGCCGATCGTGACGGGCAACGAGGCGGGGTCGCGCCCGGCCTCCTGCGCCATCTTTCGGAAGGCGGGCATGTATTCCTCGGGATTGCCGCTCGCCGCGTTCGGGTACCAGCCGTCGCCGTACCGCACCGCGCGCCGCGCCGCCCACGGGAAGGCGCCGCCGAGGATGACCGGCGGGTGCGGCTTCTGCACCGGCTTCGGCCAAGTCTGGATCGTGTCGAATTTGACGATCTCGCCGTGATATTGCGGGGTTTCCTCGGTCCAGATCGCCTTCATCGCCTCGATCTGCTCGCGCATCTTCTGCATGCGCGTCGAGAAGGCGGTGCCGTGGTTTTCGATCTCCTCCTGGTTCCAGCCGCCGCCGATGCCGAAGAGGAAACGCCCGCCCGAGACCTGGTCGATCGAGGCGACGAGCTTGGCGGTCTGGATCGTATCGCGCTGGATCACAAGGCAGATGCCGGTCGCGAGCTTGAGGCGCTTGGTCGCGCAGGCCACCGCCGTTAGCGTCACGAACGGGTCCATCACATCGTAATAGCGCTTGCCGAGGTCCTGGTCGGCGCGCGTCTTTCGCGGCACCGGGATGTGCGAATGCTCGGCGGCCCAGACCGAGTCGAAGCCGCGCTCCTCGAGCGCCTGGCCGAGCTCGGCCGGGGTGATCGAATAATCGGTAAAAAAGATCGAGGCGCCGAATTCCATGGGATGTCCTCCGCTGTCTGGACGCGATGCTAGGTTGTGCGGCGCTCCCGGGCAATGTCAGATGCTAGCCGAGCGATGCGAGGAGGGAGCGGATGCCGTCGATTGTCGGGACCTGGAAGATGGTGGGCGCCACCGCGAGAGACCGCGATGGCAAACCGCTGCCGGCGCCATATGGCGGGAAGGGCATGGGGCGGGTCGCGTTCACCACGGAGGGCCGCATGATGGCCGTCACCTGCGACGGAAGGCCGGAATTGCCGCCGGGGACCGCGCGCGCCTACAGCTCCTATTGCGGCAATTATACATTCGATGGGACGCGGCTTGTGACGCGGGTCGATGCGTCGTCCGACCCGGCTCGCATCGGCGGCGACCAGGTGCGCGACGTATCGTTCGAGGGTGACACGATGATCCTGCGGCCGCCGCCGCGGCCGACCGAGGCGGGCGAGGAATATCGCGAGATCAGCTGGGTGCGCCTTTCGAGCGACTAGCGGGCATCACGCCGGGGGATGCGCACCTCGATGCCGGCGCGCTCGTCCTGCAGGGTCAGCGCGATCGAGGCGTCGCGCCCGGCCCAGCCGCGGGCCATCGCCTCGGTCAATTCCTGATCGCACAGGGAGGCGAGGCGCATCGGCGTCTTTGTCTCGCGCGCAAGGTCCATCGCGAGGCCGAGATCCTTTTTCGCCAGCGCCAGCGAGAAGCGCGGGTCGAAATCGCCCGCGAGGTAAGTCGCCGGCAGCCGCACCTTGAGGCTCATCTGTTGGCCGAGCGCGGCTTCGTTGAAGACGCGCACGATCGTCGCAGGGTCAATGCCGGCCTTGACTCCCGTCGTCCAGCATTCGGCGATCAGCATGTCGAGCGTAAAGCTCGCGCAATTGTGCATGATCTT
>JBKOVT010000212.1:0-13774 GCA_046724035.1 Pseudomonadota bacterium | reverse complement strand
GGCGGCGAGCAGGACGTTTTCGGCCATGCCGGCAGCCTCAACAACTTTGGCCTGCAAATCATCGAGAGCGGCGGCTTGGTGGCAGCCGACACGGTCTTCGGCAGCGTCATTGTCTCAGCCGGCGGCAGCGATAACGGCGACAACGTTTCTTCGGGCGGCGTGGTGACGATCCTGTCCGGCGGCGTCGGTCATGGAATGAATATCCTGAGCGGCGGCATCGAGATTATCTCGGCCGGCGGCTTCGAAAACGGCGGCGGCGGGGTCGTTTCAGGCGAGCAGGACGTCTTCGGCTCGGCAAATATCGTCATCGTCCGCAGCGGCGGGTCGCAATTCGTCGAGTCGGGCGGCATCGCAACCAGCACGACCGTGTCGAGCGGCGGCGTCGAGATCGTTTCCTCCGGCGGCAGCACTTTCAGCACGACGATCCTGAGCGGCGGGCAGGAGATCGTTTCCTCCGGCGCCACCGCGAGCCGCACGATTATCTCGACCGGGGGCTCGGAAGTCATTTCCGCGAGCAGCGACGTCAGCGCTATCGTCAGCGGCGGCACGCAGGACGTCTTCGGCAACGCCAGCTCCGACGGAATCAGCTTCGGCGGCGTGCAGTTCGTCGAGTCGGGCGGAACTGCGAGCTTTGCTTCGGTTTCGGCGGGCGGCAGTCAGGTCGTGCTGTCGGGCGGCGCCGCGGTCAGCACGACGATTTTCTCCGGCGGCAGCGAGGTCGTGTCGGCCGGCGGCAGCGATGCCGGCACGATTATGAGCGGCGGCACGCAGAGCGTGTTCGGACATGCGAGCGGCACCGTGCTCGACGGCAACGCCGTGCAGGTCGTCGCCTCGGGCGGCAGCGTGACCGGCGCGAGCGTCGATGCGACCGACACGCAGGTTGTACTGTCGGGCGGCGAGGCCCGCTCGACGCATGTGCTCAGCGGCGGCTCGATGATCCTCTCGGCCGGCGGCACCGGAATCTCCACGACGATCGATGCCGGCGGGATCGAGACCGTTCTGTCCGGCGGCTTCGCCGATGTCGGCTCGGTGACCGGCGCGCTCGACCTGTTCGGCACGGCATTTTTCCAGACATTGTTCGGCGGCTCGCTGACCGTCGAAAGCGGCGGCTCCCTCAATGACACGCTGCTTTCCGGCGGCGTCGAGACGGTGTCGGCCGGCGGCTCCGATTTCGACACGGTGATCTACAGCGGCGCCGTGCAGCATGTCGTCGGCAGCGGCGGCGTGCACGGGCTGACCACCCTCGACGAAGTTTCGAGCGGCGGCTCGCAGCTCGTCGAGAGCGCCGGGTTGGCGGCCTCGACCCGGATCGACAGCGGCGGCACGCAGATCGTCTCGGGCGGCGGCAGCGCCAGCAGCAGCTTTATCTTCAGCGGCGGCGTGCAAAGCGTGTTGGCCGGCGGGTTCGACACCGGCACGATCATCAGCAATGCCGGTGTGCAGCAGCTCTTCACGACCGGCAGCGGCGAGCATATCGGCAGCGGCGGATCGCAGCTGATCGAGTCGGGCGGCTCGGCGACAAATGTGCTGATCGCGCCGGGCGGGTCGCAATTTGTCCTATCGGGCGGCGCGGCGACGAGCACGACCGTCGAGAGCGGCGGCATCGAGATCGTCTCGGCCGGCGGCTCCGACTTCACCGCCTCGCTGTTCGGCGAAGAAGATGTCTTTGGCCTGGCGAGCGGCGCGACGGTGTTCTCCGGCGGATTGCAGGTCGTCGAGAATGGCGGCACCGCGATCGGCACGGTGCTCGACGACCATGACAGCCAGGTCGTCTCGTCCGGCGGCGTCGCGAGCGGCACGGTGGTCAGCGCGACCGATACGCAGGTCGTGCTGTCGGGCGGCAGCGCGGTGGACACGGTCGTATCGAGCGGCGGCACCCTCGAAATCCAGAGCGGCGCCACTGTCATCACTCCCACGATCCTTGCCGGCGGCAGCGAGGTCATCGATTCCGGCGCCACGATCAGCAATATCGATGTGACGAGCGGCATGCTGCTCATCGTCAGCTCGGGCGCGATCGCGAGCGGCATCACAATCGAAGCAGGCGGCTCCGAGCGCATCCTCGCCGGCGGCAGCGATATCAGCGCCGTTATGAGCGGCGGCACGCAGGATGTGTTCGGCGCGGCGAACGGCGTATTGCTCGATGGCAACGCCGTGCAGATCGTCGAGTCGGGCGGCACCGTGACCGGCGCCATCATCGACGCGACCGACACGCAGACCGTGCTGTCGGGCGGCACGGCCAGCACCACAACGGTCAATAGCGGCGGCCTTGAGATCGTCTCCTCGGGCGGCACCGCGAGCAACACGACGATCAACAGCGGCGGCGAAGCAGACGTTTTCGGGAGCGCCGCCAATCCGACCGTCGGCCCGGGCGGCCTTGCGATCCTCAGCGGCGCCTTTATCAGCAACGCCACGGTGTCGAGCGGCGGCACGCTCGAAGTCTTCAACGGCAGCGCCGGCGGCGCAACCGGGGTCCTCACGATATTGCCGGGCGCAATCGCCGAGATCGGCTCCGCCACCGAGTTCGACAGCTTCACTGTCAGCAGCGGCACGCTGCTGGAGGTGCTGTCGAGCGGCCTCGAGGTTTCGGCGACGGTGCTGAGCGGCGGCTCCGAGATAGTCTTCGGAGTTGGCATCGCGAGCGGCACGATCGTCAGCAGCGGCGGCCAGGTGACGGTGTCTTCGGGCGGCGAGTCGATCTCAGCGCGGCTCGTCGGCGGCACGAGCGGGTTTGGCAACGAGCTCGTTTCGTCGGGCGGCAGCGCGATCAGCACGACGGTCACGAGCGGCGCGCGCCAGTTTGTGTTCAACGGCGGCACGACGACCGAGACATTGGTCAGCGCCACCGGCTTTACCAGCAATACGAGCGCGGTCGAGAACGTGGCCGCCGGCGGCGTCGCCTCGAACACGAGCGTCGTCGGCACCGGCAAGCTCATCCTTTCGAGCGGCGGCGTCGCGAGCGGCGCGGTCGCGTCGGGTAACCTGTTCGGATCGGGCAGCAATGGCGGCGTCTTCGTCTCTGATGGCGGCAGCGCGATCAGCACAACGCTCCTCAACAGCGGGCTGGAGGTCGTCTCGTCGGGCGGCGTCGCGAGCGCCACGACGGTCTCGTCGGGTGGCCAGGCGATCATTTCATCGGGCGGCGTCGAATCCGACACGATCGTGTCGGGCGGCGGCTTTAACCTCATCAACAGCGCCGGCGCGGCCAGTAATACAACGGTTGCCGGCGGCAACCTCGTCGTGTCCACGGGCGGCTCGACTGTTTCGACAGTGATCGAGAGGGGCGGCGCGTTCTTTGGCTTTGAGCGGCTGTCGGGCGGGACCGCGACGAGCACGACGGTGTCGAGCGGCGGGAACCTCATCGTGTTCTCGGGCGGCGCCGCTTCCAACACCTTGGTCTCGAGCGGCGGGGCGTTGGTCCTGTCGTCCGGCGGCACCGCGACGAGCACCACCGTATCGAGCGGCGGCACCGCCACCGTGTCGAGCGGCGGCGCCACCCTTTCGAGCCTGCTCCTCGGCAGTGGAGCGACTTTCGGCGGAGAAACCCTATTCTCGGGCGGCACCGCGACCGGCACGACGGCGTCCGGCGGGCATCTGACGGTCAGCTTGGGCGGCACCGCCTCGAACACGGTGATCGTCAGCGGCGGGTTCGAGAACGTCTTTACCGGCGGCACCGACAGCGGTGCGCAAATCAACAGCCTCGGTTTCCAGACGGTCATCGGCGGCACAGCTATCGGCGACACGGTCGCGAGCGGCGGCAACCAGACGGTCGAGTCCGGCGGCCTCGCCTCGAACACGCTCTTATCCGGCGGCTTGCTGGACGTCACTTCGGGCGGCACCGCCTCGAACGCCACGCTGACCGAGTTCGGCGCGATCACCGCCGAAAATGGCGGTGTCACGGTCAGCACGGTCATCTTTGGGAGCAGCACCTCCGGCCTCGGTCCGCTTACCCACGAATCGGTTATCAACAGCGGCAGCGCGTTGCTGACCACCGTGTCGAGCGGCGGCATTCTGGAAGTCGATTCCGGCGGCTTTGCGAGCGGCACGACCGTGTCGAGCGGCGGTGGGCTCATGCTGGTCGGCAACGGCAATGCGATCGCGACGACGCTGTTACCGGGCGCAACGATGCTAATCGGCTCGGGCGCGACGTTCACCAGCTTTGGGGTCACGAGCGGCATCACGCTGGTGGCATCCAGCGGCGGCATTGTCAGCAGTACGGATGTCCAGAGCGGCGGCGCTTTGACCGTGTCCTCGGGCGGCGCCGCGAGCGGGACGGTCATGGAGAGCGGCGCCTCCGAAACCGTGTCGTCGGGCGGCAGCGATGTCAGTGGTGTGATGAGCGGCGGCACCGAGACGATCTTCGGCAGCGCCGCCGGCACCTTGCTCGACGGGTTCGCGGTGCAGATCGTCGCATCCGGCGGTGTTGTCAGCGGCACGATCATCGAGGCGACCGACACCGAAGTCGTGCTGTCGGGCGGCACGACGATCGACACGGTGATCAGCGGCGGCACGCTCGATGTGCAGGCCGGCGTCGGCGCGGGGGTCAGCGGCGGAGTCACCTTCGAGGGCACCGGCGGCACCTACGAGATCGAGGGCAGCTCGATCCCGGGCGCGACGGTGTCGGGGTTTGTCTCGGGTGACAGTTTCGATCTGCACACGATCGCCTTTGACCCGGCCGGCTCTGCCAATCTGACGAGCGGCAATGTGCTCGTGGTTACCGAAAGCGGCAGTTCTTACGATATCCCGCTCGATCCGTTGCAGGATTTTACCGGCGACTTTTTCCACCTCTCGCACGACCTCAGCGAGGGCACCCTCGTCACCGAGGACACGAACCCGCCCTGCTATTGCCGCGGCACCTTGATCCTGACCCCCGATGGCGAGGTGCCGGTCGAGGATCTGCAGGTCGGCGATCTCGTGGTCACCCTTTCCGGCATGGCGCGGCCGATCGAATGGATCGGGCGGCGCAGCTATGCCGGACAGTTTGTCATGGGGCGCGAGGATGTATTGCCGGTGTGCGTCACAGCGGGCGCGCTCGGCGAGGGCGTGCCGCGGCATGATCTGTGGCTGTCGCCCAACCACGCGCTCTATCTCGAAGGCGTGTTGATCGAGGCGAAGGATCTCGTGAACGGCGTCTCGGTCACACAGGCCGACGCGGTCGAGATGGTCGAGTATTTCCACCTCGAACTCGAAAGCCACGATGTGATCCTCGCCGAGGGCGCGGCGGCGGAGACCTATATCGACGACGACAATCGCGGTCTCTTCCACAACGCGGCCGAGTATTGGGCGGCGCACCCCGAGGAAATCGCGGGGCCGGCGCGATACTGCGCGCCGCGGCGCGAGGAGGGCTTCGAGGTCGAACGGGCGCGGCGGCTGCTCGCCGAGCGCGCCGGCATCGCGGCGGCCGCCGAGCGCACGGGCGACAGCCGGCTGCGCGGCCATGTCGACGCGATCGGCAAGCGAGAGATCATCGGCTGGGCGTTGGATGAGGCCGCGCCGGACGCGCCGGTCTGCCTCGACCTCTATGCCGGCGACCGACTGATCGGCCAAACCGTGGCAAACCGCTACCGCGAGGATCTCGCGGCGGCCGGGATCGGCAATGGCCGGCACGGATTCCGCTTCACCCCGCCTCAAGGGCTCGCCTTTGCCCCGGGCGCGGTTACCGTCCGCCGGTCGCGCGACGGCGCGGCGCTCGCCCCGTCACACGCCTTGGAGCGGCAGGCCGCGCGCCGGCAGCGCCGGATTGCGCAACAGGCATCATAAGACGGCATGCTGCGCAGCTTTATCGACGAGGCAAGCCGGCATCGCGTCGCCGGCTGGGCGCAGGACGAGGAACAGCCGGACGCGCCGCTGCGCCTCCTGATCCTGGTCAACGACGCGCTTGCCGCGCGCATCCTCGCCAACCGCCACCGCCCGGATCTCGCCGCCGCGGGGATCGGCGACGGCCGCCACGGCTTTCATTTCGAATTTACGCAGAGCCTCTCGCCACGCGAGCGGCATGTCGTGCGCCTCTGCCGCGAGGCGGACGGCGCCGATCTTGTGGGCTCGCCGGCGGTGCTCGATCCGGCCGCGGCGGGCGATGGGCTCGCCTATGAGCAATTGGCCGAGATCGATGTCGCGGCCTTGCCGGACGACGCCTTGGCGCGCGGCATCGAACTGATCGCCGAGCATGCCGACAAGGCGGCCCAGGAATTCGCCAACCGGCAGAGCGGGCGCGCCGAACGCCGCGAGCATCGGCTTCGCCTGGAGCGCTGGCGGCGGCGCGGCGAAATCGGCGACGCCCCGGCGGCAGCGGGCGCGAAACGCCGCGCGCTGATCATCGACGACCGCGTGCCCCAGCCGCGGCGCGATGCGGGGTCGGCGGTGATCCTCAGCCATGCGCGCTCATTGCAACGGCTTGGCTTCGAGGTGAGCTTTACCGCATCGCTCGATTTCGCCGCCTCCCCCGATGAGCAGGCGGCGCTCGACGCAGCGGGAATTTTCTGGTGCGGCATGCCGCATTACCATTCGGTCGAGGAAGCGCTGCGCCGTCAGGCCGGCGAATTCGACCTGATCTATCTGCACCGCGCCGCCAACGCGGCGAAATATGGCGAGCTGGCGCGGCAATATTTTCCAAAGGCGCGGCAGCTCTACGCGGTCGCCGATCTGCATCACCTCCGCGTCGCGCGGCAGGCCGCGGCGGAAGACCGCCCCGAGCTCGCGCCGCTCGCCAATCGCCTGCGGCTGATGGAATTTACCGCGGCGGCATTGTCGGACGCGGTCCTCACGCATTCGAGCGAGGAGGCGCGTCTGCTCGCCGCCCAGCTCGGCGACGCGAAGGTGCACACGGTGCGCTGGTCGGTCATGCCGCGGCTTGCCAAAACGCCCTTCGCAAAGCGCCATGGCATTGCGTTTATCGGCGGCTACGGTCACCCGCCCAACCTCGACGCCGCGCGCTGGCTCATCGGCGAGATCATGCCGCGCGTCAGAGAGCGCGATCCGACAATCGAATGCCTGCTGGTGGGCGATCACTTGCCCGCGGGGCTGCGCCAGCGCTGTGGCGAGGGGGTGGTCGCACTCGGGGCGGTCGACGATCTGGCGGCGATCTTCGACCGCGTGCGCTTGACGGTGGCGCCGCTGCGCTTTGGCGCCGGCATCAAGGGGAAGGTCGTCGACAGCCTGGCCGCCGGTCTTCCGTGCGTCATGACACCGGTCGGCGCGGAAGGGCTCGACCTGCCGGCAGCGCTCGGCGGCTGCATCGCCGCGACAGGTGACGAAATCGCCACCGCGATCCTGCGGCTGCACAACGATGCGCCGGCGAACAAGGAATGCCGCGGCGCCGGGCTGCGCTATGTCGAGGACAGCTTTTCCGAGGCGCGGCTCGACGCCGCCTTGGCACGCGCCGTCGGAACCGCGCTGGCGATGCCGATCCCGGTGGCCGATGAACAGCCCGGTCCTAATGCCGCCGCCGGGACAAGCCGGGCCGAGCGCCGGCCGCGCCAGGCAAGCCTCTCCGCAGCGCGCTGATCCGCTGCGGCCGCGTCTGCCCGGGGCCGTTGTCGATTTGTCACAGGAGAGATGTTTGCGATCCCGCGCCTGGAACGCTTAACTTCTTCCGCCGTTTCAACGCGGGGTGGTGTAGATACAGCCCCTCTGCAACGAAGGGATGCTGGGATGGCAGTCGGCAGCCCTTCTTCCAGCTTCCCGCAACCCTGTGGGATTCACCAGGAGGATCGATCGTCATGAAGCATCTCTTGAGCGGGACGGCTCTCGCCGCTGCGCTGGTGCTGGCCGCGCCGGTGTGGGCGCAAACCAGCGCGCCGATGACTCCGTCATCTCGCGCCGCGCCCTCGGCATCGGCTGCCGCCACCACGGCGCCCATGGCTTCGTCGCGGGCGCGGCCTCATCGGATGCGGGCGACGCACCGCAGGACCGCACGGCACGGCAGAGCGCGCGGCGGAAGCGCCAGCGACAGCGTGGCCAATCAGCTGAACGCTCAGGAGGCGGCCAAGGGAGGCGCCGGCGGTATGGCGGCCCCCGAGGCATATCCCAACCCCTACGGCCAGCGGAGCCCGACGCAAGGGATCCCCGGGTCGGGGCAAGCTCCGCAGAGCTCCAATTATCCGAGCGGCCCGGGCCCGGCCTATATGCCAGGGCAACGTCAGGCCTCGCCCAGTCCGAATGCGCCGAGCGGCCCGGGCCCAGCCTATGTGCCGGGGCAGTATCAGGTCTCTCCGAGCCCGAACGCTCCGCCCCGCTAGTTCATCAGCATCGGATTTAACTGGCAGGCCGCCTCGGGCAACCGGGGCGGCCTTTCTGCATGACGCGGGCCTAGAAGAGGCTGGTCTTCAAGAGGGCTGGCGGAGAGGGAGGGATTTGAACCCTCGGTCCCCCGCAAGGAGGACAACGGTTTTCGAGTTCTAATTAGTCGGTCCCGCCCCATGCCTCGCGGTCCCGAAAGGCGCCGGTTTAGCGGGCTTTCACTTAGCTGAACCTCGCGACTTTCCCAGATCGTCCCGAGCATCGAGAAACGCGTGTCGCTCACGGACGAACGCGGATGACCGTCTTCCCCTTGCGTCGCTCGCTCGGGTTTAAGGCGGCGACGGCGTCGTCGAGGCTCGAGACGTTGCCGATGTTCGTCCGCAGTCGTCCGTCCCGCACCCGCTGGACGATCTCATTCAGTTGGGCACGATCGGACTCGACAACGAAGTCGATCGCCAAGCCGTCGGCGGGCCGCGCCTCGACCGGCCCGACGATGGACACCAGTGTTCCTCCGGCTCGAATCAGGCGCGCGGACCGCTTCTGGATGTCGCCGCCGATGACATCGAACACCAGATCGATGCCGCCGACGTCTTCCAGCGCATCATTGTCGAGGTCAACGAATTCCTGCGCGCCAAAGTCGAGCACCTTCTGACGGTCGGCCGCGCGTCCGGTGCCGATGACGTAAGCGCCGAACTCACGTGCGAGCTGCGTCACCATCGTCCCGACTGCGCCCGCCGCGCCGTGCGCGAGGACGCTCTGCCCCGCCTGAAGGTGCCCGAGCTGGAACAGTCCCTGCCACGCGGTGAGGCCAGAGATTGGCAGGCTCGCGCCCACTGTGAAGTCGATGTCGCCCGGCAATGGCGCGAGGTTGCGTGCCTCGATGGCTACATACTCCGCCAGGGTACCGTCCCGGTACCAGTCGGCGAGGCCGAACACCCGCTGTCCTACCGACAGTCCCGTCGTGCCCCAGCCGAGAGCGGTAACCACTCCGGCCAGCTCGTGGCCGGGGATCGACGGTGTTCGGTCGCGGTCGCCGCGGTCGGTCCAGGTCGAGGGCCACTCCATCTCAGTCGGGACGAATCCCGACGCATGAATCTGAACGACGACGTCGTTTATCGCTGGCTGCGGCTCGGGCCGTTCCACCAGCTTCATCCCGGCCGTTCCCGCAGCCTGCTCCGTTACCACGATCGCCTTCATGATGATTTTCTCCTCGGGTCATTTGTCTCTTCGGTGGAACTTGCAGCGTTGGAAAGCCCGTTCGACATCCCATGCCAGGGGCCATGGCTAGCTTCCGAAAGCGAAGGTGGAACAGCGCTTTGCCAGTGGTCGACGTGACCTCGCTTACCAGGCCTGCACCAGCGCGAGCTTCTCGACGCGTTGCCCCTTCCTCAGCAGGTCACGCATGTGCATGTCGAGGCAATAGGCGAAGTTGTTGATCTCACAGCACCAGATCGCCACGATCCCTGAAGCCGCCCGCAGTTAAGGTTCTTCTTCTGCCAATGCGCTCCTCTGACGCCTGACATCACTCTCTGACACTGGATCGGCCGTATTGCCCCAGTTGTTGCGGATGTAAGTCACCACTGCGGCGATCTCCGCGTCGGACAGCTTCCAGTCGAAGGCCGGCATGGCCGGCGCAGTGGGAGCGGCATCCGTAGCGACGCTTCGCGCTCCCTGCAGCACGATACGGATCAGGTTCGTCGGGTCCGCAGATTGAATGACTGAGCTGCCCTTCAATGCCGGAAACATATTGGCGATGCCTTCTCCGGTCGGCGCATGACAAGCAGCACATTGGTCGGCGAAAATGGCGCTGCCGGCGCGCATCGAGGGGTGGCTGTCCGAGACCGGCTTGGGAGCTTTCTCGCGCTCGGGCAGACTCTTTAAATAAACTGCGATGGCACGCAGATCGGCATCAAGCACATGCGATGTCGAATCGACTACAACCTCGGACATCGGGCCGGTCGCCGCGGTAATGCGGTTGTGGCCGGTTTTCAGATAGGTGACGATGTCGTCGACCGACCAGCCGCCGAGCCCGACGCGCGGGTCGCCGGTCAGGTTCGGCGCAAACCATCCTTGCAGCACGCCCCCTTGCAGCGCGCGGCTGGTTTCGTCGCCGCCGAGAAAATTCTTTTTGGTGTGGCAGGCGCCGCAATGCCCCGGCCCTTGCACGAGATAAGCGCCGCGGTTCCATTCGGCCGATTGGCCGGCGGCCGGCTCGAAGCGGCCCGGCGTAAAGAACAGCCAGTCCCACGCCAAGAGGCCGGCGCGGATGTTGAACGGAAACGGCAGCTGGTTCGAGTGGACCTCGTGCTGCACCGGCTCGACGGTGTTGAGATAGGCTCGGATCGCCAGCGCCTCGTTGCGGCTCATCTTCGTGTAGAACGGGTAAGGCATCGCGGGATAGAGCCGCTCGCCGCCATGCCCAGTGCCGTTCAGCAGCGCGTTCACGAAATCATCGTCGCTCCACGCGCCGATCCCAGTCTCGCGGTCCGGTGTGATGTTCGGCGCCAGGATCTTGCCAAACGGGGTCGCGAGCGCGAGCCCGCCAGCATAGGGCTTGCCGCCCGGCTCGGTGTGACAGCCGGTGCAGTCACCGAGGGTCGCAAGATACCGGCCATTCGCGATCTGCTGATAATCCTGCCGATCGCTGTCGGGGCGCGCCCTGCCGATCCCGAACAGCAGCAGGAAAAGGAGCAGGATGCAGACAAGCGCGCTTCGTTGCATCGCCCGTCGCCGCGCTCAGCTCCGGACCAGCGGGCCCGGGTCCTTCAGATAACGGTTGACGATTGTGTCCGCCGACCAGAAGGCCAGCGCGCCGACCGTGCCGGTCGGGTTATAGCCGGCGTTTTGCGGGAACGCGGTCGCGCCCATGACGAAGAGGTTGGAGACATCCCAGCTTTGCAGGTAACGGTTGAGCGCGCTGGTCGTCGGGTCGGTTCCCATGATCGCGCCGCCGCAGGTGTGGGTGGTCTGGTAATCGGTGATCGTATAGGGGCCGGTGCGCGGTTTCTTGTCGATGTGGTGCGGCCCCATTTTCTGCACGATCTCGGCGAGCCGGTCGGTCAGGTACTCCGACATCTTCAGCTCGTTCTGATGGAAGTCGAAGGTGATCCGCATCAATTTGCGGCCGAACGAATCGGTGTAGGTTGGGTCGAGGTCGCAATAGGCGTCGCGGTAGCTGTAGCAGCTGCCATGCGTCACCGCCTGGTAGCTGCTGAGGTAATATTTCGCCGCCGCTTGCTTCCACGCGGCGCCCCATTGCGGTGTTCCCTTCGGCACCCGCACGGTCTCAAGCGGCCGGCCATTGGTCTGCACCGCGCCCATATAGCCGCCGCCGACAAAGCCCAGCTTGGAGTGATCGAAATTGTCCCCATTGAACTCGTCGATGCACATGCCGATCGAGCCCGAGGCGACGAACGGGTTGAAATTCTTCTGGTCGAAATAGGCGTCGACGCTCGATGTGACTTGATATGAATAATTCTTGCCGATAATGCCTTCGCCGGTGTTGGGGTCATAGGGCTTGCCGATGCCCGACAGCAACAGCAGGTGCACATTGAACAGCTGGAACGCGCAGAGCAGGACCAGCTCGGCCGGTTGCTCGAACATCTCGCCGCTGCTGTCCGCATAGGTGACGCCGCGGGCGCGCTTGCCCGATCCGTCGACATCGATGCGCAATACCTCGCATAAGGTGCGCGCCTCGAAATTCGTCCGGCGCAGCAGCACCGGCAGGATGGTCGTCTGCGGGCTCGCCTTCGAGTAGTTGCCGCAGCCGAACCATTCGCAGAACCCGCAATAGGTGCAGGGCCCGAGCGTCACCCCGAGCGGGTTGGTATAGGCCTGCGACAGATTGCCGGAAGGCTGCGGAAACGGGCTGTAGCCCATTTCCTTGGCGGCTTCTGCGAACAGAGTTGGGCCATAGGGCTGACGCTGCGGCGGGTTCGGGTAGTCGCGGCTGCGCGGCCCCTCCCAGGGGTTGCCATTCGCCTGCTTCGCGCCTTTCAGATTGCCGGCCTTCCCAGAGGTGCCGCACAGATATTCGAAGCGGTCGTAATAGGGTTCGAGCTCGTCGAAGGTGATGCCCCAATCCTGGATCGTCATGTCGGGGGGCAGGATGCTGTTGCCGTAGCGCTCGGTCAGATGCGTTTTCAGACGAAAATCGCTCGGCAGAAACCGCCACGTCTCGGCGTTCCAATGAACTCCGCCGCCACCGACCCCGTTGGGCGGCATGAATGATCCCCAATGGCGGATCGGGAGCGCCGTCTCGCTCGTCTTATTCCGAAACGTCATCGTCTCTTGCGCGGGCCGCAGGAACAGTTCGTGACGGATGCGGTAGCGCAATTCGTCCTGCGCGTAGGTGGTCGGGAAATCGGTCGAGGTGTCGCGCCAGGGGCCGCGCTCGATGGCGATGACATTGAGCCCGGCGCGGGTCAGCGCCTCAGCCAGGATCGAGCCGGTCCAGCCCAGCCCGACGATGACGGCATCCACCGGCGGCAATTTGCGGGTCATCGGCCCGGGTCCGCCGCAAAAGGCGCCGCTCGCCGCGGCATCATCCGCCCGGCGTCCATTCGGGGCGGCCTTGGATGCCCACCGGCGGCAGCGGATAGGGCTCGTTGTGCCGCTCCACCCAGTCGCGGTAGTCGTAGCGCGCACCAGGGAAGCCGATCATTTTCCAGCCAACCATGTCGCGGTTGCCGCCATAGATCGGATCGGCGAAGAACCCCTCCTTCGTGTTCTGCAGCAGAAGATCGAAGAATTGCGGAGTGCGGACGCCTTCAAGCTCCAGGCTGCCGTCTTCGAGCGCGCCGATGAGCTTGTCCTTGTCTTCGTCGGCGAGCGCGGCGAAGACCTTCCCGGATTGTGTCGCGCGGCAATGCTTGTCGAGCGCGGCAAGTGCGGCCCGGTACTGCTCGGCGGGTGTTTTCGAGGATTGCAATCCTTGCTGTGGCGTCCCGTCTTGGAACGGCCCTCGCATGTAGAGGCGCTGTGCGCTGCCATAAGGGCCGGCAAGCTGCCGGTCGATGAACACGGCACAGCCGGCGTCCTTGCCGCCGGCGAATTTCGGGTCGGGCGGGATCAACCGGTCGACCAACGCCTCGACTGTGGCGCCTTCTTCGGCGGTGAAGAATTCCCAGCCGCCGGGGTGCGTCTGGGCCGGCGGAATACCGGCGGAGGGATGCCATGGCAGTTTCCCGGCGATTGTTCGCGCCCGCGCCGGCAGCAGAGAAAGGAGAAAAGACGCTAGACTGCCGGCCAACACGCTACGGCGGTGCGTCGCCATGGTCTTGCATTGCTCCCGATTTCGGCGATCGCAGCAGGGCGGCGCCGCTACCTAGCCGCCCGGAGAACGCTGGTCGCCGCGGATCGTTGCCCGATTTCAACGAGCCGGTCGCCGAGGCTGAGCTGCCGCAGTGATCACATGGCTTCGACATCCCCGCCCCGGACACCATAGGTCGGATACGCTCCTCAGTTATTCACGTCGGATGACCGCTTTAGTGCAGATCCGGACAACGGCCGGGCGTGCGCCGAGGGCGGAGACGCGCCG
>JBKOVT010000259.1:0-16914 GCA_046724035.1 Pseudomonadota bacterium | reverse complement strand
ATGGGACGCGACCTCCTCGATTTTTTCGACGCGGTCAATGGCGACCCGCTCGCCTATCGTTGCATCCTGATGACCGGGGCCGGCGATAAGGCATTCTGCGCCGGCGGCGACCTCAAGGAACGCCTCGGCATGACCGACGAGGTGTGGCAGGCGCAGCATCTGTTGTTCGAACGCGCGGTGCGCGCCTTTATCGGCTGTCCGGTGCCGGTGATCGGCGCGATCAACGGCGCGGCCTACGCCGGCGGCTGCGAATTGGCGCTGTGCTGCGACTTCCTCTATGCCGCCGAGACGGCGCGCTTTGCGCTGACCGAGGTGACACTCGGGATCATGCCCGGCGCTGGCGGCACGCAGAACTTGCCGCGCGCGGTCGGCGAGCGGCGCGCCAAGGAGATCATCCTGACCGGCCGTCCGTTCTCGGCGCAGGAGGCGTATGAATGGGGCATGGTCAACCGGCTGTGCGCGCCCGATCGGCTGCTTGCCGAGACGATGCAGACGGCGCGCCGCATCGCCGACAACGCGCCGATTTCGGTGCGGCAGGCGAAGCATGCGATCCATTACGGGCTGCAGATGGACCTCGCGAGCGGCATGATGTTCGAGATCGAGGCCTATAACCGCATGGTCCCGACCGAGGACCGGCGCGAGGGCATCGCCTCGTTCAACGAGAAGCGCAAGCCGCGCTTCAAAGGACGCTAGAGGGAGCGAACAGTGATAAAGGTCAGCGTGCTGTATCCAAACCGGCCCGGCGCCAAATTCGACATGACGTACTACTGCGAGAAGCACATGCCGATGGTGCAACAGAAGCTGGGATCGGCGTGCAAGCGCGTGTCGGTCGAGCATGGCATTGCCGGCATGGCGCCCGGAGCGCCGGCGGCGTTCATCGCGATGGGCCACATCTATTGCGACTCGGCCGAGGCGTTTCAGGCTGCCTTTGCGCCGCACGCACAGGACATTATGGGCGACATTCCGAACTACACCGACATCGAGCCCACAATCCAAATCAGCGAAGTGAAGATCTAGCCGATGGATACCCATATTTCAGACCCGACGGTCGCGACAACGCTCACGCGAGCCCTCGCCGCGCAGGCGAGCGCGGTGACTTACGACATGTTGCCGGAGCCGGTGCGCGAATTGGCGCGGCAATGCGTGCTCGACTATTATGGCGTCGCGCTCGCTGGAGCGGACGACCCGCTCGCGACGATCCTGCTCGACGAATTGGCCGAAGCCGGAGGCGCGGCGCAGGCCAGCATCATCGGCCGGAAAGCGAAGCTTCCCGCCTTATCCGCCGCGCTCGTCAACGGCGCCATCGGTCACGCGCTCGATTATGACGATGTCAATCTCGCGATGCCGGGGCATCCCTCTGTCGCGATCCTGCCCGGACTCATCGCGCTCGCCGAACAGCGCAACAGCACGGGCCGCGATGTCATCGCCGCTTTTGTCGCCGGTTACGAGACCGCCTGCCGGATCGGGATGGCCCTGCGTCCCGGCCATTACGACCGCGGCTTTCACGCGACGGGGACAATCGGCGCGTTCGGCGCTGCCGCGGCCTGCGCGCATCTGCTCGGGCTTGATGCCGAGGCGACAGCCCGCGCGCTCGGCATCGCCGGCACGCAGGCGGCCGGACTCAAATCGCAATTCGGCACAATGTGCAAGCCGTTCCATGCCGGGAAGGCATCGCAGAGCGGATTGCTGGCGGCCCGTCTCGCGGCGCGCGGCTTTTCGAGCCGCCCCGATCTCGTCGAATGCGAGCAGGGGTTCGCGCTGACGCACGGCCCCGATTTCAACGCCGAAGCGGCGCTCGCTGAGCCGGCGGACGGCTTTCACATTTTCGCCAATCTGTTCAAATACCATGCCGCCTGTTACCTGACGCACGGCCCGATTGAATCCGCCCGCGAGATCCGCGAACGGCACGGCGTCAAGCCGGAGCAGATCGCGCGCATGACGCTGTCGCTCGACCGCAGCACCGAGCGCGTGTGCAATATCCCGGCGCCGACCGACGGGCTCGAAGCCAAGTTCAGCCTGCGCCAGACCGTCGCGATGGCGTTGTCAGGTGTCGATACTGCGAGCCTCGCCGCCTACAGCAGTGAGACGGCGACCGATTCGGCGCTCGTGCGATTGCGCGACAAGCTCGCGCTCGATTTCCGCGAGGGCTGGCCGCAAGCCAAGGCAGAGCTGCAGGTCACGCTAACCGATGGCCGCGTCTTGAAGGCGAGCCATGACGCCGGCATTCCGAATGGCGATATTGCCGGGCAACGCGAGCGGCTCGTCGCCAAATTCGATGCGCTCGCCGAGCCGGTTCTCGGCGCCGCGCGCGCCCGCGAATTGCGCGCGGCTATCCTTGGCCTCGACGCGCTGGCGGATGTCGCGGGCGTGGCTCGGCTCGCAACGCACTAACACCGTCGCCCCGGCGAAAGCCGAGACCCACTCATCCGTGCCGAGTTGCTGAACCGTGGCTCCCGGCTTTCGCCGGGAGGCGGCTTTTGAGGACCGCGGCATATGGCTGATCCGGTCATCGACAAGATCGTCGCGCATCTCGCACGGGTTGCCACCGGCGCGGTGCCCGAGATGGCGCGCGCCGCGGCCAAGATATTCATCGCCGACACGCTGGCTGTCGGGATCGCCGGCGCGGGTGCGCCCTGGCGGCATGAGGTGCTCGGTATGGCCGGTGCGTCCGCTGGCGCAGCGGAGGCGACCGTATGGGGCAGCGGCGAGCGACTGCCGCTCGCCCAGGCCGCGATGGTCAACGCCTACCAGGTGCATTCGCAGGAATTCGATTGCGTGCATGAAGGCGCGGTCGTCCATGCGGTGTCGGCGATCCTGCCGAGCCTCGTTGGCTGGGCCGAGCGCGAGGGTAATGTATCCGGCGAGTCGCTGATCCGCGCCGTTGTTGCCGGTGTCGATGTCGCGGTGAACCTGGGACTGTGCTCGCGCGCGCCGATGCGGTTCTTCCGCCCCGCCAATTGCAGCGGCTTTGGCGCGACCGCGGCCCTCGCGCTGCTCGCCGGCCTTGACGGCGAGCAGACCCGCGACGCGCTCGGCATCTACTACGGGCAATGCGCGGGCACGATGCAGGCGCATGTCGAGGCGAGCCCGCAATTGGCGATGCAGATGGGGTTTGCGGCGCGCGCCGCGGTGACCGCCATCGAACTGGCGCGGCGCGGCATGCCCGGCCCGCGCGCGCCGATTTCCGGACCATTCGGCTATTTCGCATTGTTCGACGGCGACAGCGATCCGGCGCCCTTCGATGCGCTCGGCCGGACGTGGCGCATCTGCGAGTTGAGCCACAAGCCGTGGCCCTCCGGCCGCGCGACACATGGCGGTCTCGACGGGCTGCAACAGCTCATCGCGCGACATCGCGTCAAAGCCGGGGAGGTGAAGGCCGGGCGCTTTATGGTGCCGCCCTTGACCTATCGTCTTGTCGGCCGACCGCCGCAGGAGGGGATGGCGGTCGCTTATGCCCGGCTGTGCCTCTCCTATGTCGGCGCGGTGTGCTTAAGGCAGGGCACGGTCGGAGTTGAGGATTTCACAGCGGAAGCGCTCACAGATCCCGAGACGCTCGCGCTTGCGCGCCGCCTGTCGGTCATCGCGAACGACAACCCCGACCCGAACGCCATGCATCCGGTCCTTGTCGAGTTCGACCTCGCCGACAGAAGCACGATCGCCTGCGAGATCACCGAGGTGCTCGGCAGCCCGTCACGCCCACTCTCGCCCGATGCCGCCCGCGCCAAATTCGCCGCCTGCGGCGCCCCGGCACCGCTGTGGGATGCGGTGATGACGCTCGAGAGCACGACCAATTTGCAGAAATTCACCGGTGCTGTAGGAGGTACTTAGTACGAGCGGGGCATGCCGAGGACGTGCTGGCCGATATAGGCGAGGATCAAGTTCGTCGAGATCGGCGCGGTCTGATAGAGCCGCACCTCGCGCCATTTGCGCTCGATGTCGTACTCCTTGGCGAAAGCGAACCCGCCATAGGTCTGGAATGTCGCGTCGGCGGCATGCCATGTCGCCTCTGACGCCAACAGCTTCGCCATGTTCGCGTCGGCGCCGCATTCCTTGCCGGCGTCGAACAGCGCGGCGGCACGGCGGCAGATCATGTCGGCTGCCTCCAATTCGGCGTAGGCGCGCGCCAGTGGAAACTGCACGCCCTGGTTCTGGCCGATCGGCTTGTCGAAGACGACGCGCTCCTTGGCGTAGTCGATGCCCTTTTTCAGGAGCCAGCGGCCATCGCCGATGCATTCCTGCGCGACGAGGATGCGCTCGGCATTCATACCATCGAGGATGTAGCGGAACCCCCTGCCCTCCTCGCCGATCAAATTCTCCGCCGGAACCTTCAGATTGTCGAAGAACACCTCATTGGTATTGTGGTTGATCATCGCCTCGATCGGCCGGATCTCGAGGCCCTTCCCAAGGCTCTCGCGCAGATCGACGAGAAACACCGAGAGCCCGTCGGTGCGGCGCTTGACCTCCTCGACCGGTGTGGTGCGCGCCAACAGCAGCATCAGATCGGAATGCCGAGCGCGCGAGGTCCACACCTTCTGCCCCGTGACGAGATAGTGGTCGCCATTGCCGCCGCGCACCGCGCGGGTTTTGAGCTTTGTCGTGTCGGAGCCGGTCGTCGGCTCGGTGACGCCGAAGGCCTGCAGGCGCAACTCGCCCGAGGCGATCTTCGGCAGGTAGCGGCGCTTCTGCTCCTCGCTGCCGTGGCGCATGAGCGTGCCCATGATGTACATCTGGGCGTGGCCCTGGCTGGCGGTGCAGCCGGAGGCGTTGATCTCCTCGAGAATCACCGCGGCGGCGCGCAACGGCAGCCCCGAGCCGCCATATTCCTCAGGGATCAGCGAGGCGAGAAACCCGCCCTCGGTCAACTCCGCGATAAACTGGCTCGGATAGGCCTGCTCGTCTTCCAGCTGCCGCCAATAGGCGCCGGGGTATTTCTCGCAGATCTTGCGCACGGATTGGCGCAATTCGGGGTAGTCCTCGCCGAGCGCCACGGCCACGCCATCGCCCGCCTCGCCAAGTCCATTTGCACCATAGGGCATCGCCCGCTCCTCCTCGGCTCTCCGACCATAAATAGCGCGGCCGGCGGTGAATTCACCACGGAGAAGACCGCGGCAGGCCTATAAGGGCAGGGGGCGGCAAGCAAGCTTACCGGCGACCGCGACAAGACCAAGACGGCGGAGAGACGGGAATGAAGTACATGTTCAACGTGCCGCTCGCCGTGGCGGCGTTGCTGCATGCCTGGTTCATCAGCCTCGTCCTGATGCCGGGGGCCTGGTCCGGCTGGGGCGATGGACCGTCGCGCGGCGCGATGGCCTTCGTGATGCTGCAGCCGGTCTTGTTGTCGTGGCTGCTGCTGGCGCCGGTGGTTATCGGCGCGGTATTTGCCGGCGGTTTCGGCTGGCTTCGGGTTCACCGCCGATGGCTGCAGCTGACCGTGGCGCTCGGCCTGTGGCTGCTGATCGCAATCCTCACTGTGCCGTGCATCGCGATCGCGATCGGAATCAGCGCCGCCGTTTCCGACAGCGACAGCCTGGCCTTCGGGCCGCTGGCGAAAGGCAGTTCGCTCCTCGTGGCGACGCTAGGCCCCCTCATTCTGATGGCTTGGCTCGCCTGGGTGATCAACGCGCCCCCGGCGAAGCGCGGCGCCATAATCCCCGGCGCCGCGGGCCTCGCCGTGCTTTTGGCGACCGTGCTGACCGGCGGCATTCTCGGCACCGGCATGCTGGCCGACGAGATTGCGATCGAGCGCGCGACCGCGGCACGCGACCAGCAGACGGTCGATGAGCGCAATGTCGCAGTTCATTCCGGCTTTGCGAAACTCACCGACGCCGATCCGCTGTGGAAATGGGCGGGATACACCGACCGGTTCACCCCCGAGGATGTGCGACAGCCCGCGCTGCGCCGGCTTGCGGCGCGCCCGACGCTCGAACCCGATTTGATCTCGGCCTTAGCGGCGCCGGATTCGGGTTCGCCGGATGCAGCCGTCGACTCCGAACGCGCGTTCCTGCTTCCCGCGGCGATCCCGTTCGAGCCGTCCGCCGCCCTGGGGGAGCCGCTGCGCGCCAGGATTGCCCGGCTCGCTCAGGAGATCCGCGTGCTGCGGCAACCCGGATCGAGCAACGATTTCGATGATTATGTCGATAGCTGGTACGAGGAGCGCCTGGCGGCGGCGCTGGTCATTTCGAAGAAGATCGCGGAAAGCGCCGGTGTCGATTTGAGCGGTGCGCTGCGCGACCTGCAAAGCGCGGTCGTCGAGGCTTATCCGAAATCGAAGTCGGCGAAAACCTATCCGGGACAGGTCGCTGCCACGACCAAGCAGATCGAGGCCATCCTGGCGGCGCGGCCAAAACAGAAATGAACCGTGGAGTTCGCCCGAGGCAGGGGCGCGAAGGGAGAATAATGAGTTGCCGGAGGGATGCGCGCGGCCCTAGTAACTCCGTGCCCTCTTTCTCGCCGTGGTGAATCGAATGTCCTCCGTTCGTCCGCTTTCCCGGATTGTGGTGATCGAGATCGGTCATTCGATTGCCGCGCCCTATGCCGGCATGATCCTGGGCGAGCTTGGTGCCGAGGTCATCAAGGTCGAGAACCCAAAGGGCGGCGATGCGGCCCGCGGCTGGGGCCCGCCCTTCCAGGAAGGCGCCTCGACCTGCTTTCATTCGGTCAATCGGGGAAAGCGCGGCATCACGATCGATCTCGCCGATCCCGCCGATGCGGCGCGGCTGCGCAGGCTGATCCTGGAACGCGCCGATGTTGTGATCCACAATTTGAAATATGGCGCACTCGACAAATACGGGCTTGGGCCCTCGGCGCTCCTGAGCGAGAAACCGGCGCTGGTCTGCTGCAACCTCGCGGCTTTCGGCAATACCGGCCCGTTGCGCGACCGGCCCGGCTATGACCCGATGATGCAGGCCTATAGCGGGCTCATGAGCCTGCTCGGCGAAGACGGTCGCCCGCCCGTGCGGGTCACCGCCTCGATCATCGACATGGGTGCGGCGATGTGGGCCGTCATCGGCACCCTCGCGGCATTGCGCGAGCGCGACCGCAGCGGCCAGGGCGGGATCGTCGACACCTCACTCCTCGAAACCGGGCTCGGCTGGATGACGATCATGTTGGCCGCGTATATGTCGAACCGGGAATTGCCGCAGCGGCAGGGTTCGGGGGTCGACATGATCGTGCCCTACCAGGCCTTCGCCGCGAGCGACGGCTATATGATGGTGGCGGCCGGCAACGATAATCTGTTCCGCCGCCTCTGCGCCGCGCTGGACCGTCCCGGCCTTGCCGAAGACCCGCGTTTCCGCACAAACGGCGACCGGGTCGTGCACCGCGCCGAGCTGGTCCCGATCCTGTCCGAGATCTTCGCGGCGCGACCGCGAGCCGAATGGGCGAAGCTGCTCGAAGCCGCCGGCATCCCGAACGGGCCGATCCACACGCTCGACCAGGTCGTCGCCGACGCGCAGACAAGGGCGCTCGGCATGATCCAGAAGAGGCCGGACAGCGATCTCGAACTGGTCGGCTTGCCGCTGTCGTTCGACGGCGCGCGTCCACCATTCACAAAACCGGCGCCGGCGCTCGGCGAAGACAATGAAACCGTGTTCGGTTGAGGCGATGCGCCGGTCTGCTGTCGCCGTCTCCGCGGCGATCTTGCTCGCCGGCTGCGCCAGCATCGCTGCGCCGCCACTGGCCGCGCAAAACCCGAACGCAGTGCAGGTGAGCCAACAACAGGGCGGCAAGTTCATCGTGCTGGCCGGACCAAAGCGCCGGCATGGCGAGCCCTATCTCGGAATCGCGAGCACCAATTTCGATCTGCTGCGCAGCTTTATCGACACGCGCACCGGCGAAGTCGCGCATCAGCTTTATGTGCAGGACAGCTATGGCGGGCCGACGCGCCACTGGAACGCGGCGCGCCTCGCGAGCGGTCAGACGCTGCGCTTTCTCCCGATCACGGTGAGCGAGGTCACTTGCGAGAACGGCTGCTCCTATGCCGAGGAGTTCGCCGCCGCGCTCCCCGAGCCGCTGTTGCGCAGCAGTCCGCAGGGCCTCGCGGTCGTCTTCACCTCGCGCTCGGGCAACGAGAAGACGATCGCCGTGCCGCCCGATCTGATCGCGCAGCAGCTCGCCGCCGTGGACGGTGCGCGCGCCGCCCGGCCGCCTACGGCGGCAGCACCCGCGCTTGCTCCCGCCCCGCCGCGCTGATTCTCGCGCGCTGATTATTGCTTTGCGTTGGCCTGCATAAAGACCGGGCGGCGGCCGATCCAGATCATCGCGCCGCCTTCCGGCACGCTCGGATCGGCGACCAACTGTGCGCCGATGCTACCGGCCGCCAGCGCTTTCTTCAGCTGCAAGGCCTTCGGCGGAGCGGAGGGAATGTTGCGGACGATGATTGCGACCCCCGCGAGATTTTCGAGAGCTTTCGGCGCGGCGCGGCGGATCTGATTGCCTTCGATCTGCCAGCCGACCATCGTCAACGGCGTCGCAATGCCCTTGGCGTATTCGGCGCTGTCCTCGACGAGCGGATGCGCGACGATCGCGACTTGGCCGCTGTCCTTGCCGTGCAACGCCTCGATGATCGCGTGGCGCTGCGCGTCACTGACGATACGGGCGGCGCCTTCGTCCGGCACGCTGTCGATGTCGTCGAGCTTGGCCAGCACGGCCTGCGGGTCCATCCGGTTCTGCAGGATCTTGGTCAGCACAAGCGCGAGCTGGTCGCCGAAGGCCTCGGTGACACCGCCGGTGCAGCCGATCAGGACGCTGCCCTCCGGCTGCGCCATGAGCGGAGCCGAGGTCAGGGCGCAGCCGAGAGGATCCTCGGCTCGGGCTGGCGAGGCCAGCACAATGGGAGCGAACAAGAGCGCTATGACAAAACGTTTCATGGGACAACCGCGGTGAAAATTGCCGCGCCATTGTGCCGGGATCCTGCTTAACAATTCCTTCCCGGACCCGCCAAAGGAGGGAGCTATGACGCCACGCCAGCAATTGCGCCAGCTGATTGGACAAAGCGGTTACACGATGGTGCCGGGCGCCTATGACACGCTGACCGCGCGCCTGGTCGAGGCAGCCGGTTTCGCCGCGGTCTATCTGACCGGCGGCGGCTATTCCCGCGCCAGCGGCTATCCCGATCTCGGCCTGTTGAGTCTCACCGAGAACGCGATGTTTATCGGCCGGACGGTCGAGGCGGTCGGCATCCCGGTCATTGCCGACGCCGATACCGGCTACGGCAATGCCATCAACGTCATCCGCACCGTGCGCGAATACGAGAAGACCGGTGTCGCGGGTTTTCACATCGAAGATCAGGTCAGCCCGAAGAAATGCGGCCATTACGAAGGGAAGGAAGTCATCAGCCGAGCCGAGATGGTGGGCAAGATCAAGGCCGCGGTCGACACGAGGCGCGACGCCGACATGGTCATCATTGCCCGCTCGGATGCGCGCGCGATCGAGGGGCTCGCGGCGGCGATCGACCGGGTCAACGCCTATCTCGAAGCCGGCGCCGATGTCGGCTTTGTCGAGGCGCCGCAGACGGTCGAGGAATTGCGCATCGTCGGGCGCGAGGTACGCGGGCCGGCCCTCGTCAATGTCTTCGAAGGCGGCAAGACGCCGATGCTCGGCGCCGAGGAGCTGGAGGAGATGGGCTTCCGCCTCGGCATCTATCCGTCGCAGACCCACCGCGCGGCAATCCGCGCAGCGCAGCGCGTACTTGCCGCGATGAAGCGCGACGGCGACACGCGCGCGATCGAAACCGAGCTCGCCACTTTCCAGGAGCGCGAGGACGCGGTCGGCACCGCCGCGTGGCGCACCCTGGAAGAGAAATATATGCGGATCGATTTGGGCTAGTGCCCCTCTCCCGCGGCGCGGGAGAGGGGTTTTCTAGCCGCGCGTCCGGTCACACGACCGGCGAGCGTCCACCATCGACGTTGATCGCACACCCCGTCACATAGGACGCGCCATCCGAGGCGAGAAAGGTGGCCACAGCGGCGAACTCCTCGGCGCGGCCCATGCGTCCCATCGGTACCGCGCGCCCGGCTTGCGCGACATACTCCTCGAAGCTGACATTCGGCCGCTCACGGTCGTAGCGCCGCTTGATCTGGTCGCTGACGATGACGCCGACATGCAGCGAGTTGCACAAAACGTTGTGCGGCGCGCCCTCCTGAGACATCGCCTTGGTCAACGCCATCTGGGCGGCGCGGCTGACCGAGGTCGGCGCGCTGTCGGCGCCGGGCGCCTTGGCGCCGATATTGAGGACGCTGATAATGCGGCCCCATTTCCGCTCTTTCATCTGCGGCATCAGAATGCGGCAGAAGCGGATCTGCGCGAACAGTTTGAGGTCGAGATCCCCCTGCCACTGTTCGTCGGTGATCGTCTCAGACGGGCCACGGATCGACTGGCCGGCATTGTTGACAAAGATGTCGACCTTGCCGAATTCCGAATTGGCCTGCTTGCAGGCGGCCTCGATCGGCCCCGCCTTGGAGACGTCGCAGCTGATCGCCAGCACCTTGCCCTTGCCGCCCCGGCCCAGGATTTTCTGCTTCGCCTCGGCGAGCGCGCCGGCGTCGCGCGCCAGGATCGCGACATCGGCGCCGGAGGCGAAATATTCCTCGGCGATCGCCAAGCCAAGCCCTTTGCTGCCGCCGGTGACAATCGCGCTTCTTCCGTCCAACCGAACTTCCATGACCCAGCTCCTTTGGTGACGCCCGAGGGAATGGCGTGCCGGCGGGAGCGCCGGCGCGCGCCTAGTCTGCCGTGAGCCGGTCGATTTCGTCCATGTCCTCGCGCGACAAGGCCCAGGAGCCGGCCCGGACATTGGCCTCGACCTGATCGGCGCTCGTCGCGCCGGCGATGACGCTGGCGACCTTCGGCCGCTGCAACAGCCAGCTGAAGGCCAGTTCCAACAGAGTGTGGCCGCGCGCCTCGCAGAAATCGGTCAGGCGCTCGACGATCCGCCAGTTCCTATCCAATAGGCGGCGCTCGGCGGCGCGCGGCGTGGTCGTCAACCGCGCGCCTGCCGGCATTGGCGCGTTGCGGCGGTACTTGCCGGTCAGCAGTCCATCCGCCAGGGGCGAGAACGGGATCAGTCCGAGCCCATAGCTCTCGATGACCGGCATCAGCTCTCGGTCGAGATCGCGGTCGACGAGGCTATAGCGCTCCTGGCACGAGACGTAGCGTTCGAGACCGAGATGAGTCGAGACCCATTGCGCCTCGACGGTCTGCCAGGCGGACAAGGTCGAGCAGCCGATGTAGCGCACCTTGCCCTGCTGCACGAGGTCGTCAAGCGCGCGCAGGGTCTCTTCGATCGGCGTCTTGGAATCGGCGATATGCTGCTGGTAGAGGTCGATGTAATCCGTGTTGAGCCGCTTTAGGCTGGCCTCGACGGCAGACATGATATAGCGCCGGGAGGCGCCCTGCAGTCGCCTCTCCTTGTCCATCGGCCGGGCAAATTTGCTGGCGAGCACGATCTCGTGCCGCCGTCCGGCGAGGGCTCGGCCCAGCTGTTCCTCCGACCCGCCACTTTCGCCATAGGTGTCGGAGGTATCGAAAAAGGTGATGCCGAGATCGAGAGCCTTGTGCACGACGGCGCGCGTCGCCGCATAATCGAGGCGCCCGCCGAAATTGTTGCAGCCGAGCCCGACGGCCGAGACGATCAGCCCGGAACGACCGAGATTGTGCTGCTCCATCGGGGCGCCCCTTATGGTTCGACCGGGCGGCACTATAGGCAGAAGAAAGGAGCGTGGATGCAACAGATCGCCGCCGCAACGGCGCTCCCGGGAGGCGAGACGGTGTGGGTGGCGACGATCCTGTTCGTGCTCACCTATCTCCTCGTCGTCACCGACCGTATCAACCGCTCCATTATCGCGATGCTTGGAGCGGGCGCGATGGTCGTCTCGGGTGTGTTGAGCCAGGACGAGGCGATCCGCGGCATCGATTTCAACACGATCGCTCTCTTGACCGGCATGATGGTGCTCGTCGCCATCGCGCGGCGCTGCGGCATGTTCGAGTATGTCGCCGTGTGGTCGGCCAAAAAGGGCCGCGCCCAGCCCTGGGCGATGCTGGCGATGCTGTCGCTGGTGACCGCCGTCGTTTCGGCCTTTCTCGACAATGTCACGACGGTGTTGCTGATCGCACCGGTAACACTGTCGGTCACCCGCCTCCTCGAAGCGCCGCCCTACCCGTTCCTCTTCGCCGAGGTGTTCGCCTCGAATATCGGCGGCACGGCGACGCTGATCGGCGATCCGCCCAACATCATCATCGGCTCGGCGGCGCATCTCAGCTTCAACGACTTCGTCTTCGCGCTGACGCCGGTCATCATCCTGGTCATGGCGGCGGAGCTATTGGCGACACACCTGATCTGGGGCCGGGAGATGCGCGCGACACCGGAGGCGCGGGCGCGCGTCATGGCGCTCGACGAGCGCGGCATGATCACCGACCCGCCGCTGATGCGTACCTCGCTGTTTGTCATCGCCGGCGTCATCGCCGCTTTCGTCGCGGCCGGACCGCTCGGGCTGCAGCCCGGCACGATCGCGCTCTTCGGCGCGGCGCTCCTGATGCTGTTCCACAACATCGAGCATCACCGCGAAAAGGAAAAGCAGACGCTCAGGGTGACTGAGACTTTTGCGGAGGTCGATTGGATCACGATCTTCTTTTTTCTCGGGCTGTTCGTCATCGTGCACGGAGTCGACGCCGCCGGACTGCTCAGCCTTGCCGCGCAGCAGCTGATCGCGCTGACGGGACACGATCCGACCGCAACGGCGCTCGCGATCCTGTGGGGATCGGCCATCCTGTCGGCGATTGTCGACAACATCCCGTTTGTCGCCGCGATGATCCCGCTGATCCGAGAATTGGCGCCGCATCTCGGCGGCCCCGAGCAGTTGGCGCCCTTGTGGTGGGCCCTGTCATTGGGCGCCTGCCTCGGCGGCAACGGCACGCTGATCGGCGCCTCGGCCAATCTGACCGTCGCCGGGATTGCCGAGCGCAACGGCGTCCCGTTCGGGTTTCTGACCTATACGAAGCACGCCTTCGGCTTGATGCTGATCAGCGTCGGCATCAGCACCCTTTACCTTTGGTGGCGCTATCTCTAGATCGCAGCCGTTGTAACCATAGTGCCACATTCACTCGGCCGGCAGCGTTGCCGGAACCGAAGGGAGGAACGCTATGCGGCGGCGGAGCCTGATTGCAGGAGGGGGTGTGGGACTGATCGGCGCGGCCCTGGCGGCGCCCGCGATCGCCCAATCTCAGCCCGAGGTCAAATGGCGCCTCGCTTCCAGCTTTCCCAAGAGCCTGGATACCCTCTACGGCGGCGCCGAAACGCTCGCGAAGCGCGTCGCCGACGCGACCGACAACAAGTTTCAGATCCGGGTTTTTGCCGCGGGCGAGATTGTGCCGGCGTTTCAGGTCCTCGACGCCGTTCAGAACAACACGGTCGAGATGGGCCATAGCGCCAGTTATTACTACGTCGGCAAGGATCCGACCTTCAGCTTCGATTGCACGATGCCGTTCGGCATGAACTACCGGCAGATGAATGCCTGGATGACCCAGGGCGGCGGCATGGATGTCCTGCGGGCCTTCTTCAAGGACTACAACATCGTCAATATCCCCGCCGGCAATACCGGGGCGCAGATGGGCGGCTGGTACCGGAAGGAGATCAAGACCGTCGCCGACTTGCAGGGGCTCAAATTCCGCATTGCCGGGCTTGCCGGCGCGATCCTCGGGAAGCTCGGCGTCGTGGCGCAGCAGATCCCGGGCGGCGACATCTATCCGGCGCTCGAAAAGGGCACGATCGACGCCGCCGAATGGGTCGGCCCTTATGACGACGAGAAGCTCGGTTTCTACAAAGTCGCGAAATACTACTACTACCCGGGCTGGTGGGAGGGGCAGGCACAGCTCTCGGTCTATATCAACCAAGGCCAATGGGAAAGCCTGCCGAAGAGCTACCAGGCGGTCATGGCTGCCGCCTGCGCCGAGGCGGAAAGCTGGATGCTCGGGAAATACGACACCGACAATGTCGCCGCGTTGCGTCGCCTTGTCGCGAACGGCGCCCAGCTGCGGCCTTTCTCGAAGGAAATCCTCGACGCCTGCTACAAGGCGACTTACGAATTTTACGACGAGACGGCCGCGAAAAACCCGAAGTTCAAGGCGATCTACGATCCCTGGAAGAAATTCCTCGACGACGAGCACCAATGGTTCCGGGTCGAGGAGCAGCAATTCGACAATTACATGCTCTCGGTGAAAAAGAGCTAAGCGACAACCCGCGTACGCATTCCTGAGAGATTGTGCGCAGCGACGTTGCCGAAGCCCCACGGTTTTGCTAAGGCCCGGCGCGCCTTACAGGAGCGGGCATGACTCACCGGGTGGCGATCCTCGGCGGACCGGGGTTTATCGGGCGCTATATCGTCAAGCGGCTGGCGGAACGCGGCGACGTGCTGGCGGTCGGAGGCCGCCATGCCGCCTCGGCCAAGTTCCTTAAGCTGAAAGGCGATGTCGGGCAGGTCGGGCTCTTCAACATCGGGATCGAAGACGAGGGATTACTGCCGGCCTTCCTCGCCGGCAACGACGCGGTCATCAACTGCGTCGGGATTCTGCGCGAGAGCGGCTCCCAGCGCTTCGACCGGCTACACCATACCGCCCCGGCGCGACTCGCCCGCCTGGCGCGTGAGGCCGGAGCGGAGCGCTTTATCCATTTCTCGGCGATCGGCGCCGATCCGCGCGCCACATCGGCCTATGCCCGCAGCAAGGCGGCCGGGGAGCAGGCCGTGCGCGACGCTTTCCCGACCGCGACGATCCTGCGGCCCTCGATCGTGTTCGGCCCGGAGGACCAGTTCTTCAACCGCTTTGCGGGCCTCGCGATGGTCTCGCCGGTATTGCCGCTGATCGGCGGCGGCTTGAGCCGGTTTCAGCCGGTCTATGTCGGCGATGTCGCGGATGCCGCGGTGCGCTGCCTCGACGATCCCGCCAGTGCCGGCCGCACCTACGAGCTGGGCGGCCCAAAGGTTTATACCTTGCGCGCATTGATGGAGCTGCTGCTCGAGGAGCTTCGCCGGAAGCGCCTCCTGATCGACATCCCGTTCGGCATTGCCTCGCTCCAGGCGCGCCTCATGGCGATTCTACCAAACCCGCCGCTGACCGCCGATCAGGTCGAGATGCTGAAGCGCGATAATGTCGTGTCCTCGGGCGCGCTGACGCTCGCAACTCTCGGGATCGCGCCGACCGCGGTCGAGGCCGTTCTGCCGACCTATCTCGACCGTTTCCGCCGCGGCGGCTGGTACGAGCGCCAGCGGATGCCGATGACCCGTGCGGATTAGCCGCTGTCGCCGCAGCGCGGGTTTGGATAAGTTCTGGGCGAGTGGAGTTCTCATGATGAAAGCACTTTTGCGCGGGCTCTTCGGGCTGATCGCGGCCCTGGCACTGGGAGGCACGGCCATGGCAGCGGATCTCGAAAACACGCTTTACCTCGACGTGCCGGCCGGCCGCGTCGTCATCGAAATGCGCCCCGATCTGGCGCCGGAGCATGTCGCGCAGATCAAGGCGCTGGCGCGGCGCGGCTTTTACGACGGCGTGCCGTTTCATCGCGTCATTGAGGGCTTCATGGCGCAGACGGGCGACCCGACCGGTACCGGCGCGGGCGGCTCCGGCCACAAGCTAAAGGCCGAGTTTTCCAATGAAAAGCACGTGCGCGGCATAACCTCGATGGCGCGCGCCAGCGACCCGAACAGCGCCGACAGCCAGTTCTTTATCATGTTCGGGCCGGCGCCCTCGCTCGACGGGCAGTACACGATCTGGGGCAAAGTGACGTCGGGCATGGAGTACATCGACCAGATCAAGAAGGGCGACCCGGCCCGCAACGGCAGCGTCACGAACCCCGACAAGATCGTGCAGATGCAGGTCGCCGCCGATGCCGAGAAGGCGAAATAGCCGGCGGCTCGCCGATCTTTCTTTGCGGTAATCTTATGTTGATCGATTCCGGGCTTTCTTCCCCCGAGATGACACCCGGGAGGGGGACCTGGGAATGACGATATCCGAGCAGAGCCGCGTCGCCGCAACCGCCGAAAAGCGGGAACCCGCCGCATCGACGCGATGGTCCGTGCGCGGCTGGGCCGACGCGCTCCGGGTTTACCGGCAGCCGCGGCTCATCGCAATCCTGTTCATGGGGTTTTCCAGCGGGCTGCCGCTGGCGCTGACCTTTGGCACGTTGTCCTATTGGCTCGCCGAGATCGGCGTGTCGTTGACCGCGATCGGCCTGTTTGGCCTCGTTCGCACCTCCTACAGCCTCAAATTCCTGTGGTCGCCGCTGATCGACCGGATGCCGATCCCGTTTCTGACGGCTCGGCTCGGGCGGCGGCGCAGCTGGGCGCTCCTGATCCAGTTCCTGCTGGCATTGGCGATCCTGGCGCTCGGCATGACCGATCCCCGCGTCGATCCCGCCGCAACGGCGCTCGCGGCGGTTGTCGTCGCCTTTCTGTCCGCGAGCCAGGACATCGTCATCGACGCCTACCGCATTGAATTGCTGCGCCCGGAGGAGCAGGGCGCCGGCGCCGCGGCAACCCAATGGGGGTATCGCTTCGGCTTGCTGGCCTCGGGAGCCGGCGCGCTTTATGCCGCGAGCTATGGCGGCTGGACCTTCGCCTACGCCTTGATGGCGGCGTTGATGCTGGTCGGCATGGTCACGGTTTGCCTCACGCCCGAGCCGGGCGGCGTTCGCCCGCCGGAGGCGCTGCCCGGGCCGACCGCGTTGGCGCGCATCCAGGCATGGCTTGGCCGCGCCGTCGTGTTGCCGTTTTACGAGATGTATCAGCGCGCCGGCGGCCTGCAGCTCGCCGCGATCGCCCTCTTTATCGTGCTGTTCAAGTTCGGCGATGCGCTGGCCGCATCGATGTCGAACCCGCTCTATGTCGCTCTCGAATTCACCAAGGTCGAGGTCGCGACGATCTCGAA
>JBKOVT010000260.1:0-24874 GCA_046724035.1 Pseudomonadota bacterium | reverse complement strand
GGGCGCGCCGCTCGTCAACATCGCGCAGCTGTTTCAGCATTCCGGTCTGCAGCTCGCCTGCCGCCGCGACAGCGGCATCCGCCGGCCGGCGGATTTCAAGGGCAAGAAGATCGGCGTCTGGTTTGCCGGCAACGAATATCCCTTCCTCGCCTGGATGGCGAAGCTCGGGCTGCGGACCGACGGGCCGAACCCCGATATCACGGTGCTGAAGCAAGGCGGCGGCGTCAAATTGCTGACCAAGAAAGAGGCCGATTGCATCTCGACGATGACGTACAACGAATACGGGCAATTGCTCGACGCCGGCATGAAGCCATCGGACCTCGTCATCTTTCGCTATGACGACCAGGGTGTCGCGGTGCTCGAGGACGGGCTCTATGTGCTGCAGCCGACGCTCGCCGACCCGGCGAAGCTGGAGCGACTCGCCCGGTTCCTGCGCGCCTCGGTGGCGGGCTGGCGCTATGCCGCGGCGCCGGCGCACGAGAACGAGACCGTCGCGATCGTGCTGCGCAACGCCTCGCCGGGCATGACCGACCGCGCGCACCAGCAGCGCATGCTGCGCGCAGTCGCGCGGCTGATCCCCGGCAGTCGCCGGGGCCTGGGCTATCTCGAAACGGCAGACTACCAGCGCACGGTCGATGTGCTGTCCGCCGCCGCGAGCAGCCCGGCGATCCTGCAGAAGCCGGAGGGCGCCTGGACGCACGCCGTGTGGAAGAAAGCCTTTCCGAAGCAGAGCGCCGGCGTCACCGATCAGGCGGGTATCACAACGCCGGCAACTCGGTAACGGACCCGCGCGCGATCGGTCAGTCGAGCGTCAACAAGCGCCCGTAGCCCGGGATCGGCTGTCGCACGCCGGCGCTGCGCAGCGCGTGCCACATCATGGCCGAGGCGCTGGAGATGACCGGCTTGCCGAGATCGTGTTCGAGCGCTTCCAGCACTGGCAATGTCGGCATGCCGGTGCCGGTCAGGAACACCGCTTGCGCCGCTTCGCTATCGATGCTGCGCGCCAGCTTGTAGGCGTGCTCCGCGGTCAGCTCGTAAATGTTCGTGACGCCCGGGAGGTTGGCGAAGTTGACGACCTCGAAGCCATGCGATTCGAGATGCGCTTTTCCCTCCAACGTCACCTCGGGTGAGTAGGGCGCGCCCAATGCCAGCCGCTTCACGTCGAGGCGGCGCAGGGCCTGCGACACCGCGCCGAACGCGGTGACGATGCGAACCCCGCTCGCCTCCCGCAATTGCGCCAGCAGGGCGGCTTCGCGCTCGCGGCCGAGATGATAGCTTGTCGCGGTATGGGCAATGACAATGATGTCGGGGTTCACCATCGCTAGCAATTCGATGCTGTCGGGAAGATGATCGATCATCATCTGGTTGCGCTCGCGCTGGCCGTCGAGCGCGCCGCCAATGCCCCGCGCCATCATGCGATGGAAATGCAGCGAGACGCCTTGCGGCGCCAACTCAATCATCTCGGTCTCGACAGTCGGGTTGCCGGGCGGCACCAGAAAGCCGAGCCTTGCGCGCCAGCCGAGCATCGCTTTTCTCCTCAGCCCCCAGCCGGCGCGAGCTGCGAGCTCGGCGTCGAGCGTGAGATCTCAACCTCCTCCGGCGTCATGTCCGCGGGGATGTCGCCGAAGAGCGGTGTCGAGAGATAGCGCTCGCCGGTATCGGGCAGCATGCATAATACGGTCGAGCCCTTCGCCGCCTCGGCGCACACCTTGAGCGCGCCGGCAAAGGTCGCGCCCGAGGTGATGCCGACAAAGATCCCTTCTTTTTTCGCGAGGTCCTGGCTGCAGCGCATCGCTTCGGGGCCGGCGATGCGCAGGATCTTGTGAATGACGCCGAGATCGACCGCGTCGCCGGTCAGCTTCGGGATGAAGTCGGGGCTCCAGCCCTGCATCGGATGCGGCTTCCAGACCGGGTGAGCGGCCACCGCGGTCCCGTCAGGCCGGCGCTGCTGAGCCTCGCCGCTCGACAGCATCGGCGCGTCGTCGGGCTCGCAGACGACGATCTTTGTGTCGGGGCGCTCCTTGGCGAGAACGCGCGCCACGCCTTTCAGGGTGCCGCCCGTGCCAAAGCCGGTGACCCAGTAATCGAGCCGCGCGCCGGCGAAATCGTCGATGATCTCGCGCGCTGTCGTGCGCGAATGCATGTCGGGATTGGCTTCGTTCTCGAATTGCCGCGTCAGAAACCAGCCATGCGTCTCGGCGAGTTCGACCGCTTTCTTGACCATCCCCATGCCGCGCTCGGCGGCCGGGGTGATGACGACCTTGGCGCCGAGAAAGCGCATCAGCTTGCGCCGTTCGACGCTGAACGGCTCGGCCATCGTCACGACCAGCGGATAACCCTTCTGGGCGCACACCATCGCAAGGCCGATCCCGGTGTTGCCGCTCGTCGCCTCGATGACGGTCTGGCCGGGTTTCAATTCGCCGCTCTTCTCGGCCGCCTCGATGACGCCGAGGGCCAACCGGTCTTTGACCGAGCCCAAGGGGTTGAACGCCTCGATCTTGACGTAAAGATCGACCCCCGCTGGCGCGAGGTTGTTGACGCGAACAACCGGCGTGTTGCCGACTGTTTCGAGAATGCTCTGATAGCGGTGTCCCATTCGTCTCCCTTTCCGGGTCGCTGTCCGGCTGTCGCCGGCATTAAGGCCGTGATGGCGCGCGGCGTAAAGCGCGGGGTTGGAACGATGCCGGTATTGGCGGGTTGCATGAGCATCGGCCCCGGCTGCGTCCGGACCGACCTCTCGTTCAGTCGAGCAAAGCGTCATGACCCAAATCGAAGGCTCGCGACAGGCCCCCTGGCAAACCGCCCCGATCCGCGGTGACCGGCATCCGCCGCGCTTGCTCCGGAGCCTGACATGGCGGGAGACGGCATTCGCCGGGGCGCTCGCTGCGGTCGCGGGCGGGCTGGCGCTCGCCTTCAGCCGCCGCGGACCGGTGGCGCGGCAGCCGCGCGCGGTGCCGAGCTTTGCGCCGGCCGACCGGACCTTGGCGGCGGCTTCACCCGCGGTGCTCGGTGGAACGCCGCAGCGCCGCCTCTACGCCGGCCGCGATCTCGCGCGCGCCGGGACGATCGAGGATCTGCGCGCGATGGCGCATCGCCGGCTGCCTCGCTTCGCGCTCGAATATCTCGAAGGCGGCGCCGAGGACGAGGCGACGCTCGCCCGCAATATCGCGGCCTGGGCGGAATGGCGCTTTACGCCGCGCGCTCTCGTCGATGTTGCTCGGCGCGATCTCTCGACCGAATTGTTCGGCCGCAGCATGGCGATGCCGCTCGTCATCGCGCCGACCGGGCTCAATGAATTGTTCTGGCCGCATGCCGACCGCCATCTCGCCGAGGCTGCCGCCGCGGCCGGGGTTCCCTATGCGCAAAGCACGATGTCGAACGACCCGATGGGCGAGGTCGCGCGCGTCCCGGGGCTGCGCTACTGGTGGCAGCTCTATGTGTTCGGCCGCGAGGAGATCCGCAACGCGCTGATCGACCAGGCGCGCGACAATGGCTGCGAGGCGCTGATCGTCACGACCGACGCGCAGACCTACGGCAATCGCGAATGGGCGACGCGGAACAACGCCGACCCGGAGAATTTGAGCTGGAACGCGAAATTCGATGCCTTGCGGCACCCGCGCTGGCTCGCCTCGGGGCTCCTGCTGCACGGGATGCCGCGTTTTGCCAATGTCATCGATTTCGTGCCGAGAGAGCGGCAGCGGTTTTTCGACAGCGCGATGTGGATCCGCTCGCAGATGGACCGCGCGCTGTCCTGGGACACCGTAAAGCGCATTCGCGACCGCTGGCCGCACCGCCTGATCATCAAGGGCGTCCTTGCCGTCGAGGATGTCGAGAAAGCGGCCGCGCTTGGCGCCGATGCGGTCGCGCTGTCCAATCATGGCGGGCGGCAGCTCGATTGGGCGGTGGCGCCGCTCGATGTGCTGCCCGAGGCGCGGCGCGCCGCCGGCGATCGCCTCGCGATCATCGTCGATGGCGGCATCCGCCGCGGCAGCGATGTCGTGAAGGCAATGGCGCTCGGCGCCGATGCGGTATTGATTGGCCGCGCCGTGTTGTACGGGGTCGCCGCAGGGGGGCGGCCGGGCGCGTCCCGCGCACTCGCGATCCTGCGCGAGGAGATCGACCGCGGCCTAGCCCTGCTCGGCGCGCCATCGATCAAGGAACTCGGGCCGCGCTTCCTGGTGCGCGCCTCCTAGGCTTGCAGCTCTCCAGCGCTTCTTCTAGGAAGAAGCCAAGGCTTTTCCGGAGGCGCGAGCCTGCGCGCTCACTCCTCCGGCACGCCGGCCTTGCGCAACCCGGCAAAGAACGTCTCCTCCGCTAACGCAAGGTTCTTCGGGGACCCGAGAGACTGGATCGATTTGAACCGCGCGATGCTGACGTAGCGGTCATCGGCGTTCAAGCGGCGAGCCTCCGCTAATTCTGAGGCGGCTCGCCCGTGATCGTCACGCAAACCATATGCGGCGGCCAGCCATGCGTGCGGTCCGGCAAGCTGCGAATTGGCGCTGCGCGCTTTCACTATCCACAAAATCGCCTCGTCGGTTCGCGACCGCAGCAGATGCACCATGCCGATCCGCCAAAACCAGTTCGCGATATAAGGGTCGCGAGGGCTGAGCCGGATCGCCTGTTGTTGCGCGGGGATCACTTCCTCCAGCGCACCGGTAAAGAACTTGCATGCACCGACGCTGGCCAAGGCAATGACCGAGTTGCGGTCGAGCGCGATCGCTGCCTCGAACTCCGGAATCGCTACCTCGTATCGGTGCTGGGCCCGTAGTAGCTGCCCCTTCCAGAAATGCGCGAGCGACTGGCGCCGGGGCGACCGTCGCACTTCTGCAATCAGCTGTTCCGCGCGCTCGATGTCGAGCTGTACCGTATCCGACATCTGCTCAAGCACCCGACATATGAGCGCGTGCGCTAGAAAAATCCGGGCGTCGATCGAGAGCCGGTCGAGTGCCACTGCTTTTTCCAAAAGGTGTATTGCCTCGGAAATATTTTCCTGGGTCGATCCTTTATTAAGTGCCGCCCGTCCCCGAAGCACGTAATCGATCGCATCCGGGTGCTCGCCCCCCCTTGCGGCCTCGGCACGCACCAGTTCGAGATTGAGCGCGTTTGCAATCTGCCCCGTCACCTCGTCTTGCAGCGCGAACAGGTCTTCGGTCGCATGATCGAACCGTTCTGCCCATAGATGTGTGTCGATTTCGCAATCGATTAGCTGGGTATTGACCCGCACTCGATTTCCTGAGCGACGGACGCTTCCTTGCAGCAGGTAGCGCACATGTAGCTCGCGGCCGATCTGGCGCGTTTCAATCGGTTTGTTCCGATAAGTGAACGCTGTATTGCGCGAGATCACGACAAGGTCGGGGATCCGCGACAGATCCGTCGTCACGTCGTCGGTAATCGCATCTGCGAGGTATTGCTGCTCGTGATCCGCGCTCAAATTGGCAAACGGCAATACGCAGATGGACAGCCGGGGTGCGCCACTCGCTGATGACACCAGGATTGACGGCGTATCCTCTATGGCGGGCAGTGCGGCAATAACCGCGGGCCGCAAAGCAAAGACATGTAGCGGCCGATCGATGTTTTTAACCTGCCGCAATCCGAGATCTTCGAACGGGAAAGGCAGCTTGTCACGAATCTGTTCGTAGACTGTCTGCGAAATGCAGATGCCGCTGGGTTCGGCCAACGCTTCCAGACGGGCGGCAATGTTGACGCCATCGCCGTAAATATCCTCTGGCTCCGCGATCACGTCTCCGAGGTTGACGCCGATCCGCAGGTCGATGCGTTCATCTTCCGCCACTCCGTGATTGCGCCGCGTCATCCCGCATTGCACTCCGACCGCGCACAGCACCGCTTCGACGATACTCGCGAATTCCACGAGCATGCCGTCGCCCGTGTATTTGACGATGCGTCCTCTGTGCTCGCTGATCTTTCGGTCGAGCAGCTCGTTACGATGCGCCTTGAAACGCTCGTGTGTGCCTTCTTCATCCGCCCGCATCAGGCGCGAATAACCGACCACATCAGCGGCTAGGATCGCAGCGAGACGGCGTGTCGCGGCCATTGGTTTAGGCTGTTGCGAGCCGGTTTGTAATTAACGAGTGAACTATACGGCGATATCCGGGCGGCGAGAAGGTGTCCGAGACATCCCTGCCGAAAGGCTTGCAGCAGTTCTACTTTTGCGTGCTTTTCGCAGGCGGGCGTATTAAGATCACGGCATTTCGAGTCGGAGCCTAACCAAACTCTCCGTCGCGTGTGGCGTACGTTATCGGGAGCATTCGATGTCCTTGCTACCCTCCCTTCACAAGTGGTTGCGCCTGCCAAGCCGAATCACGCTTATGCTTGGCATAACCGCGCTATCGGCGACTACCTCCCCGGATGCCGCGCGCGCGTATGCCGGCGATGAGCCGAACAGGGTGCCTCAACAAAGCGCCAAGAGCTTCGGTGAGGTGTCGATCTGGCTCGAAGAGGGGCGCATCTATCTCGCCGAACCCGGTAAGCCCGGCGAGGATCTGTGTCTCGGGGATACATTGGAGACTCGGCATCTACGCCAGTTGCTGCAGGAGCACGGCGCAACTGCGTCCGCGCGGCGGATATTGTTTGATCGAATGATCCTCGTCGGCGGCGGTGGCTGCGGCTTCGATTCCACCCCTCCAGAGAGAGGGCGGGCGGTCGCACCTTCGATGAGGAACGGCAACACAGGGCTCGGATCAGCAAAGACCGGTAACCCGCATCAGATGCATCCGGGCGATAAGCCACTTTCGCCCGCTAATCCCTCGACCGAGCAAGCGCGCGCGAAAGGCTAGCACCTGGGTGCTTCCGCCAAACTCGGCTGGAGAATATCGTAACCGGGCATCTTTAAGTTTAAGCCGTGTGCCTTGCCGAAGTCGTAAGTGACAAAGCCGTAAGTGCGCGGACCGCTAAGGGCTTCCGCCAAGGAACGCATCGCACCGCCGACCCGGCCGAGACCCTCGCGCGCGTTCGGCCGCATATGGCGCAAATGGGCATCACTAGGCTCGGCAACATCACCGGTCTCGACCGCATCGGCATTCCGGTCGCAATCGCGGTGCGGCCCAACTCGCGCTCGGTGTCGGTATCGCAGGGAAAAGGAGTAGAGCTGCCGCAGGCGATGGCCTCGGCCTTAATGGAAGCCGCGGAGGGCTTTCACGCCGAGGAAATCGGGCCGTGCCGCCGCGCCAGCTACCGTGAAATCGCGCGGACTGAAGCGGTCATCGAGCCCGGGACGCTGGCTTTGGGCAGCCGGCCATACGATACGCGGCACGCGGTCTCTTGGATCGAAGGCTACGATCTGATCCGCCGCGAGCCGTGCTGGGTGCCTGCCGAAATCGTGCATACCGACTACACGCTCGATCAGCCCGACGGGTTTTTCCTGTGCGGCTCGAACGGGCTGGCCTCCGGCAATCACCTGGTCGAGGCGATCAACGCTGCGCTCTACGAGGTCGTCGAGCGCGACGCCGTCGCGCTGTGGATCGCCCGGCCGATCCAAATGCGGGCGCGCTGCATACTCGATCTCTCTTCGGTCGACGACCCGGATTGCCGCGCGTTGCTGAGCAAATACGCCGCGGCCGGTATCGCCGTGCGGGTGTGGGACGTGACGACCGATATCGGCATCCCCGCCTTTCTCTGCGAGATCCGTGATTCGTTTCCGGGCGATCCGGAGCGGCTGGCACGGCATCACGGCTCCGGCTGCCATGCCGATCGGTCCGTCGCGCTCTGCCGCGCCTTGACCGAGGCGGCGCAGACGCGGCTGACCTACATCGCCGGTATTAGGGATGACCTCTCGCCATCGGAATACCAGGAGGCATCCGGCTCGGAAATTGGCGACGCATTGCTCGACGCGCTCGCCCGGGAGATCGCGCCCGTCTCGTTCCGCGACGCTCCGAGCTTTGCGGCTGACGATCTTGCGGCGGATTTGCGCTGGGCGCTCGACCGACTGGGCGTTGCGGGGGGCGAGCGCGCCATCGCCGTCGATCTGAGCCGGCCGGAGTTCGGCATCCCGGTCGTTCGGCTTGTCGTGCCGGGGCTCGAATGGGATCCGCACCACCCGAACTACCGCCCCGGCCGGCGCGCCCAGGCCATTGCTGGCCGATGAGGGCGATCATCTTCGCCGGTCCGTCGTTGCCGCCGTCAGCGCGGCCCGTGGCGGAGACTGGGATCGAATGGCGCCCGCCGGTGCGCCAGGGCGACCTCTATCGCGGGGCGCTGACCGGGCCGGACGTCATCGGCGTCATCGACGGGTATTTCGAGAGCGTGCCGACGGTGTGGCACAAGGAGATCCTGTGGGCGATGGCGCAGGGCATCCATGTGTTTGGCGCAGCCAGCATCGGCGCATTGCGCGCCGCCGAGCTCGATGTTTTCGGCATGCGCGGCATTGGCCTCATCTATGAGGCGTTCCGCGACGGCGTGCTCGAAGACGATGACGAGGTCGCAGTATTGCACGGCCCTGAGGAGCTCGGTTATCCGCCCTTGACCGAAGCGATGGTCAACATCCGCGCGACATCAGACGAAGCGGTGCGCGCTGGCGTCCTCGCGCCGGACCTCGCGGCGCAACTCACCGAGATCGCGAAATCGCTGTTCTATAAGGAGCGCACTTACGACGCGGTCTTGCAGCGCGCCGCCGCATCCGGCCTACCCGCGGCCCTCTTGCGCGATTTCGCCGCCTGGCTCCCATCCAACCGCATCGACCAGAAACGCCGCGACGCCGAAACCCTCCTCGCCGCAATCCACTCCCACCTCGCCGCCGCCCCGCCCCCTCTCCGCGTCGGCTATACGCTGGCCGAAACGGTCGCGTGGGAAGCTCTCTCCCAGAACGCCGTCGAGCCCGGGCCCGAAAATCAGAAGGTCATCGGCACGCAACCGACTTTTCGCGCCAATTCGGCCTTTCCCCCAGCAAAGTAATCCGCAGCTATATTTGCCGATCCGCCGCCTGGTACGTTTATAGCCACGGACGTCACTGGTGATTTTGCGGTGGTCAGCACGGCGAATTTATATGTCTCGATGAAATCTTCATCGGGGGCCATAGCGGCAAAGAGACTTGCCCAAGGGGCGGGCTTGTTGATCAATCCAAATATAGATTGGTTTGGTGTGGGACCACCGCCAGGCGGGTTGTCGATAGCGTCAATGTGTGGGGGGTTTCTATGTTTGTCGAGCCACTTATTTGGTTGTTGTCTTAGATGATTGCGTTCGTTTTGCGTCAGCAGATTCCGCCATGGATGCCCGGCGTCGTCCGGCGGCGGTTTATGGACGGGGGTCACCCAGGAATTGGAAAAGAAGAGCCCGCCGCAAAAGTTCGTGGGATCGGACAATGGATCGATTACCGCGTACCAGCCGATATGCCCCATCTCATGCGCCAGCGCGGCCAATACGGCCATTGTCATATCGCCATCAAGAGAAGTGCAGTTCGAGGAGCCGGCGGCCCAACACGACTGCGCATTGGTATATGTAATCGGCGGCGGCACCAAGCTACTCATCAGGGCGCTTTCGTATCCCGAATAATTGGCGGTGCCCCAGAGGTCCGCAGATAGCGCTATTATCCTTCCATAAGTACCGGTCGGTACGCTCTGCAGCCAGCCCCATGAACCCGCGAAGCAGTTACCGTTCGGGCATGAAGGATGCTGAGGATTAGCATTGGCGCCGTTTATATACACCGCATCCAGATTGCAGAGCTGTTGCTGGAAAGCTGGTGACGCGGCATTGAAGGCCATTGTCAAATCGCCGGCATAATTTGGAACACCATTACCTGTGGGAAAGCTGCTCCCGGTCGGCGGCGTCATTCCCGGCCCAGGCGAAAATTGGTTGTTCAGCCAGGAAACATTCGCAAGGAAGGAGGTCGCAGTGCACTGGGGAACAGTCGCCGTGCGAATTCCAACTCGTCCTCCGGAGGTTACCGGAGGCGGCGCCGCGGCGACGCAAGCAAAACACAATGCCGCGGTGAAGGCGGCGCAGAGGAGGAGGGCGTACCGCATGATCAAGGTTCTCCCCCAGTAAAGTCCTCGCGAAATCGACATTCGCGGGCTCGTTGGCTACGAAACCATTGCGATCAATTATGCGCCGCTTTTCTACTCGATCCAGCGATTTTTAGCCGTATGGGAGGAATCCCACACTGACGTGACCGGCCAGCATTCAGCGGCTGGCTGTACCCGGCTTCGGCAGGGGCGGCTCGGCACTCGGGTTGCGGTCGAAAAAGCCGTCGGGCATCAGCGACAGGCTGTGCCACTGGGTCGGCATGACCGGCCAGTCCTCGGGGCGCGGCAAATGGTGGAAGCCGAGCGTCGGCCACAGCACGATGTCGGCGTTTTCGACCGGTCGATGCCGCGCCGCATAAGCCGGCAGCCCGTCGCCGCCCTGGCTCTGGTTTGGGTAAGGCCCCGCCGCATAAAGCTCCGCCGGATCGTAGGCCGTGACCCAGAGCGGCGCGGCTGAGAAGCCGGCCCGGCGTTGCGTCGGATCGTCCGGGGCGAGCAGCGAAATCGCCGAATGCCCCAACCGCAATTCGTATCCCGGATGCTGGCCGAGAGCGTTGGTCATATTCGGATTGACGATCCGCCAGCTCTCCGCCTCGCCATGTCCCGCGCCGGCGATCGCCCCCTCCGCGGTGACCGGCTCCTCGACGACACGCCACAGGCCGCGCCGGCCGGCCGCGCTCTCCCCGGCTTCTGGTAGCAGCTTCCGCCGGATCAGCGTGTTTTGCGCACCGTCGATATCGAGATCGAGGCGGAACGACAGGAAATGGTCGTGATTGACCGCGACGAGGTTCGGCGCGACCAGCGTGCCGGCTTGCGTGTCCGTCGCCGCTGATGGGTCCGACATATTCAGCGTTGCGACGCCCTTGACCATGACGATCCCGGTCGCGCCGACCTCGATCCGGATGCCGCCGGTTTCGGACAGCACCCAATCGATGATGTAGTCGTAATTGCCGAGGCTCTCGACCGTCCGCAGCACGAGCTCGGCCGCCGGCCGTCCGGCGGTGCTCGCGGTGGCCCCCTCGGCGTGACGCCATAGTGGCGCGCCGGTGTCGCGCTCGAACAGGCAGATGACCGATTTTCCGATGCGCCCCTCGCCGCGGCTGTCGGCCAGCACGGCGTCGAGAAACGCCGCGCCCGCCGGGCAGTCGATGGCCGGCTTCAGGGGCGAGGCAAAAAAGCCGAAATCGTTTTCGCCGACATCGAACCAGGCGCGAAACGCCCAGTTCGGATCGGGATCCATATAGGGCACGAACATCTCGGCAAGAGAGCCGCGATAGAGGACCATGCGGTCGCGATCGCCGTCGCGATAGCGCAGCAATGACACGATTAGGCCGGCGCGGCGGTCGAGCCGGTAATGGAATGACCAGTGGCGCCATCGCACCAGCCCGTCCTCGATCGTCGCATGCGCGTTCTTCAGCGCGCCCTCGGCGGGCGGCGCAGCTCTCGCCGATGCGCCCTCGAAGGCGTGCGTCTCGCGGCTGACCGGCACCGGGCCGGTATCCACAACCCGGATCACCTTCTTCTCGTCGAGATCGACGATCGCGAGGAGCCCCTCGATCGGACGGCTCCAGACACTCTTCGTGCCGGCGGCGTCGAAGCAGGTCACGCGGACGAGGCGCCGGCCTTGCTCGCTCGGATCGCTGCCGGAACCCGCCGGCAGTGGCGCGCAAAACAGCTTGTCCGGATCGATCGAGCCATAACCGCGCCGCTGCATCGCGGCGCGCCATTCCGGATCGGCGATCGTGATTTTTTGCGCCTCGCGAAGCTCGTCCAGGCTGATCGCCGGCTGCACGCCGGTCACCGCATCCCAGCGTTCGAGTTTGCCGGCTGCGAGATCGATGACGCCCTCATAAACAAGCCGCTGTCCCCGGGCGATAACAAAAGCCTTGCGCGCGAAGCTCTGCCCCGGATGCCAGGCGAGGACAGCCTCTTTGTCCGGCTCCGCTAGCGTGATCAGCGGAAAGCGGGTCGCGGCATCGGCATGCCCCGCCGCGCGCAGCACGCTCAGCGCGGTGCCGATTTCCGCCGCGGACAAAGCATCGAGCGGATGCGCTGATATGGCTGTCGGGATGGCGAACGCGGCAACCAGCAGCGAGGCCGCCAGAAAAGCGGCCCGCACGGCCCCCCGTGTCGGATCGGGTGCGCGTTCAGACGCCGTCATACTCCCGCGAGACATCGCGGTTCGTGTAATCCGGCAAGAGTGCGGTGGCGACAAAGCTGATCACCGCGCAGGCGAGAATGTAGAGCGCGATGGCGTAACCTGAATGGAACGCGGCGAACAGCGCCGTCGCGATCAGCGGCGCCGGACCACCGGCGATGATCGAGGCGAACTGGTAGCCGAGCGAGGCGCCGCTGTAGCGCAGTCGCGGCGTAAAGCATTCGGCGATCAGCGCCGCCTGCGGCCCGTATTGCATGTCGTGCGGGATCAGCGACAGCACGATCGCGAGAAAAATGAGGCCGGGCACCATCGTGTCGAGCAGCGCAAAATAGACAAAGCCGAAGATGCCGACCGTCGCGACCCCGATCAGATACATGCGTTTGCGGCCGATACGGTCCGAGAGGTGGCCGGCGATCGGGATCGAGAAGAACGACACGAACGACGCCGCGAGCACCGCGGTCAGCAAAAAATCGCGCGTGCTGTGCAGCACGCCCGTTCCATACGAGAACACAAAGGCAGTGAAGATGTAGAACGGCGCCTGCTCGGAGAGGCGCGCCAGGGCTGACAGCGCGATCTCGCGCGGCTGGCGCCGGAACGCCTCGATCATCGGCGCGCGCTCCAGGCGGTTTTCGGCGGCGAGCCGGGCGAAGATCGGAGTTTCGAGAATGCCGAGCCGGATATAGAGCCCGATCGCGACCAGCACGATGCTGATAAAGAACGGCACCCGCCAGCCCCACGACAGAAACTGATCGCCGGCGATTTCGCTCATCGCCAGCGCCGCGAAATTGGCGAGGAACAAGCCCGAGGGTACGCCGAATTGCGGCCAGCTCGCGATAAACCCGCGATGCGCGCTCGTGCGGGCCCATTCCATCGAGAGCAATACCGAGCCGCCCCATTCGCCGCCGACGCCGACACCCTGGACAAAGCGCAGCACGGTCAGGATGACCGCTCCCCAGATGCCGATCTGCTCGTAGGTCGGCACAAAGGCGACGAGGAAGGTCGCGATCCCCATCAACAGAAGCGTCGCGATCAATGCCGCCTTGCGACCGATGCGGTCGCCGTAATGGCCAAAGATCGCCGCCCCGACCGGCCGCGCGACAAACCCGACGGCGTAGATGCCGAACGCCTGCAATGTGCCGACGAGCGGGTCCGATTCCGGGAAATAGAGCTTCGGGAAGACGAGCCCGGTGACCGTGCCGTATATAAAGAAATCGTACCATTCGATCGTCGTGCCGACCGTGCTGGCGACAACCGCGCGGCGCAGCTGCGCCCGGTGCTCGACGTCGGAAAGCCCATCGAGGGCGCTACCGGCGATCGTCATTGGGTGCTTCCTCCGGAACCCCTTCTGCGGTTGGGCCTTGCCGGCGCCTGTATCGTAACACGATTGCTGAACGCCCGCAGTTCCACCGCCGCTTGGCTCTGTAACAACCAACGCCACGTTCCGATCCCTGCCCTGCCGGGCTGGCGTGGGAGGGTTTTCCCGCCGGCCCGTTCTCCTCTCGTGGAGGGGTGGATGCAGGACGAGAGCAGCGAGGCGCCGCCGCGGTTCGAGCGCGGTTACGCCGCCGAACAGAGCCCGGTCGGCAGCATGGCGCGCGCCGTCATCGGCGCGATCGTCGTGGCCGGACTTTATTTCGCCCGTCCCGTGCTGGAACCCATCGCGCTCGCGATGCTGCTGGCGCTGATGCTGGCGCCGGCGGTGCGCTGGCTGCATCTGCGCGGGGTCGGGCGCGCCGCGGCGGTCTTCGCGACGGTGCTGTTCGCCTTTGTCGTCATCGCCGGCTTCGCCGCCGCGGTCGGCGACGAGGTCATCGCCTTCGCGCGCAACCTGCCGCAATACGAAGACAACATCGCGACAAAGATCCGCTCCTTGCATGGCGTCGTGCCGGGCGCGGGTATCCTCGACCGTGCCACCCAGGTCTTTCACGATCTCGGCAGCCAGCTCGAGGGGAGTGTCGGGTCGAGCACACCGAGCGCCGCCGCGCCGGGCGAGAGGCCGCCGGTGCCGGTCGAGATCCGGCAGAACGAGCCGGCCCTGCTGCAGCTCTTGCGCAACGTTATCGGGCCGATGCTGCTGCCGGTCGCCGAGGCCGGGCTGGTGCTGCTGTTTGTGATTATGATCCTCTTGAAGCGCGAGGATCTTCGCGACCGGCTATTGCGGCTCGCGGGTGCGCGCGACCTGCACCGCACGACCGCCGCGATGAACGAAGCTGCCGAGCGGGTCAGCCGATACCTGCTGATGCAGCTGGCGGTCGGGCTGTGCTACGGGCTGCCGGTCGGAATCGGGCTCGCAATCATCGGCATCCCGAATGCGCCGCTCTGGGGATTGCTCGGCGTTCTGTTGCGCTTTGTCCCCTATATCGGCGGACCGTTGACCGCCGTGGTGCCTTGCGCGCTCGCCATCGCGGTATCCCCGGGTTGGGGCGTCTTCTTCTGGACCGTGCTGCTGTTTATCGCGATCGAGACCGTGACCGCCAATCTGATCGAGCCCTGGATCTACGCTCGCACCACCGGGCTCTCCTCGGTCGCGGTCGTCGCGGCCGCGACCTTCTGGACCTGGCTATGGGGGCCGGTGGGGCTGTTGCTCGCGACGCCCTTGACCGTGTGCCTCGTCGTGCTCGGGCGTTATCTGCCGCCCTTGCGCTTTCTCGATATCCTGCTTGGCAATCAGCCGGTCCTCTCGTTGCAGGAGAGCTTTTATCAAAGGCTCCTGGCGCGTGACCCGGAGGAGGCGACGGAGCAAGCCGAGGAGTTTGCCCGCGAGAAATCGATCGAGGCGTTTTTCGACGAGGTTGCCATGCCGGCCTTGGTGCTGGCGCAGGCCGACAGCGACCGTGGCGTCCTCGCCGGCCATCGCCGCGCCTTTATCGCCGAGGGACTTGCCGCGATCCTGGACAATCTCGCGGAGGAGGGGTTCGTCGAGACCGATGAGGCAGAAGGTGAGGGGCCGCCGGTCGCCTGTCTTGCCGCGCGCAACGAGCTCGATCTCGCGGCAGCGTGGCTGCTGCAGCATCTCTTGCGCATGCGCGGCCATCGCGCCGTCGTGTTCTCGCCGGACGCGCTGTCGACCTTCAATATCGACCGCCTGCCGTTGCGCGGCGCCGCGGTGGTCTGCCTGTCCATGGTCAGCACGACCTCGCCGGCGCGCGCCCGCTATCTCGTGCGCCGCATCCGGCGGCGGGCGCGGCGGGCGCGCCTGATTATCGGGCTGTGGGGGCCGGAGCGCGCCGATTTCCCCTCCGCCGACGCAATCGTCGCTGCCGCCGCGGATGGTGTCGTGACCTCGCTCTCGGCGGCGGTCGCCGAGATCGAGGCCGCGCTCGGCGAAGCGCCGCACCCGCGCATCGGCATGGACAAAACCGCCGACCGCCTCGCCCGCGAAACCGTCTAAAAAAAGCCTCTATCGAAGGTAGAATGGCAACTCGCCGCCGAAGCGGCGATGATCCCTCTCGCACCCGATTGTTGCGGCCGTGCTTGGGGACGGCAGACGACCAATTGCCGTATAAAGTTAGTTCAGATCGGAGAACGGATATGCGGTTCAAGGACGTTGCGAAAAGGACGGGACGAGCGGTAGCGCTCTCTGCCGCACTGCTCGCCGCTGCGTCGCTGACGATCGCTCCGACGACCGCCTACGCCCAGCGGGGCGGCGGCGGCGGTGGCTGGGGCGGCCACGGCGGTGGCGGCTTCCACGGCGGTGGCTTCCACGGCGGCGGTTTTCACGGTGGCGGCTTCCACGGTGGCTTCCATGGCGGGTTCCACCACGGCTTCCACCATGGCGGCTGGGGTTGGGGCTGGCCGGTAGCGGCCGGGCTCTTCGCCGGCGCGGCGCTCGCGTCTTATCCCTATTGGGGCTACCCGTATTACGGCTACGGCTATCCTTATGGCTACGGCTACCCGTACCCGTATTACGGCTACCCCTACGGCTATTAAGCTCGACTGGCGTTACGCCGAGGCACCATAAACCGCGGCGGCCGCGCGGCTCTCGCGCGGCCGCAGCCCACCATTCGATGCGGCTGAGGGGCCGATCAGCGGCCTTTCAGCGCAGGCTTGCGGCGCTCGCGCCAGGCTTGGTGCGCTTCCTTTTTGTCCTCGGTCAATTCGAGCGCCATGAAACGGTAGAGATCGGCATTGGCCGCCTCGCGCAATGTCGAATCCATGCCGAAGGCGACCGCCTCCTTCGCCATCCGCGCCGCAAGCGGCGGCAATGCCGCGACATGCTCGGCGACCTCCATCGCCTTCGCCATCAATTCCTCATGCGGCACAAGCCATTGCGCGAGGCCGATGCGGTAAGCCTCGTCGGCCTTCAGCGGAAACCCCATCGCGACCTTCATCGCCTGACCGCGGCCGACCCAGCGCGCGAGCCGCACCGTCCCGCCTTGTGCCGGCAGGATACCGAGGGCGACCTGCGGCAGGCGCCATTCAGCGCGCTCCGACGCAACGATCAGATCGCAGCAATAAGTGACGATGCAGCCGATCCCGACGGCATAGCCGTTGACCGCGGCGATAATCGGCTTCGCGAAATCCTGAATCAGGTTCATCGCTTGGTGGCGCCGCCGCTTCGGTAGAGCCTCGATCGCATCCGCGATCGAGTCGCTGGTATGCGTCTTCGGGTTCTTCAGATCGGCCCCGGCGCTGAACGCGCCGCCCGCCTCGTCGCCGGTCAGGACGACGCAGCGGATGTCGCTGTCATCTTCGAGCTGCGGCAGCAGCTCCTTCAAGCCTTCGTTGTAATCCTCGCCCCAGGCGTTCCGCGCCTGCGGCCGCGACAAGGTCAGGATGCCGACCGCGCCGCGCTTCTCATACAGCAAGGGCATGGCTGTTCCCTTTCGCTCGTTGCGGGCTAAATGACGCCGTCGTTTTTCAGGTCGGCGATCTCGTCGGCCGACAGGCCGAGCCAATCGCCATAAATCTCGTGATTGTGCTGGCCGAGCTTGGGGCTCGGCATCACCGGCACCGTGTCGGCGCCGTGAAACCGCAACGGCGAGGTTGGCACCGTCACACGGCCGATCTCGTCATGCTCGATCTCTTGCAGAAAACCGCGCTCATGCATTCCCGGATCGTGCATGACCTCGTCGACATCGCGCACTGGCGCCAGCGGGATGCGGTGCCGCTTGGCGATCGCAAAAATTTCCATCTTGCCGAGAGTTTGCGTCCATGCGGCGATCAGCGCGTCGGTTTCTCCGCGGTGCGCCAGCCGCGCGGCGGGGCTGTTGAATCGTCGATCGTCGCGCAATTCGTCACGCCCCATCGCGGTCAACAGGCTGTGCCAGTGCTCCTCGACCGCGAGGTTCATCGCGACATAACCGTCCTTCGCCGGGTAGACGTTGATCGGCACCCTGCCGTGGCTGGCATTGCCGGTGCGCGGCGGCGCCTTGCCGCTCTGCCAATACGCCTCAAGGGCCGACGTGAGTGTCGCATAAGCGGCCTCCTGCATCGCGACTTCGACGAGCCGCCCTGTCCCCGTCTCCGCGCGCTCGAACAATGCCGTCATGACCGCGGCGTAGAGGTGAATGCCGGAGAGGAAATCGACGACGGCGGGACCGGCCTTGACCGGCGGCGCATCGGGAAACCCGGTCGTCGCGATCAGCCCCGACACGGCCTGGATCGTCAGATCCATCGCGAGATTGTCACGGTCGGGGCCGCTGAGACCGTAACCCGAGCCGGACGCGTAGATCAGGCGCGGGTTGATCTCGTGCAATACCTGCCAGCCGACGCCGAGCCGGTCCATGACCCCCGGCGCGAAATTTTCTAAAAGCACGTCGCCTTTCTCGGCCATGCGGAAGAGCAGCGCGCGGCCGCGCTCGTGCTTCAGGTTCAAGGTGACCGCGCGCTTGTTCGAGTTCAGCATCGCGATCGGAAACGTCGTGCTCTTGCCGGGGGGCGCGCGGCGGCGCAGCGGCTCACCCTGCGGCGGCTCGATCTTGATGACATCGGCGCCGGCCTGCGCCATCAGCAAGCTCGCATAGGGGCCCTGATAAACCTGCCCGAAATCGAGCACCGTCACGCCGGCGAGCGGCCGGTTCGCCCGCTCCACGGCGCGTCTACCGTCCCTTGAACGGGCCGGGCGGGCGCTTCTCGGCAAAGGCGCGCGCCGCTTCCTGGAAATCCTCCGTGAGATACAGCCGGAACGGCGCTGCCATGAATTGCGCCTCGCGGGTCAGCCGCTCCATGTACCAGCGCCGTGTGCGCACCGTCGTACGCACCGACAGTGGCGGGTTCTTCGCGACCTGCTGCGCCAGCTCGCGCGCCACTTCGAGGTGCTGTCCCTCCGGTGCCAGGCGATTGATGATCCCGGCCTTGAAGGCTTCCTCCGCGGTGAAGAACCGGCCCGTCAGCGCGATTTCGTCGCCGAATGCCCCGGCGGCGCGATACTGGAACAATGCCCAATAGCGCGACGCGCCAAGCCCGCGCGGCGTCTCGGTCAGCTGCATGCGGGTTCCCTCGGCCGCGACGATCAGATCGCTTTCGAGCATGAGGCCGAGGCCGAGCCCCAGTACAAACCCATGCACGGAGCAGATGACCGGCTTCCAATTGACCGCATGCGTCAACAGATCGGCCGAGTTGGTGCCCCAGCCTTGCGGCCCGCCGAGCTTTTCGAATTCATCGCGGCTGCGCAATTGGCGCTGGCGCACATCGGCGCCGCTGCAAAAGGCGCGGCCGCGCCCATTGAGGATCGCAACTTCGGCTTCGGGATCGAGATCGAAGCGGCGGAAGGCTTCGGCGAGTTGCCGCACCACCTCGTCGCTGACCGCGTTCAATTTGTCCGGACGGTTCAGCGTGATCGTCGCGATGCGATCGGCGCAGGCGTACTCGACAAAATGTTGAGGTTCGGAATCCATCGCTCCCTCCCGCGCGCTGCCGCGATCCTGGTGATGGCAGCTTGGGAGGGGGAGGCCACGGCTGTCAACGCCACCGGCTGTCAACGCCGCGCCGCCGGCGGCGCGGAGCCGCCGGCGAGCGGTACAATTCAGGTCAGATCACGTGAAAGACGTATAGCAGGATGATGACGGGAATCGGGATCCCGACGAGCCAAAGAAGAACGCCGCGCATGTGTCTGATCCGATCGGTTGTTGCGGGTCTGTCGCTATGAACGCGAGCGGCAGGATTAGTCCTTGCCGACGATCTCCTTGACCGCGTCCTTCGCCTTCCCGATGCCGCTGCGAATGCGGCCTTCGCCCTTCTCCACCGTGCCCTCGGCTTCGAGGTCGCGGTCGCCGGTCACCTGGCCGGCCTTTTCCTTGATCGTGCCGGTGGTCTTTTTCAGGCCGCCTTCGATACGCTGCTTATCCATCGTCATGCTCCAAGCATTTCTGTGCCTCATGAAAAACGAGCGCGTCGTAATCGCGGTTCCGACATAGTTGTTCCTGCTGTCGGGCAAAAATCACCAAAGTCGCGAAATGGAACGACTGCGCAATCCTCTTTGTTTGATTTTCAGAGCTTTTTAGATGAGAGGAGAATGGTCATGCCTGTGTTGCTAGTTCCCGCCTTGTTTGTCGGCGGTACGGCGGTGGTGCTGGGCGGCGGCTATTTTCTGCTGCACGGCTTGCACATCATCGCTTGGTAAGTAACAGGAACGGAGGGGCGCCCATGGCGACCGCAGCGCAAAAACGCAAAGTCCATAAGGTGATGCACGAGCACAAGACGGGCTCGTTGAAGAGCGGCTCGGGCCGGAAGGTGAAGAGCCGCAAGCAGGCAATCGCGATCGCCATGTCCGAAAGCGGGCAGTCGCGGCGGCGCAAGCCGTCGACGCGGAAAACGGCGAGCCGCAGGTCTGCGGCGCGCCGAACGACCGGTCGCCGGACGGCGCGCCGCACGACGGCTCGTAAGGCGACGGCTCGCAAGACGACGGCCCGCAGGACCGCGGCGCGCCGGACGACAGCGCGCAAGACCGCAGCCCGCAAGACCGCTACCCGCAGGACGCCGGCTCGGAAAACGACGGCGCGCAAGACGACGGCTCGCAGAACCGCCGCGCGCCGGACGACGACGCGTCGGACGGCCGGCCGCACGACCACAACCCGCCGGGCGGCTACGCGCCGGACGACTGCGCGAAGGACGGCCGCTCGCAAGACGCCGGCCCGGAACGCGTCCACTCGCCGGACGACAAACCGGCGGACGGCTTCCCGCAAAAGGGCCTAGTCAGGCCGAAGCAGATTTAGCGCCGGCTCGCTCAGCGGGCCGGCGCTTTTGCCAGCCAGCTATTATCGCGTGCCGATGGCCGGCGCTCGAGCCGTGCCGAGAGGCGCTGTGCCGCCTTGTCATGGCCCCCGGCGCGCAGGCAGGCGGCGATATAAGTGTCCTCAAAGATTTCCCGTTGTGCGTGGCTGCCGCCGATCCGCGCCAACTCCGGCAGAGCAGCGCCGAGGCTCTCGGCTGCCGCGTCGTAATCGCCCCGCGCAAACGCCGCGGCGCCGGCGCACAAAGCCGGCACGATCGCGCCTTGGGGCAACCCTCCGGCTTCGAGCAATTCGTCGAGCTGCGCCACGCGCGCGGCGAGCTTCGCGTCCTCGCTGCTGGCAGCCTCGGCCAACGCCGCATGCACATCGGCGAAAGGGATGCCGGCGCGGGGGAAATACCGCGCGGCGTGCGCACCGACCTCGCCCCACGCATCATCCAGCGGCGGGGTCTCCCCGTAAATCCGCCAGCGCCACAGGAAGGACGCCGCATCAGCCAGGTTGAACAGAGGCGGCGCGTATGACATGGCAGGGCGGATCGCATCCTCATAGAGCACCCGGGCGCGCTCCGGCCGGCCGCGCGCCAGTTCGAACAGCGCCTGATGCCACGACAGATGGCAGTGCAGCTGGCTCTGCCGGTCGTAGCCGGGGAGCCACGCTTCGATAAAACCCGCGCCGCTTTCGGCATCGCCCGCCTCGTAATAGCCGTGCGCGCGGGCATGCGCAGCAAAGGCGTTGTGCGGGTTGAGCGCCAACGCCCGCTCGACCTCGCGCGAGCCGGTCGCGACATCGCCTGTCTCGATGCGAGCCCAGCCGAGATAGGTCAGGAACCACCAATCCTCGTCCCATTTGGGCGCGAGGCGTTCGAGCAGCGCCAGTTGCGCCTCGTGGTGGTCGACGCGGCCGCTGAACCCAAACAGGCCGAAGACGCCGAGCGCCGGCGACAGAGCCAGCGCGTCGCGCGGGTAGTCGGCGACATGCGCTTCGAGCCGCGCCATCGCCTGCGCGCCGAGCCCGTCGATAACGAGCGCGATCGTCTCGATATGGCCGCGCTCGCGCGCCGTGACCCGACCGGCGAGGCCGCGGGCGCGCGCGGCGGCTTCCTTTGCTTCCGGGATGCGCGCCTGCACCTGACAGAGCCGCCCGCGCGCGATATGGGCAAGCACGAAGTCCGGATCGGCATCGAGCGCGCTGTCGAGCAGCGTCTCGGCGCCGGCGTTGGCCGACAGCATCAGATCGACGGCGCGGATGTAATTCTCGGCCGCGCTTGGGGAGTCCGTCGTCAGCGGCAGCCCAAACCGATCCTCGATCGGCATTACTTCACCTCGACGAGTTCGATGGCTTCGCGGCTCGGGCCCTCGATCATGACTGCCCGCGTGTCGCCGAACCGATACGGCTCTTCGAGAAATGTGACGCCCTCACCGCGCAATTTGCCGACCCATGCATCGAGATCGGTGACGCTCAAACCGATATGGTCCTGCATCTGCCCGCGGCTCGGGGCGAGCGGTCTGTCGCCTTGGTTCATGTACCAGGTCAGCACGACATCCCCGAATTCGACCCCCGCGCGCGGCGTGCGGCACATGCCTTCGCGGTTCAGCGCCGGCCAGGTGCGGTCGGCGCCGCGCGTGACGCGGCAATTGCTTTCGTTGAGCTCCGTATCGGGGAAGCCCTGACGCACCGGCGCGTTCAGGTGCTTCGTGTACCAGAGCAAGGCGCAGAACGGCTGCTCGTGCCACATATGCACGTGGTTGAACCGCTCCTGCGGATAGTCGCCGGCAATCTCGAACAACGCATCCTCAGGGCCGCCCGACATATAGGCAAAGCCGCCCTTGCGGGTCGGCTGCACGCCTCTCGCGCGCGCCTCCGCGATCTGCGCCTTTGTCAGCCCGAGCGTGTTGCCCACGCTTGGCCAGGTGTCGCTGCTGATCAGGACGGAGCTGCCTTCATCCGTCGTGTAGAGCGGCCGCATCCTGACCTCGGGGCGCTCCTTGAAATCGCGAACCGTCGCCTGCGAGTCCGCGACATGCCAGCCGAAATGCCAGATCGCGCTTTGCGGCTCGGTCGGCGGCGGCCGGTCGACCTTGTCGAACAGGATCAGCACGTCATTGGGCGAGTAGAGCGCGGGATGGCCGCCCCATTCGGCTTTGCGGGTGCTCGGGAACAACCCGGTGTAGAAAGTGATCGCCGCCTCGGGATCGGTCGAGTTCAGATGCAGATGATGAAAGCCGGGCGTGCCGAGCATCGCGGCGGTTCCTCCCTCGAAAATTCCGCCGCCACTATGCGCCCGAGCCCGGCGAAATCAACGCCGCGGGAGTGAGGTCAACCCGCCCCTGTCTTGCGAATGATCGGTCGGGGAGGGCGTAGGAGCGCCTCGTCGGATTTGTCCAGAATCACAATATTCGCTTCGTGTGATCGGGGCCCTTTCAGAGAGATTAGCCCGAAACCGACCTGACGTGCGTCAATATAGCGCATTGATAACGCATTTTTCACTTGACAATCCGGATAGATGGTGATAGGAAGGCGCAAGCTGGCAATCCGGATTGATGCCGGCTGGTTCACAACATCAGCGGCTTAATGCAGCCGGCCGGCACGTGCCGAGCCGGTCAGGCCTGTTTGGCTTCGATGATCGAGCGGCGGATCGAGCGTGTCTTTGTAAAACGCGCTTCGAGCGTGTCGGCCTCGCCCCAGCGGATCGCCCGCTGCAAGGCGGTCAGGTCCTCGGTAAAGCGCTGCACGATTTCGAGCACCGCCTCGCGATTGGCGAGAAAAATGTCGCGCCACATGATCGGGTCGGAGGCGGCGATGCGGGTGAAATCGCGAAAGCCGCCGGCCGAAAACGCGATGACCTCGGATTTGAGATCGTCGGCGAGATCGGTCGCCGTGCCAACGATCGTATAGGCGATTAGATGCGGCAGATGCGAGGTCACCGCCAGCACCTTGTCGTGATGATCGGCCGCCATCTGCGTCACGCGCATGCCGGCACCTTCCCAGAGCCGCGTCACCTTCGCGACCGCCTCGGGCGCGGTGTCCGGGAGCGGCGTCAGGATGCACCAGCGATCGTGGAACAGTTCGGGGAAGCCCGACTCGGGGCCGGAATGCTCGGTGCCGGCGACCGGGTGGCCGGGCACAAAATGCACGCCCTCGGGGATCAGCGGCTTTACATCGCGGATGACCTGCTCCTTCACCGAGCCGACATCGGTGACGATGGCGCCTCGCCGCAAAGTCGGTGCGACCCGCATCGCGACGTCGCGATAGGCCGAGAGCGGCGTCGCAAGTACGACGAGATCCGCGCCATCCGCCGCGGCCGCGGGGTCGTCGGTCGTCTCATCGGCGAGGTTGAGGCGTTGCACGGTGTCGAGCGTCTCGGCGCGGCGCGCGCAGGCGATGATGCGCGTTTCGGGCATGTCGCGGCGGAAGACGCGCGCCAGCGAGGAGCCGATCAGGCCGATGCCGATCAGCGCGACGCGTTCGAACAATTTATCACTCATGGAGGGGCCATGAATTCGGTCAAGGCGGCGGCGACCGCCTCCATCTCCTCGCCGGTGCCGATCGTGATGCGCAGGCATTCGGGCAGACCGTAGCCGCCCATGTGTCGGACGAGGATGCCGCGCTTCTGCAGAAACGCGAAGGCGGCGTCGGCATTCTTCCGCGGCTCCTTCGGAAAGCGCGCCAGCACGAAATTACCGACGCTCGGCGTCAAATCGAGACCGATCGCCTTGAGCCGCTCGGAGAGCCAGGGCAGCCACTGGTCGTTATGGGCGCGGGCGCGCGCCAGCGCGGCGACGTCCTCGACCGCCGCAAGCCCGGCCGCGAGCGCCGGCGCGCTGACATTGAACGGGCCGCGGATGCGGTTCAGCACATCGGCGATCTCCGGCGGGCAATAGGCCCAGCCGAGGCGCAGCCCCGCCAGCGCATAGATCTTCGAAAAGGTGCGCAGCATGACGACGTTCGAGGCCCGGTTCACCAGCGAGACACCGGCCTCGTAGTCGTTGCGGTTGACGAATTCGGCATAGGCCGCATCGATCGCCAGTACGACATTGGGCGGCAGGCCGGCATGCAAGCGCGCCATTTCTTCGGCGGAGAGATAGGTGCCGGTCGGGTTGTTCGGATTGGCGATAAAGACAATGCGGGTGCGCTCGGTAACATGCGCCAGAAGCCCATCGACATCGGCGGTCAGATCGCGCTCCGGTACCGCCACCGGCGTTGCGCCGACCGCCAGCGCGCCGATCGAATACATCAGGAACCCGTGCCGGCTATACAGCACCTCGGTGCCGGGCCCGGCATAGGCGCGCTGCAACAGCCCGATCAGCTCGTCGGAGCCCGCGCCGCAGACGATGCGCTCGGGGTCGAGCCCGTGATGCCGGCCGAGCGCGGCGCGCAGCTCGGCGGCGCCGCCATCGGGATAACGATGGATCTCGCCCGCGAGCGCTTTGTAGGCGGCGATCGCTTTCGGGCTCGGCCCGAGCGCGCTCTCGTTTGATGCCAGGCGGATCGGCCGCTCGACACCCGCGGCCTTCGACTCGCCGCCGACATAGGGCGCGATGTCGAGGATGCCCGGTCCGGGCATGGGA